>NZ_JBNNST010000004.1:0-322152 GCF_050278025.1 Peribacillus sp. NPDC097197 | reverse complement strand
GAGACCTATATTCTAAATTTTGAGCGAAATTTCAAGAAAATATCAAAAAGGGGTCCGGAATGAAATCATTCCGGACCCCTTTTGTCGACAAACTGAGATCGTACACCGATTTGGTGTACGATCTTTTTTTAAAAATTTTAGTTTTTATCAGTACGGACAATGATGACATCACAATTTGAGTGGCGAACAATACCTTCTGATACGCTTCCAATCAAGAAACGTTCAACGGCATTAAGTCCAGTCGCACCACAAACGATTAAATCAATCGTATGTTTTTTCGCTAAGTCTCTTGGTATTTTGACTTTAGGAGAACCATACTCCACTTCCGTAATTACGTTAGTGATGCCAGAGGCAACCGCTTCTGTTTTATACTTTTCCAATAAGTCATTGGCAAAGGTTTCAGAACGATCGCGGATAGTCATATCGTAAGCTTCGATAGTCGGGAAATTCCTGGTGTCGACGATATGAGCCAGAACTAGAGTCGCGTTACTTAGTTTTGCAAGGTATATCGCTTTTTTTAAGGCCCATTCTGCTTCTTCAGAACCGTCCACCGCTACAAGGATATTTTTATAATCTATCGTACCCATCATGAATCTCCTCCTTCTACTTCACTCCCATTATACTATAATTTTCCTTATTCAATTGTAACAAATTTACGAATTTTTGGTGAAGTCTATCTTAATATTTGGAGGCTTTTCGGATATTTGGTCAAGACTTCACAACCTGTTTCGGTTATATACAGATCATCCTCTATCCTCACGCCTGCCACCTCCGGAACATAGATACCTGGTTCGATTGTATAAACCATGCCCTTTTGCAACTTAAGTGAATTCGTTTCCTTTAACGATGGATATTCATGGACGCTAATGCCAAGTCCGTGCCCAAGACGGTGTGGGAAATAGTCGCCGTAGCCTTTGTTCTGGATGATGCTTCTGGCAGTCCGGTCGATCTCGGAACAAGCAACACCGGGTTTGCTTGCTGCAATGGCAGCTTCCTGCGCTTTTCGAACCGTTTCATAGATCTCGGCTTGCTTGTCATTGATGTCCCCGAACGCGACGGTCCTGGTGATGTCTGAGCAATACCCTTCATATACGACACCTAGATCAAAAAGAACGAGGTCACCACGCTGAACTTTCGATGCCCCTGGTGTTCCATGAGGCGAAGCTCCGTTCTTTCCAGTCAGGACCATTGTAGAGAATGACATTTGGCTAACGCCGACCTTCTTCATTTCGAATTCAATTGCAGCCAGGATTTCCATTTCGGTTTTCCCTTCACGGATTTCGCTGACTCCGACTTCGATAGCCACGTCGGCAAGTCGGCAGGCTTCACGAATCTTGACCATTTCATCTTCGGATTTGATCATTCGCATCTTTTGTAGCTTCTCCTCGGCTGAAACGAGTACCGGCGCATCAAAATGATGCTGTATGTTTTCATAGCGTTCCACATTCATATGTTGTTTTTCAATCGCGATTTTCTTCAAGGATAATCCACGTTGACTAACCGCTTTCTGGATTTTCAACCATGGATCTTCGATATCGGTGTAGCCAATGATCTCGCCTTGCCATCCAGCATTCTTGGCATCAGGCACTTCCATTTGCGGACAAACCAAAAATGGCTCTGCATTCGTGAAAATGGCTAGTGCCAGCAGTCTTTCATTCGGGTCACTAAAGAATCCACTGCAATAAAAGACGTTTTCGGTAGAAGTTAGAATGGCTGCGTCCAACTCATTGGTTTGCAACCAGTTTTGTAGTTCTTTCAAATGTTTATTCATGACGATTCCTCCATAGATAGGATATAATTACCTTAGCAATAACTATTTAAATAGTAAATGGTAAAGCTTTTGAAAAAATTCAAAAAAGTGTGTATCGGAAAGGAGCATCATTTAATGAAAGTATCTTTTCATGGACATGCCATCGTGAAAGTGGAGACCAATGGCAAGACGATTCTTTTTGACCCATTCATCACTGGAAATGAACTAACGGATCTAAAGGTGGCGGACGTAAAGCCGGATGTAATCATCTTAACACATGGTCATAATGATCACATTGGTGACACGGTGGAATTAGCGAAAAAGCACGATGCCCTTGTCATCGGAATTGCTGAAATAGCCGTTTATTTAGGAAATCAAGGCGTCAGGACACATGGCATGAGCATTGGTGGTGCTTATGAATTTGATTTTGGCACTGTGAAATTGACCCCTGCATTTCATGGAACCGGATTCAATACGGCAGATGGTCAGATCATCTATCTAGGGATGCCTGCCGGCGTATTGTTGACTGTAGAAGGAAAAACGATCTATCATGCTGGTGACACGGCCGTTTATTCCGACATGAAACTGATTGGGGAAAGACATCCGATTGACCTGGCATTTCTGCCTATCGGCGATAACTTCACAATGGGGCCGGATGATGCAGCGCTTGCCGCAAAATTCCTCCAGGCGAAGCAGGTCGTGCCGATCCACTACAACACGTTCCCGGTCATCAAACAGGATCCTAACAAATTCATCGATATACTAGAAGCAAAAAATGGACTGGTTATGGAACCCGGAGATGCAATCGATTTATAATGACACAACAACAGGGGCCTGATTCGGAGGCTCCTTTTTATATAGGAAATGAATGATCAAGAAGCATGGATGTAGTATGTCTCGTCGACAAGCTTAAAAATCCCCTGTAGGCTCCATTCTTTTTATTCATCCTCTTGCATAAAATTAAGGGATGGAATGAAGGAGGGGGTTGGATGAAGCAAAGGTTATTGCTCTGTTTGCTTTTATGCGGTGTGATGCTGTATTATGCAGTTCCGCGCCTATCGTTGGAAAGCGGGGGCCCAGAGAGTTTGTTTGGGGGAACTTGGCTTTTGTTCGCGCTATTAGCCGTGGCGGGGAATTTGACAGGCATTCTGTATTCACCTGCAAAACGGAAAGTGAAACGGCAGCATCAAAAGAAAAGGTTGCGTGAATATCAGTAGTTGTTTGATAATCTAGGCTCTTTGACCTTATAATGGGATATAGGAATACCGTGAAAAGGGTGAAGCGCTTGGCTACAAAGCATGAACAAATATTAAAACATATCGATGGACTTCCGGTTGGTGAAAAGATTTCCGTCCGCCAGATTGCCAAAGTCCTGAATGTAAGTGAGGGCACGGCATACCGTGCGATTAAAGAGGCGGAGAATCAAGGCTATGTAAGTTCCATTGAGCGGGTCGGCACGATCCGTATTGAGAAAAAGAAAAAAGAGAATATTGAGAAGCTAACGTTTGCCGAGGTAGTCAATATAGTTGATGGACAAGTCTTAGGTGGAAAAACGGGTCTTCATAAAACGTTAAATAAATTCGTTATCGGTGCGATGAAGCTTGAAGCGATGATGAGATATACGGGTGCAGGAAACCTGTTGATTGTAGGGAATCGTACCCAGGCGCATGAGCACGCATTAAAAGCAGGTGCAGCGGTGCTGATTACCGGTGGGTTCGATGCCGAAGAATCCGTTAAGATATTGGCCGATGAATTGGAGATGCCGGTCATTTCAACGAGTTACGATACCTTTACTGTCGCGACCATGATCAATCGGGCCATTTATGACCAATTGATCAAAAAGGAAATCCTATTGGTAGAGGATATTTTGACGCCCGTTCAGGAAACGACCTTCTTAACCGTGGGTGATCGGGTTCAAAATTGGCATGAATTGAATCAGGAGTCGGGTCATAGCCGTTTCCCTGTCGTTGATGAAAACATGAAGGTTCAGGGTATGGTCACCTCAAAAGATGTCATGGGCCAAGAAGAAACGACGCTCATTGATAAGGTGATGACGAAGAATCCGATGACCGTAGGCGATAAAATGAGTGTTGCCTCATCTGCCCATATGATGGTGTGGGAAGGAATCGAGTTGATTCCAGTCGTTAGTGACAGTCACATCCTGAAAGGGATCGTGAGCAGGCAGGATGTACTGAAGGCGTTACAGATGAGCCAAAGACAGCCACAGGTCGGTGAAACGATTGACGATACGATCACGAGCCAGCTGGTGATGACGTCAAACCAAGGCAAGGGACAAGAAGTGTATAGCTATGGTGTTACACCTCAAATGACCAATTATCTTGGTACGATTTCAAGTGGGGTGTTCACGACACTGGTTACGGATTCAGCCAATCGTGCACTCAGAGGCTACAAACGCGGCGATTTAGTCGTTGAAAATATGACGATTTACTTCATCAAGCCTGTTCAGATCGACAGTACGCTTGAAATTCATCCGCGTGTCCTGGATGTGGGGCGTAAGTTCGGGAAAGTGGATGTCGAGGTATTTAACCAAGGCAAGCTTGTAGGGAAAGCCATGCTGACATGTCAGTTGCTTGATCGTTCTTAACTAACGAAAGAGGATAATCGAATTCGATTATCCTCTTTGATTTGTGGCTTCTTCAATGGCATGTGGGAGGTAGAACTTATACATTTTGTAACCGCCCCAAACGCTGAATAGTCCGACAACAATGAATACGGCAGCAATGATGTATGTAACGGTCGTTTGGAAAAGGAAAAGCTGATTGACTCCAAATAAGGCTACAAAGGCACCGAGGGCAATGGATGATTTTCCTGAAATCCACTTTTTCTCCATCGGCATTTTCGTGCGTACCATTTTAATTTTGTAAAATACATAAATCCCTAGTGACAGAACGATCAAGGTGACAAGGATAGGCATGGTTTATAATTCCCCCAATTTAACATATGTACCTTATTATTGTAGCGGGAAACTCTAGAGATTGCCACCTAAAACAAGATGAGCCTTCCTATTTCGCCAATTTTTTGATTAAATAAAATATATCGTCTTAATTTGTACAATAACATATATAAAAAGGAGATTTATATGAAGGCTGAAATTTTAGCAGATATAAAGCGTTATGATACGATTATCATTCATCGCCATGTCCGGCCTGACCCGGATGCTTATGGTTCGCAAGGGGGATTGGCTGAAATTCTGAAGGCGTCATTTCCTGAGAAGCGCATTTTCACGGTCGGGAAAGAAGAGCCTTCGTTACATTATTTAAGGAGGCTTGATGTGATTTCGGATGAAATGTACCAAGGGGCTTTGGTCATCGTTTGTGACACCGCCAATACTGACCGAATCTGCGACAGCCGTTATCCGACAGGGGATAAGCTGATCAAGATTGATCACCATCCAAACGAAGATCCCTATGGAGACATGCGTTGGGTCGATACGTCCGCTAGCTCGACGAGTGAAATGATTTATGAATTTTATCTATTTGGTAAAGATCAAGGATTGAAGATGAGCGATGAGGCAGCCCGTCTACTTTATGCAGGTATCGTTGGTGATACGGGACGTTTTCTTTTTCAAAGCACGACCGAGAAAACATTCGCCTATGCAAGTGAGTTGATTCATTATTCATTCTCCCGTCCACAGTTATATCAAGAGATGTATGATGTCGATGAAAGCATTACCCGCCTGAATGGTTATGTGCTGCAAAACTTCGAGATTCTACCAAACGGAACAGGGAAGATGATCATCACGAAGGATATCCTGGAAAAATTTCATGCGACGCCTTCAGAAGCCTCCCAGCTTGTCTCCTCGCTGGGTTCGATTAAAAACGTGAAATCTTGGGTCTTTTTCATTGAAGAAGAAAAGGAGATCCGGGTTCGTTTCCGTTCTAAAGGTCCAATCATCAACATGATCGCCAGGAAATACAATGGTGGCGGACACCCATTTGCAGCAGGGGCCTCTATTTATTCTTGGGATGCAGTGGATGATATTTTGGCTGATCTAGAAGAGGTAAACAAAGCCGAATAAGAAAAGCAAAAAGACCAAATCATCTTGAATTTGGTCTTTTGCCATGTAGATATTCACGATGTTGGGAAATTTTTAGCTGGTTGCCATCGGGATCTTTGAAATTGAACCATCGGTCATGTTCGATTCCTGTTGTACATTCTACTTTCCCTTTCATATATTCGTACGCTTCGATGACGTTCGTCGTGTTGAAGTGAAAGGGAGGGACTTTGAAAATGCGATCTTCGGAAAATATCTTACTGTCCAAAACAATGCCCGTTCCGATCATAGGCAAGGCATACAGGTGCCCGAATAAAATATCCCCGGTCACCGGGATGCCCAACAGGTCAGAATACCAATCGCGGGCCACTTCAATATTACGAACCGGGATAAAGACCGCACCGATTTGGTTTAAGATTGGGTTCATCGTTCACCTCTCCAATAGCATCATTTCGCCCTCTTGATTGTGAGTTCAATATTCATTTTTGTATAAAACATAATTTCATTGACTTCCAGTTCGTACCGTTTCTTATTAATCTCGATGATTTTGTTTTCAATCGACTTCTTAAGCAGCACTTTTCCGTTATATACACTTACGACATCTTTAGCGAGAAGGGAAGAGAGGTCATCTTCTATGACATCCTCGGCATCGGCGATACTCAGCTTATCGAGGCTGTAAAATTGCCCGTTGGTGATTTTCACCTCGACTTCTTGAATCGTTAAAATCTCTTCGTTTTGCTGATTTAATTTTTTGTAATCCTGCTCCCAAATCGCGATTTTTTCGGTCAAATCCTTCATCTCTTCTCTTTGCTCATGAATGATCCGGATCTGCGTTTCCTGCTGCACTCCGTACATGTAAAAGAAAATCACCCAGCTGAGCAGTCCGCCTAATGCTGCACCGGCAAAAAAACGCTGCCAGGTGGGAAGCCGATGATAAGGGGGGATCCTCATGGTGAAATATGCTCCTGTGTGAACCAATTGATGATTAACGCTCCTGTCTGTGCACCCCCGAGGGCGGAGAGGATCAATAGCACCTGCTTCACGATATCCTTTGTTTGTCCGTGGAAAATGCCACGTTCAAAATTATAGACCATATCGAAGGTCCCTCCGATGGCAGCGACGATCGCCCAAATCCTTAGGCTGTCCGATAAGCGGAAAACGGTCGTCATCGGGGCTTGTCCCGTGAAAAAAGCCGCCAGTCCGCCAATGATCGACCCGCCAAGCAAAACGCCGAGCGCGATGAAAAAACTGTTGATAAATGCCGGAACAAAGGCTTCGTTCATGTATCATCATCCTTTTTGGCTTGATATTCTTCTACTCTATTTATATGGGAAGCGCGGAGGTAATATGATAGCCTGTGAAAATCAAAGTGGACGAACCTGATTGGCAATGAGAACATATTTTCTTTTTTTGAAATAAACACTATAATAAAAAGAAACATGCCCTTTCAAAGGTGGGAGAAAAAAACGTGTATACACATCTCCATATTCAGAGCGGATACAGCCTGCTGAGCAGTACGGTGAAAATTCGTGAACTTGTGGCTAAAGCGAAAGCGGATGGCTGTACGAGTCTAGCATTAACCGACCGAAATGTTATGTATGGATCGGTTTATTTTTATAAGGAATGCAAAAAACAGGGGATAAAACCGATTATCGGGATTCTCGCGGATGTTCTAGATGAACAAGATGCCGCACATCCTCTTCTTTTACTAGCAAGAAATCTTCAAGGCTACCAAAACCTGCTGAAAATAAGCAGTGCTATCAAAACGAAATCTCCGTCGGGCATTCCATTTAATTGGCTTAAAGCCTATTCTACGGGATTGATTGCGCTTTCCCCGGGTGCGGAAGGGCAAATCGAAAGGTTATTGGAAGAAGAAAGGCCCGAGGAGGCGAGGAAAGCTGCCGAGCAATTTTTGAAAGTGTTCGGACATGATAACTTTTATTTATCCCTTCAACGGCTGGATATTGCCAAGGAGGAGCAGCAAATACAAGCAATCTGTCAATTGGCCAAAGAGCTGAAAATCGAGCTTGTAGCGACGAACCCGGTCTATTACTTGAACCAAAGTGATGCACTGGCACATGAAGCGCTACTGGCCATCGGTAATGGCGACAAGCTGGCGGACGAAACGAGGGTGGTGCTTCCATCCACACAGTTTTATATGAAAAGCCGTGCTGAAATGGCTGAACGGTTCAGTGACTTGCCGGATGCCCTTCAAAATACGCTACATATAGCCGCGCAATGCAATCTTACTATTCCTTTTCATCGTTCCCTGCTACCCAAATACCCTACAGCAACTGGAGTTACGGCTGAAGAAATGCTCGAAACCCTCTGCTTCCAGGGCTTGAAGAAACGAATACCTGAACCATCTATCCAATATGAAGAGCGTCTGCGCTTTGAATTGGCTGTCATTAAGCAAATGAAATTCAGCGATTATTTCTTAATCGTTTGGGATTTCATGAAATTTGCAAGGGACCACCAGATTTTGACGGGGCCGGGACGGGGGTCTGCAGCAGGATCGATGGTCGCCTACGTTCTGTCGATTACGGATGTCGATCCAATCGAACATTCTCTGCTGTTCGAGCGATTTCTAAATCCTGAGCGGGTAACGATGCCCGATATCGATATTGACTTCCCGGATAACCGCCGCGAGGAAGTGATTGCTTATGTCGCGAAGAAATACGGGGAATTGCATGTTGCCCAAATCATCACATTTGGTACTTTAGCCGCAAAGGCGGCGTTGCGTGATACCGGACGCGTCTTCGGTTTGAATACAAAAGAGCAGGAAATGGTATCGAAAATGATCCCGGGACGCCTTGGGATCACCTTGCCTGAAGCGTTAAAAGAATCCAAGCGATTACAGGACTTCATAAAGGAAAGTGAGCGGAACCAGAAGCTTTTTGAAACGGCACTTCTGCTTGAGGGGCTTCCACGCCATACCTCCACACATGCGGCTGGTGTCGTCATAAGCGATCAGGCGCTCACTGAGCATATCCCGATTCAGGAAGGGCATGATGGCATCCACCTGACTCAATATCCAATGGACCTCCTCGAGGAACTCGGCCTTCTGAAAATGGATTTTCTAGGTCTGCGCAATTTAACGCTCCTGGATAATATTTTGAAAAACATCCAAAAGGGGATGGGGAAAAAACTGAATTTGTCCCATATACCCATGGATGATCCGCAGACCCTGTCCATGCTGGGACGGGGTGAAACGACGGGCGTGTTCCAGTTCGAATCGGATGGGATACGGAAGGTGTTAATGAACCTGAAGCCAAACCGTTTTGAAGATATCGTCGCGGTCAATGCCTTATATCGTCCAGGTCCCATGGAAAACATTCCACTTTTCATCGAGCGCAAACACGGGCTGGTCCCAATAGAATATCACCATCCGGATTTGAAGGAGATTCTCGATCCTACATACGGCGTCATCGTATATCAGGAACAGATCATGCAGATTGCATCACGACTTGCCGGTTTCTCCCTGGGAGAGGCCGATTTATTAAGGCGTGCCGTCTCGAAGAAGAAAAAGGAAGTATTGGACCAGGAGAGGGAGCATTTCGTGAATGGTGCCTTGAAGCAAGGGTATTCCGAGAAAACAGCGGACGACATCTATACCCTGATCGTCCGGTTCGCCAATTATGGATTCAACAGGAGCCATGCTGTAGCATACAGTGTCATTGCCTATCAGCTTGCCTATTTGAAAACCCATTATCATGAGTATTTCATGGCTGCCCTCATGACCTCTGCCGTCGGAAATGATGATAAGATTGCCCAGTATGTCCGTGAAGCCAAGAAGAAAGGCATTTCCGTGCTGCCTCCTTCCATTAATGAAAGCGGCTATCCTTTTTTACCGGAGAAAGAAGGGATTCGATTCAGTCTTGGTGCCATAAAAGGAATCGGTGGGACGGTCCTGAAGGAAATCTTTGCGGCTAGACGCCAAAAGAAATTCGGGGACCTATTCGATTTCTGTTTGCGGGTGTCGGGAAAAATTGTCAATCGAAAGGTATTGGAAGCATTGGTGCATTCAGGTGCCTTTGATGAATTTGGCGAAGACCGTGCCACCTTGCTAGCTAGCCTGGATGTCGCAATCAGCCATACCGAATTGGTCAATCCGGATGATGATTTATTCGATATGTTTTCGGATGGCGAATTCTCGCTAAAGCCTAAATACAATCATGTCGATCCCATTCCGGTGGAGGACAAGTTATCCTTTGAAAAGAGTGTACTTGGCCTATACCTTTCCAATCATCCCGTGACGAGCTATAAAGGAATTTTCGGCCACTTCGGTTGCTTGACCATCGATGAAGCATTAAGTAAGAAAGAGGCAAAAATCCTGCTTGGCGTGTACATCACGGCGGTTAAGACCATTCGTACGAAAAAGGGGGATGTCATGGCATTCTTGACTGTCAGTGATGAAGAAGGCGATCTTGAAGCCGTCGTATTCCCCAATGTGTATAAAAACTACTCTGCCATCTTGAATCACGGACAGTTGGCCATGCTTCAAGGTACATTGGAGGAGCGGAGCGGAAAAACGCAGCTCATCATCCAATATGTCTATCCGTTGGACCAAGTGAAAGATATGGCACAGAAAAAAAACGGAACGCTTTTCTTGAAGATTGAAGCGGAAAAGCAAACAAAAGACACTCTTCAAAAAATAAAAAAAATATTAATCCAGCATACTGGCGAAACGAAGGTCATGCTATTTTATGAGCGGGAAAACCGCTATGTACAGCTATCCTATTGGGATTGGGTCAACCCGAGCGATAAGTTAATCGATCTTTTAAATGGATTGTTAGGAAAAGGAAATGTCGTTTATAAGAGAGAATAACTATTTTACAACTTTATCAGGTATGTTATATTGAATGCAGGCCCATGTGGTCTGACCACTAGATTTCAGCATAATTTCCGGGTTGCCCAATTCGTTCTAGGAGTGAGAATATGACATTAAGAGAAGAAGCATTACATATGCATCGCTTGAATCAAGGGAAATTAGAAACCGTTTCGAAAGTACCAGTTAGGAATGCAGTGGATTTAAGCTTGGCTTATTCTCCTGGTGTCGCCGAACCATGTAAGGAAATTTACGAAAAACCTGAAACCGTTTATGACTATACAATGAAAGGGAATACGGTAGCCGTTATTTCTGATGGAACGGCAGTGTTGGGCCTAGGCAATATCGGTCCTGAAGCCGCCTTGCCTGTCATGGAAGGCAAAGCTGTCTTGTTCAAGAGTTTTGCGGGAGTGGATTCATTTCCAATCTGTTTAAAAACGACGGATGTGGATAAGATTGTAGAGACCGTCAAATTGCTCGAACCGACATTCGGCGGAGTGAACCTAGAAGATATTGCAGCACCGAATTGTTTTGAAATCGAAGAACGATTAAAAAAAGAAATGAATATTCCTGTATTTCATGATGATCAGCACGGTACAGCAATTGTAACCGTGGCCGGTCTTGTAAATGCTTTGCGTCTTGTAGGAAAATCGATAACGGAAATTAAAGTCGTGGCCAGTGGTGCCGGAGCGGCAGGCATTGCCATCATAAAGTTGCTTTATAGCTATGGAGTGCGTGACATTATCATGTGTGACACGAAAGGTGCCATCTATGAAGGGCGTACGTTAGGTATGAATGATATAAAAGAACAAGTAGCGAAAGTAACCAACCGGGATAAGGTTCAAGGAAACCTTGCGACTGTTATCAAGGGAGCGGACGTATTCATCGGTGTGTCTGCGGCGGGAGCTTTGAATAAGGATATGATTTCTTCCATGAACGAAGATCCAATCATTTTCGCCATGGCTAATCCCAATCCTGAAATCATGCCGGAGGAAGCGAAAGCTGCGGGTGCCAAAGTGGTGGGGACAGGTCGCTCTGACTTCCCAAATCAGGTCAATAATGTACTGGCTTTCCCTGGAATCTTTCGAGGCGCTTTAGATGTACGTGCCACACATATCAATGAAAAAATGAAGGTGGCGGCTGTACAGGCGATTGCAGGTTTAATAGAAGAGCATGAACTTCATGAAGACTATGTTATTCCCGCACCTTTTGATGCTAGAGTTGCACCTGCAGTCGCTGCAGCTGTGGCAAAGGCGGCTATGGAAACCGGGGTTGCAAGAATTCACGCGGATCCAGAA
This sequence comes from Peribacillus sp. NPDC097197, assembly GCF_050278025.1. Taxonomy (NCBI): domain Bacteria; kingdom Bacillati; phylum Bacillota; class Bacilli; order Caryophanales; family Bacillaceae; genus Peribacillus; species Peribacillus sp. NPDC097197. The sequence continues at coordinate 310,261 of NZ_JBNNST010000004.1, read as the reverse complement.
CAAATTAAAGAAAAAACAAGAAAACTAGCAAACATTGGACAAAGTGAGGAATAACTAATTTGGCAGAACGTACTTCTTCAACCAAAATTTATCTCGATGTTGTGGAAAGCCTACGGAGCATGATTGAATCGGATAACCTCTTACCGGGCGATAAAATTCCTTCTGAACGGGAGTTATCCGACCGTCTGAATGTTGGACGTTCATCTGTCCGTGAAGCATTGCGAGCACTAGAGCTTTTAGGATTGATAGAAACTAGACGTGGTGAAGGAACGTTTATTAGGGATTTCCAGGAGCATAAGTTAGTCGAGCTTCTGGGAACCTTTTTTTTGCAAGATAAAAAAGTTCAAGAAGATTTAGCCGAGACCAAACGGTTAATTGAAATCGATTGTTTGAAGATCGTGGCCTTCTTCGCCACGGCCCAAGAGGTTAAATCGTTAATGGACTGGGTCAAGGTAGAAGAATTCCATGATGATGATTTCTTCTTGAGGATCGCCATATTAAATCGCAATCGTTTGCTTGAAAGAATTTGGCGTATTGTCAACAGCTATGCTAGAGCATCAGAGCAAATCAAAACAAAAACGAAAAAAGAAGATTATCTTTTGTTGCTTACATATTTGCTTGAACGTGATGAAGAAAAAGCCATCGAAGCATACCTTACTAAAATCAGAAATTTGTCGAAGGAAGAGTGACAGCATTTTACACGATTTTGAATATATTTCTGATATAGTTTGGACCAAAGTTTCTTTAAAAAGAGGTTTGGTGGCAAAGGGAGGATTAGACTTGCTTAAAGAGCTATTTGCAAAATCTAAGAAGAAATATGCAACGGTTCCTTTAGATCGTGAAAAACAGGATGTACCTGAAGGAATTATGACGAAGTGCCCAGGTTGCAAAAAAATCATGTATACAAAAGAATTAGTGAAAAACGTAAAAGTCTGTTTGCATTGTGGGTTCCATCATTCCATGTCCTCTCATGAGCGCATAGAATTTCTTTTCGACGCCAATAGTTTCACTGAATTTGATAAAGAAATGATTTCCGTTAACCCCCTTCAGTTCCCGGATTATCTGGAAAAGCTGGAAAAGGATAAAGTGAAGGCCAAAATTAATGAGGCAGTGGTTACAGGGGTAGGAAGCATAAATGGTTTCCAAATATCAACGGCCATCATGGATTCCAATTTCCGGATGGGAAGTATGGGGTCCGTCGTTGGGGAAAAAATCACACGGGCGATTGAACGGGCCGGCGAATTGAAGATACCGTTCATCATTTTTACCGCATCTGGTGGGGCGCGAATGCAAGAAGGTGTTCTGAGCCTCATGCAAATGGCCAAAACAAGTGCTGCCCTTAAAATGTTCAGCAATGAAGGTGGATTGATCATTTCGATGATGACCCATCCTACAACTGGTGGCGTTTCAGCCAGCTTTGCATCTCTTGGGGATATTAACCTTGCAGAACCTGGTGCCCTGATAGGATTCGCTGGAAGACGGATCATTGAACAAACGATCCATGAAGATCTTCCTGAAGATTTCCAAACAGCTGAATTTTTGATGAAGCATGGCCAATTGGATGCTGTGGTTAAACGGACGGAAATGAAAGATACCTTGACAACGATCCTGAAAATTCATGCCCCGGGTGGTGAATGGTTATGATTTACGAATTGGAATTTGAACGCCCTGTCACAGAGCTTCGAAGCAAGATTAAAGAACTAAGGGAAATAACAAAGGGAGCAGATGTTGATTTGACAGCTGAAATTGAAAGCTTGGAACAGCGTCTCGAGAAGTTGGAAACGGACATTTATAATAACTTAAAGCCATGGGATCGCGTGCAAATCGCTCGTCACCCAGCCCGTCCGACAACACTTGATTATATCCCTCTTATATTTAATGAGTTCATGGAATTCCATGGTGACCGATACTATGGTGATGATGAAGCCATCGTAGCCGGCATCGGGGAATTTGATGGACGTGCTGTGACCATCATCGGCCATCAGCGTGGTAAGGATACAAAGGAAAATATCCGTCGTAATTTTGGTATGCCTCATCCTGAAGGTTATCGAAAGGCTTTACGTCTGATGAAACAGGCCGAAAAGTTCAATCGCCCCATCATTTGTTTCATAGATACGAAGGGTGCCTTCCCTGGTAAAGCAGCGGAAGAGCGTGGCCAGAGTGAAGCCATCGCAAAAAACCTTTTTGAAATGGCAGGACTTAATGTACCTGTTATCAGTATTGTCATTGGTGAAGGTGGAAGTGGTGGTGCTTTGGCTCTAGGAGTAGCGGATCGGATTTATATGCTGGAGAACTCCACCTATTCTGTCATTTCTCCTGAAGGAGCAGCCGCTATCTTGTGGAAGGATGCTTCCCAAGCCAAGCGTGCAGCCGAAACCATGAAAATCACGGCTCCTGACCTCAACCGATTGGGAGTCATTGATGAAATCATCCCTGAAGTGAAAGGCGGGGCCCATCGCGATGCCGAGGAGCAAGCCAAAGCGATTAAGGATATATTGAAGCAATCAATCAATGAGCTTCTTTCCCTGAATAGTGAGGAACTGATCAATCAGCGTTATATGAAATTTAAAAATATCGGTGAATATGAATTTGAAGGACAGCCAGAAGGACCGATACTGGAAGTAAAACAACATTCATAAATACATGGCCAAGAAAAAACGTGCTGCCGGCAGGCAACACGTTTTTTCAACCTTAATATGATACTTAAATACCCAGGTGACTAAATTGATTCCTATTTTGGGAAATAAAACAATCTTTAACGCAATTTACTTCAATTTCTGTTCAGAATACGTTAGTCTTAATACATTGGATTAAGCAGTAAGAAGAGTTCCTTGCTTATCTTAGGTGAAAAAAGGGTACAATGAGGTTATTGAAAAGTTTTATGTCATTAGCGCAGTAGGAGAGGTGAACATAATGAAAAAAATAGGGGTATTAACAAGTGGAGGGGATTCTCCAGGCATGAATGCTGCAGTCCGGGCAGTCGTCCGGAAAGCGATTTTTCATGAAATGGAGGTCTATGGCATCTACCATGGCTATGAAGGGTTGATCAATGGCGACATAAGACGTCTTGAGCTTGGTTCTGTCGGGGATATCATACACCGCGGAGGCACGATGTTACATACTGCCCGCTGTCCTGAATTCAAAACGGAAGAGGGACAGTTAAAGGCAATCGAACAACTGAAAAAAGTGGGTATTGAGGGCATCGTCATCATTGGCGGTGACGGGTCTTACCTTGGAGCGAAGGCATTGACGGAACGAGGTTTTCCTTGCATTGGCGTTCCGGGAACGATCGATAACGATATTCCGGGAACGGACTTTACGATTGGTTTTGATACAGCCCTTAATACGGTCATCGATGCGATTGATAAAATCAGGGATACAGCTACTTCCCACGAACGGACGTATGTGGTTGAAGTGATGGGCCGAAACGCCGGTGACATTGCTCTTTGGGCCGGTCTTGCAGGAGGGGCTGAGACCATTTTATGCCCGGAATACGATTTCGATATGGAAGAGATGATAGGAAAGCTGAACCGGGGACATGAACGCGGGAAAAAGCATAGTATCATCGTTGTGGCAGAAGGTGTAGGCAGTGCTATGGAGATTTCCAAACAGATAGAAGCGAAAGCAGGGTTCGAAACGCGTGTTACGGTTCTGGGTCATGTACAACGTGGTGGCTCTCCTACTGCGTCTGACCGTGTGTTGGCAAGCAGGCTTGGCGCCCGCGCAGTCGAATTGCTTCTTGAAGGTTTAGGTGGCAGGGCTGTTGGCATTGAGGAAAATAAACTGGTTGATTACGATATCATCGATGCCTTATCGAAGAAGCACACGATTGATAAGAAAATGTATGACCTATCAGAAGAATTGTCTATTTAAATGATTGAAAAAAATATGTTTAATACTACGTCACTCTCCGTCATATGGCGGTAGAGGACGAGTTTCTTTAGGAGGTTGACACCATGCGCAAAACTAAAATTGTATGTACCATTGGGCCAGCTAGTGAAAGTGTAGAAAAGTTGGCTCAATTAATCGAGGCAGGGATGAATGTAGCACGTCTTAATTTTTCCCACGGTAATCATGAGGAACATGCTGCAAGAATTCGCAATATAAGAGAAGCATCAGAGAAAACGGGGAAACAGGTCGCTATCTTGCTTGATACAAAAGGTCCTGAAATACGGACGAATAACATGGAGAATGACTCGATCGAGTTGACTGCAGGTAAAGAAGTAACGATTTCGATGCAAGAAGTTTTGGGGACGCCAGAGAGATTCTCCATTACCTATGAAGGGCTTCTATATGATGTACAAGCTGGATCTAGAATTTTGCTGGACGATGGCTTGATTGGTCTTGAAGTGTTAGCAATTGATGAAATAAAAAAAGAAATTCATACGAAAATCCTAAACAGCGGTACATTGAAAAATAAAAAAGGCGTCAACGTTCCTGGCGTTTCCGTAAACTTGCCAGGGATCACGGAAAAAGATGAAAAGGACATCCTTTTCGGTATCGAACAAGGAATCGATTTCGTGGCCGCTTCTTTCGTCCGCAGGGCGTCGGATGTACTGGAAGTCCGGGAATTGTTGCAACAAAATAAAGCAGAACATATTCAAATCATCCCTAAAATTGAAAACCAGGAAGGCGTGGACCGTCTTGACGAAATTTTAGAAGTAGCTGATGGTTTGATGGTTGCGCGTGGTGATTTAGGTGTGGAAATCCCTGCAGAAGAAGTGCCACTTGTTCAAAAAGATATGATTAAGAAATGTAACAATGCAGGCAAACCGGTCATTACCGCTACACAAATGCTTGATTCGATGCAGCGTAATCCGCGTCCGACACGAGCTGAGGCAAGTGATGTGGCGAATGCGATTTTCGATGGAACGGATGCCATCATGCTTTCTGGTGAAACAGCTGCGGGGACTTACCCAGTCGAAGCCGTTCAGACTATGCATAACATTGCTTCACGTGCAGAAACAGCGCTGAATTATCGAGATATCCTTACAAGAAATAGCAAGTCGGATCGACATAATGTGACAGATGCCATTGGGGAATCCGTTGCACATACTGCGCTTAACCTTAATGCGGGTGCAATCATTACACCGACTGAAAGCGGTCATACGGCACGGATGATTTCTAAGTATCGTCCAAAAGCGCCTATTATTGCCGTTACCTCTAATGAAGATGTATCCAGACGGCTTGCATTGGTCTGGGGCGTTTATCCGCAGATGGGGCCTAAAGCAGAGACGACAGATGATATGCTCCAAACAGCGATTGACCAAAGCCTGGAATCCGGAATCGTTTCCCATGGGGATTTAGTGGTGATTACCGCTGGTGTGCCTGTAGGTGAAATAGGGACGACTAACTTGATGAAAATTCATGTGTTAGGAGAGGTTCTATTGAAGGCTCAAGGAATCGGTAGGAAAACAGCGAAGGGTGAAGTGGTCGTTGCCAAGAATGCCAAGGAAGCCTTAGAAAAAGTACAAGAAGGATCTGTTTTGGTTACAATCGGTTCGGATCGTGAAATGATGCCGGCAATAGAAAAGTGTGCCGCATTGATTACTGAAGAAGGCGGTTTGACTAGCCATGCGGCAGTTGTCGGCGTTACCTTAGGCATTCCTGTCATTGTCGGGGCTGATAATGCGACAAAGGCCTTTAAGGATGGACAGAGAATAACGGTCGATGCCAGCCGTGGAATCATTTATGATGGTCATGCCAAAGTTTTGTAAAACAAAATTTTGGATGAAATCCAATCGTTGATGTAAGATAGGTGTACCGCACCAGAAGTGGGCTGTGCAGGAGGAATGTAAATGAAGTACTTTTTATTGTTTATCATTGCGATGCCGATCATTGAGATTATTGTCCTCTTATTATCTGGCAATCTGATTGGGTTTTGGCCAACGCTGTTCCTAATTGTAGCCACTGGTTTAATCGGAGCTTATTTGGCTAAAAGCCAAGGAATGGAAATATGGAAAAAGGCACAGGGTCAGGTTCGTCAAGGGATGATGCCTGGAAATGAAATCGTCGATGGAATCTGTATCTTCATCGGATCCGCTCTGTTGCTATCACCCGGACTGATTTCGGATATCTTGGGATTGATCCTGGTATTTCCACCCACCCGTAATCTTTTAAAACCAATTGTTATTCGGATCATGATGAACAGGATGAATAAAGGAAAAGTTACGATCATTCAACATAAATAGAAAAAGGCTATCCACAAAGATAAGAATGTGGATAGCCTTTTTTGCGTTCGCCCCATAAACGAATCCAGCATACGAAGGAAATCTTGCCACTCAAAATCTTAACTGTTTCATGCAAAAAGTGGACAAGGAAGAAAAAATGAAATGGAAAAAACAGAATCTTTGCAATTATTTTTTTTAATAGAAACGCCTATATACCAGGCTTTTTATAGTCAATTAATCTCTTTTTTTAAAAAAATTGGAAAAGTAGGTGACAAATTTATACAACGTGTTATATAATACAAACAGGAAATAAAATAACTGTATTATAACATATAAGAGTTTGAAAGGATGTGGAAAGCAACATGATTACTGAAGCAAAAGGTTTACAAATAACAGGGGATATCAAGCCTGGATATGAACAAATACTTACTACGGAAGCGCTTCAATTCATTGAACGGATTGAACGGCAGTTCGGTGCAAGGAGAAGGGAACTGTTAGAGCGACGTAAAACGGTCCAAGAGGAAATAAACCAAGGAAAGCAGCTTGATTTCCTGGAGGAAACGAAACATATCCGTGAAGGTGATTGGACAATCGCTCCCCTCCCGAAGGACTTGCAAGACCGCAGGGTTGAAATTACAGGGCCGGTTGATCGTAAGATGATCATCAATGCATTAAACTCAGGGGCTTGCGTGTTTATGGCAGACTTTGAAGATGCCAACTCGCCTACTTGGGAAAATTGCATAGATGGGCAACTGAACTTGAGGGATGCCATCCGCGGTACCATCTCATTTGAAAATCCAAACGGTAAAGTATATAGATTGAATGAAAAAACGGCAGTCTTGAAAATCAGACCCCGTGGCTGGCACTTGGAAGAAAAACACGTTCTATTAAATGGACAGCCTATATCCGCCAGCATATTCGACTTCGGTCTTTACTTTTATCATAATGTGAAAGCATTGATCGAAAATGGAAGCGGTCCATACTTCTATCTTCCGAAGATGGAAAGTCATCTCGAAGCCAGATTATGGAATGACATCTTTGTCTATGCCCAGAATGATTTAAGAATTCCGCAGGGGACAATTAGAGCGACGGTACTAATCGAAACGATTCTTGCAGCATTCGAAATGGACGAAATCTTGTATGAGTTGAAAGAACACTCAGCAGGCCTAAACTGCGGTCGCTGGGATTACATCTTCAGCTTCCTGAAGAAATTCCGTCACTCAGAGGACGTAATCTTCCCAGATCGATTACAGGTTACAATGACGGTTCCGAACATGAGAGCTTACTCCCTTCTCGCAATCAAGACTTGCCACACCCGTAATGCTCCGGCAATCGGTGGAATGGCTGCCCAAATTCCGGTCAAGAATGACCCGGTCAAGAATGATGAGGCGTTCGCGAAGGTTCGTGCGGATAAAGAACGTGAAGCGAGAGATGGGCATGACGGTACATGGGTCGCTCATCCAGGCATGGTCAGTACTGCGAAAGAAGTGTTTGACCTTCTTGTTCCGAAACCGAATCAAATTTACCGCAAACGTGAAGATGTAGAAGTGACGGCTAAAGATTTGCTGGAAGTCCCAGAAGGATCCATTACGGAGGCTGGCTTACGGACAAATATAAACGTCGGCATTCAGTATATCGCTTCCTGGTTATGTGGTAGAGGAGCGGCTCCTATCAATAACTTGATGGAAGATGCCGCTACAGCAGAAATTTCCCGCGCTCAAGTGTGGCAGTGGATTCGTCATCCTAAAGGCATACTAGAAGATGGCAGGAAAGTGACGGAAGAATTATTCCATCAAATCAAAGAGGAAGAATTGGAAGTCATTAAATCCGAGATTGGTGAAGAAGCTTTCAAAACAGGGAAATTTGAAGAATCTACTAAACTATTCGAAGAATTGATTGTGGCTGAAGACTTCGCTGATTTCTTAACGAATCCAGCATACGAAAAATTATCTTAATATTCTATCAATTATGAACGTACTATAAACTATTAGGGGGAAAATATAATGACGAACGAAAGAGTAGAGCAATTACAACAAAGCTGGGAAACTGATTCAAGATGGAATGGAATTAAACGCACGTATACAGCTGAGGAAGTTATCAAATTAAGAGGGTCCATTGACATCGAGCAAACCTTAGCGCGTCGGGGAGCTGAAAAACTATGGAATCTCCTGAAACAAGAAGATTTCATCAATGCACTAGGAGCATTGACTGGTAACCAAGCGATGCAACAAGTAAAAGCGGGTTTAAAGGCCATCTATCTAAGTGGTTGGCAAGTGGCTGCAGATGCGAATATCGCTGGCCAGATGTACCCGGATCAAAGCTTATACCCAGCAAACTCTGTACCACAAGTCGTTAAACGCATCAATCAAACACTGCAACGGGCCGATCAAATCAGCTTTGCTGAAGGAAAAGACGATATCGATTGGTTTGCCCCTATCGTAGCTGATGCGGAAGCAGGTTTTGGTGGAGCCCTTAATGTTTTCGAACTAATGAAAGGGATGATCGAAGCTGGAGCTGCCGGTGTTCACTTTGAAGATCAGCTTTCCTCCGAGAAAAAATGTGGCCATTTAGGTGGGAAAGTGCTTCTTCCAACACAAATTGCCATACGTAACCTGATTTCTGCCCGCTTGGCTGCAGACGTAATGGGAACACCGACTATATTGATTGCTCGCACGGATGCTGACGCCGCTGACTTGATCACGGATGATATCGATCCAGTCGATGCCCCATTCATCACAGGCGAACGTACTCCAGAAGGATTCTACCGCACGAAAGCGGGACTTGACCAAGCGATTGCTCGTGGCCTGGCTTATGCACCATACGCTGACCTTATCTGGTGTGAAACGTCCGAGCCAAACCTTGCAGATGCCCGTCGTTTTGCCGAAGCGATTCATGCTGAGTTCCCAGGAAAACTACTAGCATACAATTGCTCGCCATCGTTTAACTGGAAAGCGAAATTGAGTGATGAGGAAATTGCGAGCTACCAAGTCGAATTAGGGAAACTGGGTTACAAATTCCAATTCGTTACACTTGCTGGATTCCATTCATTGAACCATAGCATGTTTAACCTTGCTCTTGGATACAAAGACCGTGGAATGGCAGCATACTCAGAACTTCAACAAGCAGAATTCGCTAGTGAAGGGGACGGCTATACGGCAACTCGTCACCAACGCGAGGTTGGAACTGGATACTTCGATGAAGTGGCACAGGTTGTATCTGGTGGAACTTCTTCTACAACAGCACTTGCTGGTTCTACTGAAGCTGAACAATTCGAAACTTCAAAATAAGAGATAGATAGAAAAAATCCGCCCCGAATATCGGGCGGATTTTTTCTTTGATTTTAAAGAAATTTGTTTGGAGTGGGTTTTTTCGTATCCGGTCCCATGATGTACGACCAAATGGCTTGAAAGACATGAGCACGTTGAAGGGTATTGAATATGACTAGGGTTACTGGCCCGGCGATCAATCCAAGAAACCCGATTAATTTAAAACCAATGAATAAGGCGATGAGAGTAGCAAGTGGATCCAAGCCAATACTAGAAGAAAGAACTTTTGGTTCAATTAGTTGGCGCTGGACAACAACGATGATGTAAAGCACAGACAGCCCGATGGCAAGACTGGTATTCCCAGAGATGAATTCGAAGATGATCCATGGAATGAAGATGGTCCCTGTACCCAAATAAGGAATGATATCGACTAAGCCGCAAATTAAAGCGATGGTAATCGAATACTTGACCCCTAATATAAGAAATCCGATTAAAATGGTAACGGTCGTTAATGAAACTAGAGTGAATTGAGCGCGAATGAATCCGAATAATGCTCGTTTTAAATCACGGAATAAACGTTTGGCCCCGGAAAATAGTTTATTTGGCAATACATTTCCCGTCATTCGTCCGAAACGGTCATAGTCTTTGCTGATGAAGAAAGTGCCCAGTAGGGTAAAGAGTAGTGCTGTCACCGTCGTTGGAAACCAGCCGATGATGGCGGGGATATTTTTCAGGAATGCCTGAATGAAACCGCTGACCCCGGTAGTGATGGATTCACCAATATTTTGGATGTTCTTTAGGATGGTGTCCTGCTGATCTTGATCTAATGTATTGAACATGGCTGTGGTTTGGTTATATAGGGGAATGATCTTGGTGGCAATGAGCGTTTCTATGTAATCTACGATGGTTTCGATATGTTCCGGTATCACACCCGCAAGGTAATTAGTACCTGATATGATTTCGGTAACTAATAGGGTGATGAGTCCGGCAAAAATAAGGAAAATGAGTAATAGGGAGACAAATACAGCAAGTCCTCGTGGCAAGTGAGCTTTCTTTTCGAAGAAAGTCACAAGGGGGTTCATCAAGAAAGCAATGATCATGGCAATAATGAATGGATACGTATACTTAGATAAATAAAATAAGGCGATCCCGCCCAAAATGATGATTCCGATGACTGATATGAAACGAATGAAACGGTAGATGTAAACAGGATTCAAGACATTCCCTCCTTCTAACGGCTGCATTGTATTATAATTGTAACGACAATGGTAAAGAAAGGAAAGTTCCTTTTGGATCCAATATGAACTATTTCTATTGGTAGCCAAATAAATACCATGGATTTTGACAAAGGTAAACAGGCGGTTTGTTATGTTAAAATAACAAAAAGGAAAGAGGAGGAGGAGAAGTGATAAACGGCCCGGTCGTGTTTTTAATTTTACTTGCGGCAATCGGTTGGTTTGGGAAAAACACATCCCTTATTGCCGCAGCAGGTTTTCTTTTACTCATGAAAATCATTGGTCTTGATGCCAAAGTGTTCCCTTATTTAGAAGCAAAGGGAATCAACCTAGGCGTTACGATCATTACGATTGCAGTGCTCATCCCTATTGCTAATGGAGCGATTGGCTTCAAGGAACTGGGGGATGCGATTAAATCGCCCTATGCATGGATTGCGCTGGCTTCTGGTATAGCTGTTGCCTTGATTGCGAAAAATGGAATTACCTTGCTTTCTCACGATCCACATATTACAACCGCATTGGTTTTTGGGACGATTCTAGCCGTCGCATTATTCAAAGGTGTGGCTGTAGGTCCGTTGATTGGTGCTGGAATTGCTTATTTATGCATGCAGATTTTTGATTTTTTTAAATAATTGACACAGGGAATGAATAGTAATTGTTTAATTTTTCTGGAATCTTTTTTTCTTTTCTATGTTAGATTTATTCTGCTTCATTTCATTTTTTTGTAAGAATGTGGTGGAAAAAGCTGAAAAAAAAGGTGGATTAGGAATAGAGATTTTTCTAATGAAATAATAATTTTTTCATATTTTAAGCGCTTTTCATTCCCAAAAAAGTGATTATTGTTTATAATAATGTTGTAACTACTCCGAGTCATTATATTAGGATTTAGAAATAGTAGTTTCTGATGATCTAAAAAAAGAGTGTAGTTATTTGAGCAAGCGCTCACTAGGAAGCGAAACTACAAGCATTAATTTTTAGAATTCGTATAAGCGATTGTAAAAGGTCGTGCATGCTCCTTTGATTGGCATTCACATCAGTGAATACTTATCGATGGGTGACGCATGTCTTCAGCTAAAAAATAGATGGTTGGGTAGGATAGCTTACTCTTGGAAGCGCTATATTTATACGTAATGAGCAAGGATATAGGGGAATTTTAGAAAAAGGAGAGATTTTATATGACAGCAACAAAAGGTCTAGAAGGTGTGGTAGCAACCACTTCATCCGTAAGCTCGATTATCGACGATACACTAACTTACGTTGGGTACGATATCGATGATTTAGCTACAAATGCCACTTTTGAGGAAGTAATCTATCTTTTATGGCATGGAGCTCTTCCAAACAAAAGCCAATTAGCTGAATTAACTAAACAACTAGCTGAAAACGCAGAACTTCCTGCAGAAGTTGTTAATCATTTCAAAACATACCCAATTGATAAAGTACATCCAATGGGTGCTCTTCGCACAGCGGTATCACTTCTTGGTCTATATGATGAAGAAGCTGACGTAATGAGTGAAGAAGCTAACTATCGTAAAGCCATTCGCATCCAAGCTAAAATCCCAACGTTGGTAACAACTTTCGCCCGTACCCGTCAAGGTAAGGAAGCGGTTGCACCACGTAAAGATCTAAGCTTCGCTGCTAACTTCTTATATATGTTAAGTGGTAACGAGCCAACTGCAATCGAAGAAGAAGCATTCAACAAAGCATTGGTACTACATGCTGACCATGAATTAAACGCTTCTACTTTCACTGCACGCGTTTGCGTTGCTACTCTTTCTGATATCTATTCTGGCGTTACATCTGCCATTGGCGCATTAAAAGGCCCACTTCATGGCGGAGCTAACGAACAAGTTATGAAAATGCTTACAGAAATCGGTTCAGTAGAAAACGTTGAGCCTTATATCAACGAAAAACTAGCTAACAAAGAAAAAATCATGGGCTTTGGCCACCGTGTATACCGTAAAGGTGACCCACGTGCTAAACACCTTAAAGAAATGTCTAAAAAATTGACTGAGCTTACTGGTCAGCCTCAATATTATGAAATGTCGACTAAAATTCACGAAATCGTGACTGGTCAAAAAAATCTTCCGCCAAACGTAGATTTCTATTCAGCTTCTGTATACCACAGCCTAGGTATCGAGCATGACCTATTCACACCAGTCTTTGCTGTTAGCCGTGCATCAGGTTGGATCGCTCATATCCTTGAGCAATATTCAAACAACCGCCTTATCCGTCCACGTGCAGAGTATGTTGGACCAGGTATGCAAAAGTACATTCCGATTGAAAATCGATAAAATTTTTGAATAAATAAAAGTTTTTTCAAAATTTATATTTAATTTCATCGGATTTGTAGTAAATTAAAAGATGTGAGTAAACGAGGTTAGTGGTTCTGCCAAGAATTATAAGGCAGACCAACTAGCCTTTGAATTTGAATCGGAGGTAAAGAGACATGACACAAAGCCAAAAAATCACAGTTACTAACGGTGTTCTTAACGTACCAAACAATCCAATCGTTCCTTTCATTGAAGGTGACGGAATCGGTCCTGATATCTGGGCAGCAGCAGTACGCGTTTTAGACGCAGCTGTAGAAAAAGCATACAATGGCGAAAAGAAAATCGAATGGAAAGAAGTTTTAGCTGGACAAAAAGCATTTGACCAAACAGGCGAATGGCTTCCACAAGAAACTCTTGATGTCATCAACGAATATCTAATCGCTATTAAAGGACCACTTACAACTCCAATCGGTGGCGGTATCCGTTCATTGAACGTAGCATTACGCCAAGTATTAGACTTATTCGTATGTCTACGCCCAGTACGTTACTTCGAAGGTGTACCTTCTCCAGTAAAACGTCCTGAAGACACTGACATGGTTATCTTCCGTGAAAATACTGAAGACATCTATGCTGGTATCGAATATGCTAAAGGTTCTGACCAAGCGAAAAAACTTATCGACTTCTTGCAAACTGAGTTCGGTGTTAAAAACATCCGTTTCCCTGAAACTTCTGGTATTGGTATCAAGCCAATTTCTGAAGAAGGTACAAAACGTCTTGTTCGCGCTGCACTTAACTATGCAATCAAAGAAGGCCGTAAATCATTAACACTTGTTCATAAAGGTAATATCATGAAGTTCACGGAAGGCGCATTCAAAACTTGGGGTTATGAAGTTGCAGAAACTGAATTCGCTGACAAAGTGTTCACTTGGAACCAATATGATCAAATCAAAGAAGCTGAAGGAACAGAAGCTGCTAACAAAGCACAATCTGCTGCAGAAGCTGAAGGCAAAATCATCGTTAAAGATTCTATTGCCGATATCTTCTTACAACAAATCCTAACTCGTCCAAGAGAGTTTGACGTTGTTGCAACAATGAACTTAAACGGAGATTACATCTCTGATGCACTAGCTGCTCAAGTTGGCGGAATTGGTATTGCTCCAGGAGCTAACATCAACTACGAAACTGGACATGCTATTTTCGAAGCAACTCACGGTACTGCTCCTAAATATGCTGGTCTTGACAAAGTTAACCCATCTTCAGTTCTTCTTTCAGGCGTTCTTTTACTTGAACACCTTGGATGGAATGAAGCTGCGGACAGCATCACTAAATCAGTAGAACAAACAATCGCTTCTAAAGTTGTTACATACGACTTTGCCCGCCTAATGGAAGGTGCAAAAGAAGTTAAATGTTCTGAGTTCGCTGACGAGCTAATCAAAAACCTTTAATTTTTACTAATGACGCCTTCAGGAAAAGAGCTGACTTCAGCTCCTTTTCCGGGAGGCGTATAATTATGTATACAGATGTTAAAAGTATTCCGAAATATTTGCATATTTTAAGGAGGAATTAACATGTCTACACGTAAAAAGATTACAGTAGTTGGTGCAGGATTCACTGGAGCTACCGCAGCATTCCTTGCCGCTCAAAAAGAACTCGGTGACATCGTTTTAGTTGATATTCCACAATCAGAAAACCCTACAAAAGGTAAGGCACTTGATATGGCTGAAGCAGGTCCTGTCCTAGGATTTGACGCCTCTATCATCGGCACTTCCGACTACTCAGATACAGCAGACTCAGACGTCGTCATCATCACTGCCGGGATCGCCCGCAAACCAGGCATGAGCCGTGATGATTTAGTTCAGACGAACCAAAAAGTCATGAAAGCTGTAACGAAAGAAGTGGTCAAATACTCTCCACATACAACCATCATCGTTTTAACCAATCCAGTAGATGCAATGACTTATACGGTTTACAAAGAATCGGGTTTTCCAAAAGAACGAGTAATCGGACAATCGGGCGTGCTTGATACTGCCCGTTTCCGTACGTTCGTCGCTCAAGAATTGAATATGTCGGTTAAGGACGTAACCGGTTTCGTCCTGGGTGGGCATGGTGACGACATGGTGCCTTTAGTACGTTACTCATACGCCGGAGGCATTCCTTTGGAAACATTAATACCCCAAGAACGTCTAGACACAATCGTTGCCCGTACTCGTACTGGCGGCGGGGAAATCGTCAACCTACTTGGCAATGGTAGTGCCTATTACGCACCTGCGGCATCCCTTGTGGAAATGGCGGAAGCAATCCTGAAAGACCAACATCGCGTTCTTCCATCAATCGCCTACCTTGAAGGTGAATATGGATTCGAAGGAATCTACCTTGGTGTGCCTACGGTCTTAGGTGCCAATGGAATTGAACGAATCATCGAACTTGAATTGACGGAATCTGAAAAAGCTGCCCTTTCGAAATCAGTCGATTCCGTTAAAGCAGTCATGAAAATCTTACGATAACTCATCCGTTTCATAACAAGACTGCCCGAAACGTGACAGGAATGCTTGTGTTCCTTTCACCTATCAGGTGGTCTTTTTATGTATCGGTCCGGATTTTTCGTCCTTACCTTACTTGAGGCAGTAAAAGGAATTGGTGATTTTGGGAGGACGAGAGAATTTTAAGTGTGAATTACAGATAATATTCTTTATAATAGAATTGGATGAGTAGACAAAAGCATGTCTTAGGGGTAATACATAATTCAGGAGGATCTAATGTCAAAGAAAATTCTCGTAGTGGATGATGAACAATCAATTGTTACCTTACTTCAATACAATTTAGAGCAGGCTGGTTACTCTGTAATTACAGCATTGGACGGGGAAGAAGGTTTACAGGCAGCTGTTGAGCTTTGTCCTGATTTGGTCGTATTGGATTTAATGCTACCCAAATTGGATGGGCTTGAAGTGTGTAAACAGCTTCGCCAACAGAAAATAAATATCCCGATTTTGATGTTAACAGCTAAAGATGATGAATTTGATAAGGTGCTTGGCCTGGAATTAGGAGCAGATGATTACTTAACGAAGCCCTTTAGCCCACGTGAGGTAGTTGCCCGGATTAAAGCGATACTAAGAAGATCACAGCATTCTAATAGTACTGAAAATAATGATGATCCAGAGAATGATTCACTGAAAATAGGCGACTTGAAGATCTTCCCTGAACGCTATGAAGCCTATTTCGAGGAGAATCAACTAGAATTGACTCCAAAGGAATTTGAATTACTTTTATACCTCGTGAAGAATAAAGGAAGAGTGTTAACGAGGGATCAATTATTGAGCACGGTGTGGAATTATGATTTTGCCGGAGATTCTCGTATCGTAGATGTCCATATCAGCCATCTGAGGGAGAAAATTGAATCAGACACAAAGAAACCTCTGTATATCAAAACGATAAGGGGCTTGGGTTACAAGTTCGAGGAGCCTAAAAGAGAATGACGACCTACCGTAAGAAACTGCTATTTACCCTCATCACGCTGGTGATGGTCGTACTGATGGCCGTTGGTTTTTTGTTGGGCCATCTTTTCAAAAGCTATTATATTAAAACATTCAACGAACGAATTCAAAATGAAACGTTTTTCATTTCTACATATATTAAAGAGCATGGCGGTATCACCTCCTTTTTGGAAAAAGGTAAAACGTCGAAACTAACGCCGTTGCTTGAATCCAACTTAACCATTCTTTCGACAGATGGAGAGGTTTTATATGATTCGTCCTCTTCAAATGAGTTGCTTGATAGCCATGCAGAAGTCCTTCGGAAAATCACCCTTGAAAAAACGGGGGAGCAGCGTGAAGGCTATGAAGTGGTGGAGGGGGATTCGGACCTTCATTATTACTGGAGCGCCGTTGAAAAGGATGGCGAGATTGAAGGATTTGTCATCCATAGTAATGAAATCGAGGCAATTCAACAAGTCAACCGGCAAATGTGGAGCATATTGGTCATTTGCTTGGGTGCAGCCCTGATCATCATCCTGATGCTGGCAAGTAAAATCACTTCCTATTACACACGGCCGATTGAAGAGGCCACAATGGCAGCGATTGACCTGGCAAAAGGAAATTACCGTACCCGAAAATTCGAGCAACATTCAGATGAAACGGGGATGTTGACGAACTCGTTGAATATCCTGGCAAGGAACCTCCAAGAAACCGAAATGGCGAGGGAAATGAACCAGGATCGTTTGGAAACGCTCGTCGAAAATATGGGGAGTGGTGTGCTGTTAATTGACAGCAAAGGATATACAACGCTAATCAACCGGGAATTTAAGAAAACCTTTGATGTAGATTCGCATACATTCCTATATCAAGACTATTATTCTGTGATAAAGGATGAAGAAGTCATAGCTCTAATAGAAGAGATTTTCAGGACGGAAAAAACGATAAAACGTCAGGTGAAAATTCCGCTTGCCCTTAAACGAAAGCATTTCGAAATCTATGGAGCTCCCATTATCGGTGATTATGATGAATGGAAGGGAATCCTGCTTATTTTCCATGACATCACTGAACTGAAAAGACTGGAACAAATGCGGAAGGATTTTGTGGCCAATGTCTCTCATGAATTGAGGACACCGATTACTTCTATTAAAGGCTTTTCGGAAACATTGCTGGATGGGGCCTGGAAGAATGAGAAAACCTTAAAGCACTTTTTATCGATCATTTTAAACGAAAGCGATCGGCTTCAAGAGCTCATTCAGGAACTTCTTAATTTATCCAAAATGGAACAGCAGGAATTTGTCCTGAAAACGGACAAGGTAGATATGACTACCATCCTTAAAGAAATTCAGGAAATGCTCATGGGTAAACTACGAAAAAAAGAAATCTCACTCGAAGTCAAAGTGCCTTCGCATTCAGTGGTTATTGAAGGGGAATCAGATCGGATCAAACAAGTGTTCATCAATTTGATTACCAATGCCTTAGCTTATACACCAAATGGTGGGATTGTGACTGTAACGGTTGCGGAGAAGGAACAAACCGTGGATGTGATCGTGCAGGACAACGGAATCGGGATTGAGGAGAAAGAGCTTCCGAGGATTTTCGAACGATTTTATCGAATCGACAAGGCAAGGAGCCGAGATTCAGGTGGAACCGGGATTGGACTTGCGATCGTCAAACATATCGTTGAAGTTCACAAAGGCAAAATTAACGTAGAGAGTAAACCGGGTACCGGCACGACATTCATCGTCACATTGAATAAAAAATTGAAAGGGAATAGGTAGAGTTTACACAGACTTTACACTTCCTTTAAACAAGCTTCATAATGGAGGGGTACAATGATTGTACAACCCCTCATCCAAGGAGTTAAGTAAGGCAGGGACATTTTAGTCCCTGCCTTTTTCTGTATGGAAATGGGAGTCACCACTTAATTATTAAAAATTTCCAATTTTACGAAACTTTGGTCCGTTCTTTGCGTAAATAAGATATAACACCAAATAGAAGGGGTGATACATATCGTAAGCTTAAAAAGGATTTATACGGTAACGGGACTTGTTTTACTTATTTTAATACTTGGAGTGGTGGCCATTTCCACCTGGTATACGGTGGATGAATCAGATCAATCCGTCATTATGACGTTTGGTAAGGTGGAGGAGACGATAACAGAGCCAGGTCTTCATTTTAAATTACCTTGGCCGATTCAATCGGTCCATAAACTATCCAAGGAAACATTCAGCCTCCAATTCGGGTATAAGGAAGAAGGAGGAAAAGTGAAGGAGTATCCGAGAGAGACCAAGATGATAACAGGTGATGAGAATATTGTACTGGCTGACTTGGTGGTGCAATGGAAAATTACCGACCCTCCTAAATATCTCTTCAATTCGGATGATCCACAGAAGATTTTATATGATACGACTTCCGCGTCTTTAAGGAGCATCATCGGAAGTACGAAAATCGACGATGCCCTCACTTCCGGTAAGGCGAAAATTGAAGCGGATGTTCGTGAATTGCTGTCGGAATTGATGAAGAAATATGACGTGGGCATTTCCATCTCCGCGGTTAAACTGCAGGATGTCGAGCTGCCCAACGAAGAAGTGCGTAAAGCTTTCACGAACGTAACGGATGCCAGGGAGACGGCGAATACGAAAATCAATGAAGCCAATAAATACGAGAACAAAAGGATTAATGAAGCGGAAGGGGAGAAAGATGCCCTTATTTCAAAAGCGAACGGCGATAAAGCAGCCCGTACGGAAGCGGCCCGCGGTGATGTGGCAGTATTTGAAAAGCTATATAGTGAATATAAAGGCAATAAGGATATCACCCGGGACCGTCTGATTATTGAGACGCTTGAACAGGTATTGCCGAATGCGGATATTTATATCATGAATGATGATGGCAATACAATGAAGTATCTACCGTTGCGCCCATTAGAAAAAGAAGAAACGAAAACGGTGCCTGTCCCTGAGGAAGAAGAAGCAAAAGCACCGGATAACGAAGAGTCGGCAGTGAAAGGGGGCACCCAGCCATGAGTGGAAAAGTGATTGATTTCAATGAGCTAAAAAAGGGTGATTTTCATTGGAGAGGTTATGTGAAAGTAGGGATATTCTTCATCATCTTTATCATCCTCATGCTGATCATCTTCACTAATGTGTATATTGTCAAAGAAGGGGAATACAAAGTCGTCCGCCAATTTGGAGAAGTGGTTAGGATTGATAATACACCAGGACTGAAAGCCAAGGTGCCATTCATTCAAAGCGTTGTGACCTTGCCCAAGTATCAAATGAGCTCCGATGTATCCGAGGCCGAAATCAATACAAGAGATAAAAAACGGATGTTGATCGATAATTATGCGGTCTGGCGGATTGAAGACCCGAAAAAATTGATTACCAATGCGAGGACACTGGAAAACGCCGAAACAAGGATGGAAGAGTTCATCTATTCTGCGGTCCGTTCAGAGTTGGGGCAGCTGAACTATGATGAAATCATTAACGAGAAGTCATCGAGGGGAAGCTTGAATGACCGCATCACAGATAAGGTAAATGAACTGTTAGTGAAGGACAACTATGGAATCAGTCTTACTGATGTTCGTATCAAACGGACGGATTTACCTGCTGAAAATGAGGAGTCGGTCTATAAGCGGATGATATCCGAGCGGGAAAGTAAAGCGCAGGAATATCTATCAAAAGGGGATGCGAAGAAAAACCGGACCATCGCAAACACTGACCGAAAAGTGAAGGAAATGCTTTCATCGGCGGAAGCCGATGCAGAAGTCATCCGTGCTGAAGGAGAAGGAGAATCAGCTAAGATATATAATAAATCATTCTCCAAGGATCCTGAGTTTTATAAACTATACCGGACGCTGGAGTCTTACAAAAAAACGGTCGGTAATCAAACGGTTATCATTTTACCATCCGACTCGCCGTACGCAAGCTTGTTAATGGGAAATACTAAATAACAGCATAGCCGTTCATTTTTCTTTCCACTTCCACTCATGGTAGAATGGAAAGAGACGATGAACGGTTTTTTTGTGTGATTAATAGAAGCCGACCTACATAAAACGGGTGTGACTGGAGGAAGACAATTTTGAATAAAAAGTTAGTACTTATAGATGGAAATAGCATAGCTTACCGCGCATTTTTTGCGCTTCCGCTATTGAATAACGACAAAGGGGTCCATACGAATTCTGTATATGGCTTCACCATGATGCTCAATCGCATTCTGGAGGAAGAAAAGCCGACCCATATACTCGTGGCCTTTGATGCCGGCAAAACGACGTTTAGACATGCGTCCTTTAAGGAATACAAGGGTGGCCGTCAGAAAACGCCACCGGAACTATCTGAACAGTTCCCCTTCATAAGGGAGCTGCTTGATTGCTTTCAAATAAAACGGTATGAACTGGAAAATTATGAAGCGGACGATATTATCGGAACGCTTTCCCTTCAGGCCGAGAAAGATGGGTTCGAGGTGAAGGTCATTTCCGGGGATAAGGATTTAACACAATTAGCTTCGCCAAACACGACCGTCTCGATTACGAAGAAGGGCATCACTGAAATAGAGGAGTATACACCGAAGCATATCCATGAAAAGTATGGCCTTTCCCCCGTACAAATCATTGATCTTAAAGGATTGATGGGCGATGCATCCGATAATATCCCAGGCATCCCCGGTGTGGGCGAGAAAACGGCACTTAAATTGCTGCATCAATTCGAAACGGTCGAAAACCTGCTGCAATCGATTGATGAGGTTAGCGGACAGAAGTTAAAAGAAAAGATCGAGGAGCATAAAGACCTTGCGCTACTAAGTAAGGAGCTTGCGACAATCACACGAGAAGCTCCCATTGAAGTGGGTGTGGACGAAACGGAATATAACGGAATGGATCAGGAAAAGGTCATTGACTTTTATAAAGAGTTAGGTTTCTCGACTCTTCTGGAAAAACTGGACGTATCAGGACGGGAACCGCTAGAACAGGAAGACATCCATGTTCAGACGGGTTCAGAATTGACAATGGATATGCTTGCCGATGAGAATGCCCTATACATTGAAATTCTTGAGGATAACTACCATCGTGCAGAAATCCTGGGTATCTCCATCAGTAATGAATATGGGAATTTTTATTTCCCGGGGGAAACCGTACTGACATCTGAAGTATTCAAAACATGGGCGGAGGATGATACTAAAAAGAAAACGGTCTTTGATGCGAAGCGTACGGTTGTACTTCTGCGCCACCGTGGAATCGATATAAAAGGCATTGATTTTGATGTATTTCTAGCTTCCTATATCTTGGATCCCGGAGAGTCTGTAGATGAAGTGGCGGAAATCACGAAAACGCAAGGGCTTGTGCGGCTAGAGAGCGATGATGTCTTTTATGGAAAAGGGGCAAAGAGGAAGATACCTGGAGATGCAGAACTTAGTGAGCATATTGCCAGAAAAGCGAAGGGCATTTTTGCATTGAAGGAACCGATGATCGAAAAGTTGCGTGAGTTCGAACAATACGATTTGTTAACGGACCTTGAGCTGCCATTGTCCATCATCCTAGCAAATATGGAGTGGCAGGGCGTAAAGGTGGACATCGGAAGGCTGAAAAAGATGGGACAGGAATTGGCTGTCCGCTTAAGAAGCATTGAGGAACGAATTTTCGATTTGGCCGGGGAAGCCTTCAATATCAATTCCCCGAAACAGCTCGGGGTAATCTTATTTGAAAAATTGGAGCTCCCCGTGTACAAAAAGACGAAAACGGGCTACTCCACGTCAGCGGATGTACTGGAAAAACTGGAAAGCCAGCATGATATCGTAAAGGAAATCCTGTTGTACCGGCAATTGGGCAAGTTGCAATCGACTTATATCGAGGGCTTGCTCAAAGTGGTGAACCAGGAAACGGATAAGGTGCATACCCGATTCAATCAGGCGTTGACCCAAACGGGCCGCCTTAGTTCAACGGACCCTAACTTGCAAAATATCCCGATTCGTCTAGAGGAAGGTCGGAAAATCAGACAGGCATTCATTCCTTCCGAAAAGGATTGGATTATCTTCGCAGCCGACTATTCGCAAATCGAGCTCCGCGTATTGGCGCATATCGCCAATGACAGTGGATTGGTTGAAGCGTTCAGGGCCGGGATGGATATTCATACAAGGACGGCAATGGATGTATTCCATGTGCCTTCCGAGGAAGTCACATCAAATATGCGTAGACACGCTAAAGCCGTAAACTTCGGAATCGTTTATGGAATAAGTGACTATGGACTTTCTCAAAGTCTTGGGATAACACGTAAGGAAGCTGGGGAGTTCATCGAGAGGTACTTCAAAAGCTTCCCTGGTGTGCAGGATTATATGGAAGAAAGCATTCATGAAGCACGTAAGAACGGATACAGTACAACATTACTGCAAAGAAGGCGCTACATTCCCGAAATCACGAGCCGTAATTTCAATATCAGAAGTTTTGCTGAAAGGACAGCGATGAATACCCCAATTCAGGGAAGTGCCGCAGATGTCATTAAACTAGCGATGATCAATATGAACGAACGCCTGAAAAAAGAAGGGCTTAAAACGAGGATGCTTCTGCAGGTTCATGATGAATTGATTTTCGAAACACCACCGGAGGAGCTCGAGATCCTGATGAAAATCGTACCGGAAGAAATGGAAAATGCGATTGAATTGAACGTTCCACTCAAAGTGGATTATGCATATGGACCAACATGGTTCGATGCTAAATAAATGAAGATAGGTGATTATAATGCCAGAACTTCCTGAAGTGGAAACCGTCAGAAGAACATTGGAACAGCTTGTTTTAGGAAAGGAAATCCTGGAGGTTTCCGTCTTCTGGCCCAAAATCATAAAGGCACCTGAGCCAGTTGAACAGTTTCAAGATGCATTAAGGGGTCAGACGATCCACAGCATTGGCCGTCGGGGCAAGTTCCTCATTTTCAACATGGACGACTATGCGATGGTCTCCCATTTAAGGATGGAAGGGAAATACGGGGTCCATTCGAAAGAGGAACCTTACGATAAGCATACCCATGTCATCTTCACCTTCACGGATGGCAGTGAGCTTAGGTATCGGGATGTCCGCAAATTTGGAACGATGCATTTATTTCGTAAAGGAGAAGAAATGGTGCAAATGCCTCTGTTGCATTTAGGTCCTGAACCACTATCGGAAGAGTTCACCGTCGAGGGACTTCGTGCAAAACTTGCGAAAACGAGCAGGAAGATCAAACCTGTTCTACTCGACCAAACCGTCGTGGTCGGGATCGGTAATATATATGTGGACGAATCCTTATTCCGTTCAGGCATTCATCCGGAACGAGTGGCTTCCACCCTCACACTGGAAGAAATTCAAAAACTGCATGCCGAAATCATCGCCACTTTGAGCGAAGCGGTGGAAAAAGGCGGGAGCACGATACGTTCATACGTCAACTCACAAGGTCAAATCGGCATGTTTCAGTTGGAACTGAATGTATACGGACGCAAAGGGGAAAACTGCAAAATTTGCGGTACCCCGTTAGAAAAGCTAGTCGTCGCAGGACGGGGCACACATATATGCCCGACTTGCCAGCCAAATAAGTAATCATTCGAGAAAACACATCGGATGGGCTCTTTCCATATACTGGGGTAGCAACTAGATGGGAAGGAGCATTCATTCCGATGTGGCTACAAATTATTTTTCTTGCTTTTGCAGTAAGTATTGACGGTTTCGGTGTGGGCATGACATTCGGTATGCGCAAGGTGAAAATACCCTTGAAATCCATTGCTGTCGTATCGGTCTGTTCGGCAATGAGTTTGGGTATTGCGATGGTCATCGGTGAATTCATCAGTCAGCTTATCTCTGTCGGGGCCGCAGAAAAAACAGGGGGCATTATCCTCGTACTTTTGGGGTCGTGGATGGTGTACCAATATTTTAGGCCCGAGAAGGAAACGAATGATGAACGATATCACGAAAAAATCATCTTCAATTTTGAAATTAAATCACTTGGAGTGGCTATCAATATCTTACAAAAACCAATGAATGCCGATTTTGATAGATCAGGGACGATTACTGGTATCGAGGCGCTTGTACTGGGCTTCGCGTTATCGCTAGATGCCTTCGGTGCCGGAGTGGGAGCTGCCATGATGGGGATTTCCCCAATCATTCTTGCACTTTGCATTGCCGTGATGAGCTTCATCTTTATCGGGAGCGGACTTCAATCCGGTAAATTGCTTTCCAATAATAAAATCGTGCAGCATCTGACCTTTCTTCCGGGGGTATTACTGATTTTAATCGGATTATTCAAGTTATAAAGAACGGGGAAAAGGGGGAGCTTATGGGACAAATCATCGGGATCACTGGTGGAATTGCCAGTGGGAAAAGTAGTGTCAGTCAGTATTTAAGAGAATTGGGTTTCGTGATAGTGGATGCGGATGTGGCTTCCCGTGCAGTCGTGGAACCTGGGGAAGAGGCCTACCTACAAGTGGTGAAGGCTTTCGGGGAAGATCTTTTATTGTCTGATGGAAGGATCGACCGGGCAAAGTTAGGCTCGATCATATTTCACGATCAAGAAAAAAGGTTGCTTTTAAATCGT
Source organism: Peribacillus sp. NPDC097197 (assembly GCF_050278025.1). Lineage (NCBI taxonomy): Bacteria > Bacillati > Bacillota > Bacilli > Caryophanales > Bacillaceae > Peribacillus > Peribacillus sp. NPDC097197. The sequence goes on along the minus strand of NZ_JBNNST010000004.1, from coordinate 285,304 downwards.
ATCGTACATCCTGCCGTGAGAAATTGGATGCGCCAAGAAACGGAAAAGGCCCTTGCTGCTGGAGCGGAAACGGTATTCATGGATATTCCACTCCTGTTCGAAAGCAAGCTGACGTTCATGGTGGAAAGGACACTTTTGGTATACGTGGATGAATCGGTTCAACTAGAGCGATTAATGAACCGGAATGCGTTGACGGAAACCGACGCTTTAGCGAGAATCCATTCGCAAATGCCCTTGAAAGATAAAAAGGAACTAGCGGATGCCATCGTCGATAATAATGGCGATATAGAAGAAACCAAAAAGCAGGTTGTTGAAATACTTAAGAAATGGGAGATCCTATAGAGTGGAAAAGGAAGGGACTTTAACGGTTTCTTCCTTTTTGTTTTGAAAAAGGAAGAAATCCGCTTTTTTATTAACACATTTCAAGAGTAATGTGTTATACTAATTACATATGAAGGGTATTAAGTATAACATTAATATATTCAGGAGGGTCCGATAAATGAATTCAAGAATAGCGATTAACGGATTTGGAAGAATTGGAAGAATGGTTTTCCGTAAGGCAATAGTAGATGAGAGTCTGGACATCGTTGCCATTAATGCAAGCTATCCCGCTGAAACGTTAGCCCATTTATTGAAGTATGATACAATTCATGGGAAGTTTGACGGCATAATCGTTGCCGAAAATGATTCTCTTGTAGTGAATGGACGACGTGTACAACTGATAAATAATCGCGATCCAAAGCTATTGCCTTGGAAAGAGATGGATATAGATATTGTAATTGAAGCTACGGGTAAATTCAATGAGCGTTCTAAAGCCGCCATGCACTTAGAAGCAGGGGCAAAAAGGGTCATCCTTTCCGCGCCGGGTAAAAATGAAGACGTTACCATTGTGATGGGCGTAAATCAGGAAGCGTTAGAAATTGACAAGCATTTCGTCATTTCGAACGCGTCGTGTACGACTAATTGCCTTGGACCGGTTGCCAAAGTACTTGATCAAAAGTTCGGCATAGACAATGGTTTGATGACAACCATCCATTCTTATACGAATGACCAAAATAACATCGATAACCCGCACAAGGATTTAAGGCGTGCCCGTGCGGCTGCAGAAAGCATCATCCCTACGACTACAGGGGCGGCTAAAGCTCTTTCATTGGTGTTGCCTCAATTGAAGGGCAAACTTCATGGTATGGCCATACGTGTACCGACTCCGAACGTCTCTTTAGTCGACCTTGTTGTGGATTTAAACCGTGATGTTACGATTGATGAAGTGAATCAGGCTTTCATAGATGCCTCAGAAAATGAGCTTAAAGGAATTATGGAATATACAACAGAACCGCTTGTTTCAAGTGATTTTAAGACCAATCCGCATTCAGCCATCATCGATGGTCTGTCGACGATGATGATTGGTGATAGAAAAGTGAAAATTCTGGCTTGGTACGATAACGAGTGGGGTTACTCCAATCGAGTAGTCGATCTTGTAAAATTGGTGGCTTCGGAGTTGACGAAGGCTTCTGAAGTTCAAATGTCAGTTAAATAAGAGTAATGGCCCGTTATATGTTTAACGGGCTATTTTTATGGATACGTTTAGGAAAGTTACGGAACCTTGGGTATTAATTCCTTGGTCCTGTCAGATTAACAATTAATGATTAAATTTCCAAAAATGCAAAATGCAGTTGCAAAAGAAATCCATACATTATATACTATGAATCGTGAACTTCCTAAAAAGGGAGTTTGCGTAATGGCTACTTAAAGGGTTAGGACCTCTTTGGACTAACTTTCCCCCGTGGTAGTTGTTAAGGATTCAGAATTTTTAATTATGTAAGGGGGAACAGAATATGGAAACAGCTTACACGATGGAAACGATGGGAAGACATGTCATTTCTGAACTTTGGGGTTGTGACTTTGAAAAACTGAACAATATTGATTTAATTGAGAGAATCTTCGTCGATGCTGCACTGAAATCGGGTGCTGAGGTTCGCGAGGTGGCATTCCATAAGTTTGCTCCACAAGGAGTGAGCGGGGTCGTCATTATCTCTGAATCACATCTGACCATTCATAGCTTTCCGGAACATGGATATGCCAGCATTGATGTTTATACATGCGGCAACTTAGATCCTAATATTGCAGCCGATTATATCGCGGAGGCTTTGAATGCACAAACGCGCGAGAATATTGAACTTCCACGTGGACTTGGTCCCGTGCAAATGAAAAAAACTAAAATGGGTGCTTTATAATAAACGGATTAACAAGAGATGCTATATATGCATCTCTTTTTTAATGCCATGAAATGGCCATTCTTCCCTCATGGAAAAGCTCCATTAACAGGCATTTACATAGTAAGTACACACATCCTTTACTTGAAGTTTCACTTTTTACTTGTACTGGTTGTCCCTTTTATATAAGATTAAGATAAAATAGTATTCCTTAGGGAAGTTTGATTAGGAGTATCACTTAAAATACGGAGCTGGTAATGATGAAATGTCCATCATGTCAATATAACGGAACGAGAGTGCTCGATTCCAGGCCTGTCGATGAAAGTAAATCGATTCGACGACGCCGGGAATGCGAGGCATGCGGGTTTCGATTCACTACTTTTGAAAAGGTCGAGGAGACGCCGTTGATCGTCGTGAAAAAGGGCGGGACTCGGGAAGAGTTTAGCCGTGATAAAATCCTGCGTGGACTAATCAGGGCTTGTGAAAAGCGTCCGGTTCCATTGAAGGAACTAGAACAAATCACGAGTTATGTAGAAAAGGAATTGCGCAATCAGGGTATTTCGGAAGTGAAAAGTGACAGTGTCGGTGAAATGGTGATGGACCAACTGGCTGAAGTTGATGAAGTGGCCTATGTGAGATTTGCCTCCGTATACCGACAATTTAAAGATATTAATGTATTTATCGATGAACTGAAAGATTTAATAAATAAAGAAAGAAAGTAGAGCTGAAGATTTACTTTGGCTCTTTTTTCACTATATCTTTTGAAAGGTTTGAATGAAGATGTCAATGCATTGGCAGGAACTGCTCCCCGCGGATTCGTACATGGTGTCCTCTGCGGGGCTACTTCATGATTATGATCGGAAAATACTGACACGGCTGTACCAACCTCTTATTGGACCGATCTGTATTAGCCTATACATGACGTTATGGAGCGAATTGGAGGAGAACCGGCTTTGGTCGGAGGCTTCCTCCCATTATCAATTGATGAATACCATGGGCCTGAAATTAGGCGATATATATGAAGCACGTCTTTTACTTGAAGGAATCGGATTGCTGAATGTGTACAAGAAATCGAAAGGGGATACGAAGGAATTCATCTATGAATTGAATCCGCCCCTATCCCCGCAGCAGTTTTTCACGGATGGCATGCTGAATATCTATTTATATAAAAAAATAGGAAAAGTCCAATTCAACCGGCTGAAGAGATTCTTTTGTGTGGACACGATTGCAACGGACCAGTTTGAATATGTGACGAAATCCTTTGCAGAGGTTTTTTCATCAGATCATCTAGATTCCCTCTATGTTACGGATGAAGCCAAAAACGAATGGAACCCATTGCCTAAACAGCAATTTATCGATCAATCTGACGGTGTCGAGCCTTCGGGGTTCGATGGCCTGTTTGATTTTGATCTTTTGTTCGCTGGGATGAAGAGCTCGATTGTACCCAAGAAGGCCTTTACGCCTAAAATTAGAAATACCATCGCCAAACTAGCTTTTTTATATGGCATCAATCCGCTTGAAATGCAAAAACTAGTAATGGATGCCGTAACGCTGGACGATGAGATCGATGAAGAGCTGCTTCGGAAAGCGGCAAGGGACTGGTACCAAATTGAACGCCAGGCCGACATGCCTTCCTTGATCAATCGTGTACAGCCTATACGGGAACGGACGCAAAAGGATGAACCGAAAACACAGGAGCAAGAGCTTATTCGCCATTTGGAGACTACTTCCCCGCGTGATCGGCTCATGCAATTATCCGGAGGAGCGGAACCGACCAGTGGTGATTTAAAAGTGGTGGAAGGTGTAATGATCAATCAGAAGCTGAATCCTGGAGTCGTGAATGTTTTAATCGAATACGTTATGCTTAAGACAGACATGAAATTCACAAAGGGATATGTGGAAAAACTGGCAGGTCATTGGGCACGATTGAAAGTTTCCACAGTCATAGAAGCGATGGAACTGGCTAAAAATGAACACCGGAAATACCAAGAGTGGGCACAAGGAAGCAAGAACGTTGCCAAAGGCGGCCGGAAAAAATCGATCAGAGAAGAAGTGGTTCCGGACTGGCTTGAACAGGACGAGGAGAAACAGCCTGAACAGAAAGCGGAACAGCCTGAACTGAGTGAACAAAAACGTGAGCTTCAAGAGAAGTGGAAGCAGTGGAAAGCTGGAGGTGAAATAAACGATGGAAAAGATTAATAGATCGCTTAATAAACTGGCCAATACGGGTGATTTCCAGAAACGGTATGAACAGTTGAAGCAGGAAATCTTTGAAAATGAACAGGTACGTCTTTTTCTGAATGCCAATAGCTCAACGGTCACAGAGGAAATGATCGATAAGAATTTAGGTAAGCTTTACGAATTCATTTCTCAGAGCAACAAGTGTGATAGATGTCCAAGCCTGGATGGGTGCATCAATATGATGCATGGGTATTATCCAAAGCTCGTTGTTCAAGGGAAGGCCCTTAATTTGAATTATGAAATCTGTCCGAGGAAATTGGCAGAGGATGAGAAGCGGAAACGGGAGAGGCTCATTCGCAGTCTATACGTTCCCAAGGATATATTGAAGGCAACGATTGAAGACTTTTCACAAACGGACGATGAAAATAAACGGTTAGGCGTCCTAGGAAAAGCGATATCGTTCATCATGGAATATGAGCCTGGCAAACGTCAAAAGGGATTGTATATATACGGAAAGTTTGGCGTTGGTAAGACGTATTTATTGGGTGCGATCGCCAATGAACTTGCGCAAAGGCAAATCTCTTCGATGATCGTCTATGTTCCTGATTATTTACGGGAACTGAAAGGTTCAATCGGTGATAATACCGTCAACGAGAAAATAGAGATGGTCAAAACGGCGCCTGTCCTGATGCTTGATGATATTGGGGCAGAATCGATGACAAGCTGGGGACGGGATGAAGTCATAGGGCCCATCCTGCAATTTAGAATGCTTGAAAATTTACCGACGTTTTTCACTTCCAATTTTGATATGAAGGGTCTGGAGAATCACTTGACTTATTCCCAACGCGGTGAGAAAGAAGAAGTGAAAGCGGCAAGGGTATTGGAGAGGATTCAATATTTAGCGGAACCTGTAAAGCTTGATGGTATCAATCGCAGAAGGTAAAGGAAGGTGGTCTCTACAAAGAGGCTGCTTTTTTTTGCCCTTTCACACCATCTTACTTCTAAATAAGCCCCTATTCCCATATACATGAAAAAAGTAAAGCAAGGGGGAAGGGGGGATGTCGTAGTGCAAATTACGTTCCAAAATGATTCGGAAGCTTTAAAACTGCTGAATTTCGTTTCTGTCCATCCTTTGGGGACAGAAGTTCAACCATATATTGAATTTTCCCCACAACAAGGTCTCGTTATCGATATGTCCAAACTAAAAACCGATAAATGGCTGACACTGCTCAGTGAAACATTTCATTCCTTTTTACTTGAAGAAAAAACGCTTCCTGTTCTTAAACAAATCATCATCGGCAAATTTTTCTATCGAGAACAAGAAGAAATCGATGCCATCATCGAGATAGCTTCTTCCATCATTGAAGCGGAAAACACCGAATGTGGAGGCAGTTTATTCAGTAGGGAAAAGCAATTGATCGAAGAAGGCCTTCAGAGTATATTGGCGGGAAAGGTGTCTTTTTCATTCGATTCGTTCACTACCTTTCGGTTAAGGTCTTTTCAGCATGCGTTGGAAAAGTATGCAGTTCGGGCCATCGATGAATATAAGCTCGAGCAGGATTACCAAAATTTCATTGCGATGCTCAGGGATTGCCTGCATGAACAGGAATCGAAGGTACCAAGGCTTCACCTTGTCAATCATGACGGGTTTCAATTCTATGATCATGAGCTCGGCAGGATGGATCGCCGAAAACTGACAAGCATGATTGACAGGAAGTTGCTGGCCGATATTTCATTCTTTCTTGATACGGTCCTTTGGGCACCACTCTTATCCATCGCACCGGCTAGCTTATATATTTATACGGATAATAAGGAGGAAGGCCTGATTCAAACGATGACACGAATCTTCGAGGAAAGGGCGACCGTCCTGCCGCTTTCAGCCTTTAAGCAGGCCACTGAATGATTATCTTGGGGATTTTGGGTAAAACCTAATTTTAACCTTGATTTTCAATGCATAACGAATTATAATTTCCTACATACTATTAAAAACAAAAAGTTATGATGAGGACACGGGTATTCTAGTCGCCAATTTACAGAGAGGGAAGCCAGCAGGCTGTAAGCTTCCTATTAGCATAGAACACTTACCACCTTTAAACTTCGGTTCGGAAAGCAATTTTTTTGCGACTATGAGCTGACGGGAAGCTGCCGTTATCTAGTTACAAGTGTCACTTTGCCGTGAAAAGCAGAGTGGAACGAGGGTGGAACCGCGGGTTAATTTAATTACTAAGCTCGTCCCTGTTTTTATACAGGGGCGGGCTTTTTTGTGTTTTAATCCGCGCAATTGCTTGGTATCCCCCTGAAACTTGAAACGGATGGTAACTAAAAGAAGGAGTGAAGCTACAATGTCAGAACAACTGAAAATATCTTTTCCTGATGGAGCGGTGAAGGAGTTTGCTAAAGGCACAACAACTGAAGACATCGCAGCATCCATCAGCCCAGGACTAAGAAAAAAATCCATTGCAGGTAAATTCAATGGTGAACTATATGATTTGAAACGTCCAATCGAAGAAGACGGTACCATTGAAATCGTTACACAAGATGCTGCGGAAGCACTTGAAGTTCTTCGCCACAGTACCGCCCATTTAATGGCACAAGCCATCAAACGTCTCTATAAAAACGCTAAATTCGGTGTCGGCCCAGTCATCGAGGGCGGTTTTTATTACGATATCGATCTTGAGGAATCATTGACTCCTGATGACCTTTCAGCGATTGAAAAAGAAATGAAGAAGATCGTCAATGAAAACCTGGAAATCTCACGTATTGAAGTAACCCGTGATGAAGCCATTTCCCGTTTTAAAGAGATTGGCGACGAATATAAATTGGAATTGATCGATGCGATTCCAGCTGAACAGCAAGTAACGATTTATGAACAAGGTGAGTTTTTTGACCTTTGCCGGGGAATTCATGTACCTTCCACTGGAAAAATCAAAGAATTCAAGCTGTTAAGCATTGCAGGGGCCTATTGGAGAGGCGATAGCAAGAACAAAATGTTGCAACGTATTTATGGTACGGCTTTCTTCAAAAAAGAAGACCTGGCTGACCACCTACGTTTCTTAGAGGAAGCAAAAGAGCGTGATCACCGTAAAATCGGTAAAGAATTGGATCTGTTCATGACTTCACAAAAAGTCGGCCAAGGGCTGCCTATGTGGCTGCCAAAAGGTGCAACAATCCGCCGTACGATTGAGCGTTATATTGTGGACAAGGAAGAACGCCTGGGATATGACCACGTATACACACCTGTTATGGGTAGTGTCGACCTTTACAAAACATCTGGACACTGGGACCACTATCAAGACGGAATGTTCCCAGCGATGGACATGGATAATGAACAGCTTGTTCTTCGTCCGATGAACTGCCCACATCATATGATGGTGTATAAAAACAGCATCCATAGCTACCGGGAACTTCCGATCAGGATTGCTGAACTTGGCATGATGCACCGCTATGAAATGTCAGGCGCATTGTCAGGATTGCAGCGCGTACGTGGAATGACATTGAATGATGCTCATATTTTCGTCCGTCCGGATCAAATCAAAGATGAATTAAAACGTGTCGTGAACCTGATTTTAGAAGTCTATAAGGATTTCGATATCAAGGATTATTCATTCCGTTTATCTTACCGCGATCCAAACAATACTGAGAAATACTTCGACGATGATGCAATGTGGGAAAAAGCGCAAAGCATGTTAAAAGGCGCGATGGACGAGCTTGGCCTTGATTACTTCGAAGCGGAAGACGAAGCGGCATTTTACGGTCCGAAACTGGACGTCCAAGTGCGGACGGCTTTAGGAAAAGACGAAACATTATCGACTGTTCAGCTTGATTTCTTGCTTCCTGAACGTTTTGACTTAAACTATGTCGGTGAAGATGGTAAACATCACCGTCCGGTCGTTATCCACCGTGGCGTAGTTTCTACCATGGAACGCTTTGTCGCTTACTTGATCGAAGAATACAAAGGGGCTTTCCCAACTTGGTTATCCCCAATCCAAGCACAAGTGATTCCAGTCTCACCTGAAGTGCATCTTGAATATGCAAAAGAAATCCAAGATAAACTGAAGGCAGCAGGCATCCGTGTTAATTTGGACACTCGTGATGAGAAAATCGGGTACAAAATCCGTGAAGCACAAATGCAAAAAATCCCTTACATGCTTGTCGTTGGTGATAATGAAGTAAACGAAGGCAGTGTAAACGTCCGTAAATACGGCGAACAAAAATCCGAAACGGTATCTTTCGAAGACTTCGTTTCAGCCATTAAAGCAGAAGTGAGTCGTTAACAAAAAAAGGGAGGCACATATTGTTGTGTCTCCCTTTTAATTAAGGCATGATAAAGACAACGAAGAATAAGGAGTGACATCATGAAAAAGAAATTTTCCTATTTATTTGCACCGGCTTTTTTGTTAGTCATCGTTTTATTGATGTTGGATGATTACCGACAATATGCCATTTTCCCAGTCCTGCTGTTTTGGATCGCTCTATTTTCGTGGGATTCGATTGAGAAAAAGAAAAAGGCAAAAGAAAATCCTAACAGGTGATGATCATGCAGGAAATGGAGTGACAGGCTATGGTAGGCCTGAGCATCGGTGAATCAAAAGATGGGTTTATGAATTCGAGGATGTAGTGAAGCACTCCCATTTTGACGTGGTCGTATGATGGTGAATGTTATTTATTCAAAATACTTTAGGAAAATGTATTGTCAAATCTCCTAATGTTTGATAAGATTAATTCTGTTGTGAAAAACGAACGAATTAAAACGAATTAAGTATTTGACAAGTCATCAGTGTTTATGATATATTTCTAAAGTGAATTGAATACGGTTTGAGGAAAGAAGAGGCACCCGCTTCTCACCTGGTTGACGCAAGCAATGCAGTTAACAGGTCATGATTTGATTATTTGGATCTTTCTAAATTAGTCTATCAGTGTGGGTGCTGCATGCATCCACACTTTTTTTATTTTATTATATCCTGTAAGCGAGTTGTGAGCGTGACCTAATTGATTCAAACGTTCGTATTCGCCAATATCTTTGGAGGTGGCTAACTATTAGTAAAGACGCGATGGTAAACGAGGGCATCCGAGCCCGTGAAGTTCGTCTTATTGACCAAAACGGAGAACAACTTGGAATTAAAACGAAATTCGAGGCAATGGAAATAGCCGCTCGTGTAAATCTTGATCTAGTTTTAGTTGCTGCAAATGCAAAGCCTCCGGTAGCCCGGATTATGGACTACGGAAAACACCGCTTCGAGCAGCAAAAGAAAGACAAGGAAGCTCGTAAGAATCAAAAGGTCATCAGTCTGAAAGAGGTTCGCTTGAGCCCGACGATTGAAGAACATGATTTCAATACGAAACTTCGCAACGGAATCAAATTCCTTGAAAAAGGCGATAAAGTAAAAGCTTCTATCCGATTCAAAGGTCGTGCTATCACGCATAAGGAAATCGGTCAACGCGTATTGGTTCGTTTTGCAGATGCATGTAAAGAAGTGGCTACAATCGAGCAACATCCAAAAATGGATGGACGCAGCATGTTCATTATTTTAGCACCAAAAGCCGAAAAGTAATTATTAAGTATTTTGTAATGAGGAGGAATACCTTATGCCTAAAATGAAAACTCACCGCGGTTCAGCTAAACGTTTCAAAAAAACTGGATCCGGTAAACTTAAGCGTTCTAACGCTTACACAAGCCATTTATTTGCTAACAAATCTACTAAGCAAAAGCGTAAGCTTCGCAAAGCTAGCCTTGTAAGCAAAGGTGACTTCAAACGTATTCGTCATATGTTAGATAACATTAAATAAGTTCGATTTATCGAGTTAAATAGGAGGGAAATAACATGCCACGTGTAAAAGGCGGTACTGTTACTCGCAAACGTCGTAAAAAGGTTATAAAATTAGCTAAAGGTTACTATGGCTCGAAACATATTCTTTTCAAAGTAGCTAACCAACAAGTAATGAAGTCAGGAAACTATGCTTTCCGTGACCGTCGTCAGAAAAAACGTGATTTCCGCAAACTTTGGATCACTCGTATCAACGCAGCTGCTCGCATCAACGGACTATCTTATAGCCGTTTAATGCATGGCTTAAAGCTAGCTGGTATCGAAGTGAACCGTAAGATGCTTGCTGATCTTGCTGTAGCTGACGAACAAGCTTTTGCTCAATTAGCAACTGCTGCTAAACAACAATTAGACAAATAAGTCTGACTGATATAAGCCGCTCTCTTTTTTAAGAGGGCGGCTTTTTATATGCAAGGAGGGAAAGAAGATGGAAGCGATATGGTTCGTTCTTGCCTATTTCATCATGGTCAACATCATCGGGTTTGTGTTGATGGGCATCGATAAAAAGAAGGCACGGAAGAGGGAATACCGGATCAGTGAAAAGACACTCTGGACCTGGGCCATCATTGGCGGGGGAACGGGAGCATTCATGGGGATGCGTCATTTCCGCCATAAAACGAAGCATTTCACTTTTAAATGGGGGCTACCTGGTTTAATGGTTATCCAGATTGTGCTATTACTCACCAACATCATTCGTTAGTCATATGTTACTGAAATTGCGTATATGCTTGTAGAAGCAGCAAGAATTAGCTGGAGGGAGAACATGGATGAAAAACTGACACTTTTAATGGGTTACGTTCAATCCGGCAGTGTGTTTGCACCATTAATTTTCATCACTTTCCATTTGTTACGACAGTTTTTATTCATACCTGTGATAGTCGTTTGCATTTCAGGGGGCATTTTATTTGGGGCAGCTTTTGGAACCATCTACTCCATCATCGGTCTGACCCTTGCTAATATGATTTTTTATTTCGTCATTGAAAAGTTTCCTAAAATGCAGGAAAAACTGTTTCGTCTTAAAAATAAGCTATTCGGAAATCGGAAACTTAACAGCCGTCAAATTGCGGTATTGCGGCTCATTCCGTTCATCCATTACTATTTATTATCCCTCTGTCTTTTGGAATCGAATAAAGGATTAAAGAACTACTTTTATTTATCCTTCATGACAAATATCCCCGTTGCCTTCGTCTATACGGTTTTCGGTCATTATATTGCGGATTTCAGCCCGACACTCATCATCATCATTTTATTATCGCTTACCTTATTGCTGTACTTATTGAGGGAAAAGCAGACGGTCGTGCCATGGAAAGAATTTTTTCAATCGCATGAAAAATAAAAGCCTTGAGTGGAAGTCACTCAAGGTCATTGCCATTTTAGTCGGTCAAAAACTCCTTAACCGGACTTTTCCAGTCAATCATGGCATCTGGATATTGTTTTTTTATGGCTCTTTCAATCTTTAAGAAATCATCACGCTTTAAGCCTTTCAAAGCGGAAGTTTTCTTCGGCCAGATGAAAATGGAGATCACCTCAAAGGAACGTTCGGTCGTACCTAAATATTTTTCCCCTTCAAACATCACCCCGTTGTAGGTCAATAAAAAATTCTTGCGGATATTCGATGTATCATCGAGCAAAAAGAACTTTTTCTGTTCGTGTGCAAGTTCCAATTTTCGTTTCGGATTAAATAAATATTTGATTGTCGTGTATATGAAAAAGATGATAAGAGCCAAAAGCAAGATCCGTAGTATTAATACCATCATGTTTCCTCCTAAACAGAGTGATTCCTTTCTTTTACGTATAGGTTTTTAATAAGTTTCATTTATTTGATATAATTTAAGCATGACTGATGAAAGTAGTGATGAAATGAATATCGAAAAATTGATGGACATGCAGGCTGCCTTGGATAAACATATTGAGAAGAAACATGCATTACATAATGAGGATCTTGTTGAGAGAAAGATTCTGGCTCTATTAGTAGAGCTTGGCGAGCTGGCGAACGAAACAAGATGTTTTAAGTTTTGGAGTCTTAAAGGCCCTTCGGATAAGGATACGGTTTTAGCTGAATATGTCGATGGCATACATTTTATTCTGTCACTTGGCATTGAAAAAGGGTTTATGCCCAAAGTGGAATCAGCTTCCCATCTGAAAGGGGAGGATGTAACTGCGCAATTTATAAAGATTTATGGATCCATCAATGAGTTTCGTGTACAGCAGGAGGAGCCTGCCTTTCAAGCGGTATTTACCGAGTACTTACGCTTAGGGGAGATGCTTGGCTTTTCTGCGGTGGATGTAGAGGCCGCGTATGTCAGTAAGAATGAAGTGAATTATGAACGGCAGAAGAATGGCTATTAATTGTGGGTTATACCCATATTTTGTATAATGAAAGTTGAAGTGTATGAATGAGGAGGAACGGGAATGGTTCAATTAGATGGAACGCTTAAGATGTTGAAAGACTTAACGGATGCAAAAGGGATTGCCGGGAATGAAAGTGAAGTAAGAAAGGTCATGACTGAATACATAACTCCATATGCGGATGAAATTTCCACGGATGGATTGGGTAGTTTGATTGCTAAGAAAACAGGTGAGGAAAATGGGCCGAAGATTGTCGTGACGGGCCATTTGGATGAGGTCGGTTTCATGATTACACGAATCGACGATAAAGGATTTTTACGTTTCCAGCCGGTAGGGGGATGGTGGTCACAGGTCATGCTTGCACAGCGTGTGACGATCGTGACGAGCAAAGGCGATGTGACAGGCATCATCGGGTCAAAACCGCCGCATATCTTAACGGCGGAAGCGAGGAAGAAGCCGGTTGAGATAAAGGATATGTTCATTGATATCGGAGCGACCAGTAAGGAAGAAGCACAGGGGTGGGGAATCAAGCCAGGAGACATGGTGGTGCCTTATTTCGAATTCACGGTCATGAATAATGATAAGATGCTTCTTGCCAAAGCTTGGGACAACCGAATTGGTTGCGCCATCGCGATCGATGTTCTGAAACAATTGAAAGATAGTGAACATCCGAATGTAGTGTATGGAATTGGAGCAGTCCAAGAAGAAGTGGGCCTGCGTGGATCTAAAACATCGACATTCAAGATCCAGCCGGATATCGGTTTTGCCGTTGATGTAGGGATTGCAGGGGATACACCTGGTGTAAGTGATAAAGAAGCGATGAGTAAAATGGGGAATGGCCCGCAAATTGTCATTTATGATGCATCGATGGTGGCCCATAAAGGATTACGGGATTTCGTTACGAATACAGCTGATGAAATGAACATTCCTTATCAATATGAATCGATTCCAGGCGGTGGAACGGATGCCGGTTCCATTCACCTAACCGCAAATGGTGTACCCGCATTAGCCATTACGATTGCGACGCGCTATATTCATTCCCATGCTGCGATGTTACACCGTGACGATTATGAGAATGCCGTCAAACTCATAGTTGAAGTGATCAAACGCCTCGACCGGGAAACGGTGGACCGGATTATCTATGAATAATCAATGAGATGAAAATGGAGAGCTTCCTACTAAAAGGAGCTCTCCATTTTTTCTTTATTTATCCTCAACGATGATATAGACTGCTTTGATTGGGCCATGAACGCCTACGACCAAATCCATTTCGATGTCAGCGGAATTGCTTGGCCCTGTAATGAAGTTAATACAGGATGGAACAAGCTCACCTTGCTGAACCTTGGACCGGAGTGCCATAGCGGCCTGGGTCATCCTCGGAACGATGCTGCTCTTTGGAATGATGGAAACATGGCAAGCGGGCAAGAAGCTAATCGAGCGGCCATGGTCCTTATCACTATACAGAACGACTGTAGCAGATTCGGCCAGCGTGATTTCACTGAACGTTATGCCGATGTTGGCACGTTCCGCCATTTCAATATTCTTTCTCCCGATTTGATGATCCCAAACATGGACGCCTGTATCATTCAATACATCCATTAATTGATAGTCTGTGAATCTTTGGTCTTTCGGGATGATGACAGGCCCATGTCCAAGTTCTTCCATGACCTGTTGCAAAACATGTGCAGTCTGACTTGAATCCGTAAGATGGACCTGAGTATGAATCCGGGTGCACTGTTCTCGTAATTCCTCGACGAGCTCTTCTTGTGTTGCATGTTTCAAGACTTCCATCTGTGGGGCATGTTTCCATACGGGGCGGGATATGCCTTCCGTAATGGGGGACCTCCCCAAGTTCTTGGCTATCTTCGCTAAAAATGTATCCTCGTTTTGAATGGTTCCGGTCATGATGATTGCCCTCCTTTGTCACGGTTCTTGAACCAATCTCGGAAGCTTTCCTTATTAGGGGCAGGAAATTCACGGCTTTCCGTCCAAGACTTAAGTGGTCCTGGTCCTTTTGAAATAATATCCCCAGTCTTGAAAGGAGACATGGCGGAAGGAGCCATTTTGGATCCGAATTTATAAAGCATCGGGGAGGCAGCGCCAATTCCGAATGCCTTCATCGCCATTTTTTCAGAAAAAGGAGCCATTTTTTCTTTTTCGACAATGACTTCACGATGTTTCCTCAATAGATCATGAAGCGGGATCTTTACTGGACAGGCATCTGTACAGGCTGCACAAAGCGTCGATGCATAAGGCAATTCCTTATAATCTTCATATCCACCAAGAAGAGGGGAAAGTACCGCCCCGATTGGGCCTGGATAAATCGAACCGTAGGAATGACCGCCAACCTGACGATAGACCGGACAAACATTAATACATGCGGCACAGCGAATGCATTGGAGTACCGATTGGAATTCAGTCCCTAAAATCTTGGAACGTCCATTATCCACGATGACAAGGTGAAATTCTTCGGGGCCATCAATATCCCCTTCATCTCTTGGTCCGGTAAGGGCGGTAATGTAACTGGTCAATCTCTGGCCGACCGCACTCCTCGTCAATAAACTGACAAGGATTTCAAATTCATCGAACGTCGGTACGAGACGTTCCATCCCCATCACCGTAATCTGGGTTTTTGGAAGGGCCGTCACTAAATCTGCGTTGCCTTCGTTCGTTACCAAACCGATGGAGCCCGTTTCAGCAACCGCAAAGTTACAGCCAGTAATTCCAATATCGGCACTCAGGAACTCTTTCCGCAGGATTCCCCGGACATGGTCCGTCAGCTCTTCAGGCTTTTCAGTTTTCGTATAGGCGAGCTTTTCTTTGAAAACGTCTCTAATTTGTTCTTTGTTCTTATGAAGCGCTGGTGCCACGATATGTGAAGGCGGATCATTGTTATCAAGCTGCAGGATATATTCGCCTAGGTCCGTTTCGATGACATCGACTCCCGCTGATTCTAGTGTTGCGTTCAGGTTAATTTCTTCCGTGACCATGGATTTCGACTTCACGACTTTTTTTGCGTTCTTTTTTTCGATGACGTCCTTAACATACCCACTAGCTTCTTCCGCCGTTTCCGCAAAAAAGACATGACCGCCCCTTTTGGATACATTTTCGGCAAGCTGATGTAAATAAAAATCAAGGTTACTTAGTACATGTTGGCGGATTTCTTCCCCAAGGGAGCGCCATTCCTCCCAGTTTCCCAATTCATCAACGGCCGTTAGGCGGCGTCCATGTAAACGTTCTTGGGCACTCGAAACGGCCAATCGCATAAAGTCATTCTGTATTCCTTCGTCCACCCGGTCTTTAAACTTGGCAGAACTCGTTTTCATAGACATCGTTTTGCCTCCTCGGTTTCTTTAAATGCTATTTAATACTTCCGCAATATGTAAAACCTTGATGGGTTGCCCTTTACGTTGGATACGGCCCCCGATATTCATTAAGCAACCAGCGTCTCCGCCGATAAGAAAGTCGGCTCCGGTATCTTCCACATTACAAGCCTTTTCCTCTACCATTTGTCCGGAAATGTCTCCCATCTTGACTGAAAAGGTCCCCCCAAAGCCACAACAGTTTTGGGCGTCCGGAAGCGGTGTCATTTCCAGTCCCTTAACATGGCTCAATAAAATGGCAGGAGCTTCTTTCACTTTGAGCAATCGAGTCATATGGCAGGATGTATGATAGGTCGCTTTACCTTCAAGCTTAGCACCGACATCCGTCACCTTTAGTACATCCACGATGAATTGAGTCAGTTCATATGTTTTTTCTGCCAATGCAACAGCTTTCTTTTCCCAAACCGGATCTCCTTTAAAAAGAACCGGGTACTCTTTGAACATAGCTGCACAGGAACCAGAAGGGGTGACAATATATTGTGCATCCTCAAATGTATGGATCATCTTTTTCATTGCTTCTTTTGAATCCTTTGTATAGCCGCTATTATAAGCCGGTTGTCCACAGCAAATCTGTGATTCCGGAAAGTCAATTTCACAACCAAGCCTTTCGAGCAGTTCCACCGTCGCTTTTCCGACATTGGATTGAAATAAATCCACTAAACATGTGGCGAATAAAGTCACTTTCATAATTTTTCCTCCTTTTCCAAATGAGTTAACAGGTCATCTGATGACTAAAACAGAAAAAGGAAATGGTTGAATAACTTGCCATTTTCCCTAGAAACATGGAATCTTTTTCAGAATAATATATCAAATTCTGTATAATTTGTATAGTTCATTTTTAGTAACCGTGCGTATTATTGATTTTTCTCACTGGTTTGGAGGATGAATTTATCAAAAGATTCCTCGACATTTTGCAAATGGAAAAGCATGGCATGGCGGGCGCCGGCTTCGTCCTTGTCGACGATTGCTTGGTAAATTTGGGTATGTTGCTGATAAAGCCGTTTAAGGGACATTTCTTCAGAATAGAGAGCAAGACGTCGAATGTCACGCATCTTTTCGGTCATCATCACTGACACCTGGCTCATCAATGTAATGAGCAACTCATTTTTAGAAGCGTTCGCAATGGTCACGTGAAAGCCTATATCAGCTCTATCACTCAATGCTTCATCGTCGGCTACCTTTAGCATTTCCGCAAGCTTCGTCTCCATTTCGGCAATGTCCTCAGCGGTCCGCTTTTTCGCGGCTAACTCGGCAGTTCCAGATTCAAGTATTTTTCGGACTTCCAGTAAATCTTTAATATTTTCTTTATCCATCAACAGAGCTGTAGTCAATGGGTAGTTCATGATGCTAGGGTCGAAAGTTTTCACGAATGTTCCTTCGCCCTGCTTAATTTCAATGAGCCCCATCGAGCTAAGGGCACTTAATGCTTCACGAATTGCCGGGCGGCCGACCTGGAAATTTTCCGCAAGCTGTTGAATGGAATCTAATTTATCGCCCGGTTTCAAAGTACCGGAACGAATCATTTCATACAGTTCATCACTGACTTCTTCATAAATTTTCTTTGGTTTGATTTTTTTGTAGGTCAAGTAGGAACACCCCGATTTTCTTTGCTTTTTCTAGTTATCTTTATTATATAACACATTGTTGGTTTCTCATCTGTCGATAAGGAAATATGATCAAAAAATAAAAAAACCTTGATTTTCCATTTCTAATCATTTACCTTAAATAAATAATCATCAAGTCATCTGATGACTTCCAGCAATATGAAGAAATATAAATGTGAAAGGGTTTTCATTGAATATAAATATCTGAAAGTTTGAAAAATATAGTGAATGGAGTCGAAACGAATGACATGGACACAGAACTTTACACCGATTCTTGATAATCTGGTACTATCATCTCTAGTAGCGCTTATACCCATTTTGTACTTTTTCTGGGCTCTTACCATCAAACGGATGAAAGGATACCTAGCGGGTTTGACAACCTTGCTTGTTGCTTTTGTAACTGCCGTTTTCGCGTATGGGATGCCGGCAGGAAAAGTCGTGATGTCAGCTTCTCAAGGGGCCGTTTACGGACTGTTGCCTATCGGATGGATCATCATCACATCCGTATTCTTGTACAAGATGACTGTGAAAAGTGGGCAATTTGACATTATCCGATCTTCTGTCCTGTCCTTGACGGAAGATCGCCGCCTTCAAGCTTTATTGGTGGCATTCTCATTCGGGGCCTTTTTAGAAGGGGCGGCTGGATTTGGTGCACCAGTGGCCATTTCTGCAGCTCTTCTGGTGGGACTTGGATTTAATCCGCTATATGCAGCGGGAATCTGTTTAATCGCCAATACGGCACCTGTTGCATTCGGTGCGGTAGGGATTCCGATTATTGCGATGGAAGGACCTACTGGTATTGCGGCTATGGAAATATCCAAAATGGTCGGTCGCCAGTTACCTTTCTTGTCGGCTTTCATCCCACTATATCTCATCATGATCATGTCTGGATGGAAACGGACGATTGAAGTGTTGCCGGCTGTCATCGTTTCCGGTCTATCTTTTGCTATTACCCAATATGTAAGTTCGAATTTCCTTGGACCTGAATTACCGGATATTCTTTCTGCATTAGTATCATTGTTTGCCTTAGCCATCTTCCTGAAATTCTGGAAGCCAAAAACGATTTTTCGATTCAAGTCGGAAGAAACGGCAGCAGCTGTTGAAGAATTCGCTTCCGAACAAGAACCAGAGAAAAAGTATACGAAATGGCAGATATTCCATGCGTGGTCCCCATTCCTTCTGTTGACGGGTTTCATTTCCATTTGGGGATTGAATCCAATAAAGCCGGCATTATCCGGTCATTATGAGGGAACGAATGCCATTTTAAAAGGAATTAATGAAATTGGTAAACTATTAACTTTCCAAATTGAAGTGCCTGGTTTGCATAATGAAATTATTGGTAGCAATGGCCTGCCCATTGCAGCTTTTTATAAAATCGAACTGCTCGGTACAGCAGGAACGGCCATTTTACTGGCGGCCATTGTGACAAAGTTCATCGTACATATGTCTTCAAAAGTATTCTTGGATACATTTGTGGAAGCCATGAAAGAATTAGCCAAGCCAATCTTGATGATCTCCTCTGTCGTTGCTTTCGCTTATGTGACGAATTCTTCGGGGATGTCGACGACCTTGGGAATGACACTTGCAAAGACCGGAGACTTCTTCCCGTTTTTCGCACCGGTCCTTGGCTGGTTAGGTGTGTTCATTACAGGTTCGGATACATCTGCCAATCTATTATTTGGCGGCCTGCAAAAAGTTACCGCTTTAAAGATTGGAATGGAGCCGGTATTGGCGCTCGCGGCGAATTCCTCCGGGGGTGTAACCGGAAAGATGATTTCCCCTCAGTCGATTGCCATCGCTTGTGCGGCTGTCGGACTGGCTGGTAGGGAGTCCGAATTATTGAGATTCACCCTCAAGCATAGTTTGTTCTTATTGCTTCTTGTATGTATTATCACGTTCTTGCAAAATGGCATCCTTTCTTGGATGATTCCATAATGAGAGTAAAACCCCCTCCTGCTTTAAGGATAATCTTAAACAGGAGGGGGTTTTTTTGTTTCTAAAATTCCAGTTGGGGAGATTTGGAGACACTTCTTTAGTAGGTAGGACGCCTATATATAGAAGAAAGCGAATCTATTGAGTTTATGAAAACTAGTAAAATGGGGTATTGATTCTAAACATTACATTTATATAATGCTTGCATCCCTAGTCCAGATGGGGTCTGGAGGGAAAAGGCATTCGTTTTTGAGAACGTAATGTAATGTTATAACACAAATGTAATATGGCTTATTCGTTTAGTTCGCATACTAACGGGTACATTCTAAATATACCAACTACCAAATACATCGATAAAATACGAGGAGGAATTTAATATGAATAAGACAGTTTATGGAGTATATGAATCTAATGCAGAAGTGATCCAAGCAATCAATGCACTTAAAGCGAAAGGCTATGAAGGGGAAGATATAACGGTTGTAGCAGACAAAGAAGAAACACTGGACTTTACGAATCAACAAAGGGAAACGGATGTCCATACCATTACGAATGCATCACATGATGATAGCTTTATGGACAAGGTGGCACGCTTCTTCATGCCAGATGAGCATGCGAACCTTTCAACGAAACTAGCGGATGCAGGGCTTTCTAATAGTGAAGCAGCTGAATATGTGTATGATGTAGAACGAGGAAAAGTGTTGGTTTTAGTTGAAGAAGGCAAAGGTCATCTAACTGCACCAAGAGATTCATTCAAGGCTGGAACAGAAGGAAGCACCCGTCCGGTTGGAAAGACGTTGGATAGCAACTCGGAAAACCCGCGTTTCAACGGAACCAACGGAACTGTACAGAATGGTTTAGTGAACGATAAGGATACTTCTGTCATGAATGGCCGTGGTCGTGGAACGACAGAAGATGAAAAAACGATTCGACTACGTGAAGAACAGTTGAATATTGATAAAGAAAGAGTTCAGGCAGGCGAAGTCGTCATCGATAAAGAAGTGAAGGAACAGCAAAAAACCATTAATGTTCCGGTTGAGCACGAAGAAGTAACGATTGAACGTCGGCCTGTTACAGGTAGAGAAAGCGGACTGGAAGCAGGAAGCATTAAAGATGGGGAAACTGTAAGAATTCCAGTTGTTGAGGAAAAATTGGAAGTGACCAAAAAACCGGTGGTCACTGATGAAATTGTCATCAAGAAACAAGTGGTACAAGACACTGAACAAGTTCAGGATACTCTTAAAAAAGAAGATATCCAGCTTGATAGTAGTGATTCATCCATCGTACGTGAAAAAAATCTAGGTGAAACGACCAAGAGAGATGCTTTAAATAAAACGGATTCAGTGAAGAATCGCGATTCTCTCAATACCGGAAGAGTCAATACTGGGGTCAATACCGGAGTAGGGCATGACCCATTAGAAGAAAAGAGAAATGTGAAAACCCTTGAAGAACAACAAAAACTTCGTTAAGGGATTAATAGAGAATGATCTGCCGTTTACGAGACGGCAGGTCTTTTTTTTAGGTTCATGACGAGTGGAATTAAATCCTTATCGACTGGCTAGAGCCTGATTTTTGTTTAATTTTGGATGGTAAGGGTATAACAAGATTAAATAGTAATGCTACAAAAGGAGGAATAATTCATGGGAAAAACATTGCATGGTGTTTATGATTCTAGTTCCGAAGCAAACAAGGAAATCCAGGCGCTTCATTTAAAAGGATGGGATAGTGAGAAAATCACCGTAATCGCGAATAAAAAAGAAGATGTGGCTTTTGTGAACAATAGCCAGAATGAGGACGTCGATATTATCACGAACCAGGATGATGATTCATTCGTAGAAAAAGTGAAACACTTCTTCTTGAATGAAGGATCCGGTGATATCAGAAATCGTTTAGGGAATCTGGGTTTAGCCGATAGTGAAGCCACGGCTTATATAAATGAAGTTGAAGCCGGGAAGTTCTTGATTCTTCTTGACGACGAGACCCCAATAGAGACCGAAGATCATATTACCTCCCAAGAGAATAACCCACTTAAAACCGGTATCGTGAATAATCCGGATCCGAATCTTTTCCCTGAAACGACGGCGAATGCCTATCAAGCAAGTGAAGTAGAGGCACAGCCAGGTAAAGGCGAAGAACTTCATGGGAATTCAACCAACATCTATGATAATCAAGAGATGGGATCGAAACGGGCACAGGAGAAAGAGATGAAGTCGAATTCCACGGAGCAGTATAAGAAACCAAGACCAGAGGATTATGAGGGAACGATAGCGAGCGATCCCCATGCAGATCCGTTTTCCGCTGACACCAAACATTCACTGGATGTAGGAGACGCACTGAATCGGACCACGGCTCCCGGGGACGGAAAGGTGCCACAAGATAGCGATGAGAACCCTGACTTAACGGACCCATACATCAAAAATCGCATTAATACGGATCACTTATGAGCCGAAAAAATAACAGCCGTGGATGGCTGTTATTTTTTTAATCCAGATTCAAGAGCCGTAATCATTTCCTGCTTTTCCTGTTCGGATGAATTTTCCCAGATGACCTCGAATAATACGCCAAGACCTGGTAGCATTTTTTCCTCACCATTTTGAATCGCATCGACTATCGTATCCTCTAGCTGTTCTTGCGTATTTCCGGATACATTCTGAATAATGGCATTGCGTAAATTTAAATTCATGATTTTTCCTCCTCTAACACATAATGACTCACATAACTAGCATTTCACAAACAGGCATTCAATATGTATACGAATTACGTTATAATAGGATAATTAGCGTGAAATATTAAAGGAGCGTTTACCTTGAAATATATTGAGTCTGTAAAAAACCCTCAGGTGAAGCAGTGGAAAAAATTATTGACCAAAAAAGAACGGGATAAAACCGGTACGTATTTAGTAGAAGGTTTTCATCTTGTTGAAGAAGCATTGAAGGCAGAAATCGTCATGGAAGTAATCGTAAATGAAGAAACAGAAATGCCGGCCCATTTTTCGCTTGAAGGCACGGATGTCATCTATGTGAAAACTGATATCATGAAGGCGATTTGCGATACGGAGAGCCCACAAGGAATAGCCGCTGTCTGTGAACAGAAAACCATGAGCATGTCTTCCATCAATCCGGACAAACTACTGTTGATCGATGCGGTGCAAGATCCAGGCAATATCGGCACGATGATCCGGACAGCTGATGCAGCCGGAATCGATGCTGTCATTCTAGGAGAAGGGTGTGCCGATTTGTATAATCCGAAAGTGGTCCGTTCCACGCAGGGAAGCCTGTTTCATATGCCGGTGGTTAAAGGGAATCTTTCCGAGATCATTGATGAACTGAAGCAACAAGGCATGCCGGTTTATGGCACGGCCTTAGAAGGTGGCTCGCCCTTTGAAGAGGTGGAAAGGTCTTCGCGATTTGCACTGCTCGTCGGTAATGAAGGCCAAGGAGTTTCCAAGGAATTATTGGTGAAAACGACCAAAAACCTTTATATTCCGATTTACGGGAAAAGTGAATCACTGAATGTCGGGATCGCGGCCGGTATTTTAATGTACTATTTAAGAAAATCAATTTGAAACGGCCGTTCATTTATAATATAATGAAACAGAATTTTATAATGAAAACAACAATGACAAAGAGTAGTAACTTAAGACATCCATAACCAGGGAAAAAATGCCGTGACTGAAAGCATTTTTATGGCACTGCTTAAGGGAATTCACCTTTCGAGTTGGCATTGGGAAGACAGAGTGTCTGAAAAATGTTCCGGTGAAGAGCCGTTATTTTTTATGAGTGAGTGCTTCATGCTTTTTAGCAGATGGCACTAATAAGGGTGGTACCGCGATACATAAACCTCGTCCCTTTCTGGGAGTGGGGTTTTTTTGTGTTCATTTTTACAAAAGGAAAACTAAAGGAGGAAGACATGATGCAGGAACGTTTACTAGAACTGCAGGAAGAAGCGTTGCAAAAAGTTGCCGCAGCTTCCGAACTAAAAGCACTGAATGAAGTCCGTGTTGCTTATTTAGGGAAAAAAGGGCCGATTACAGAGGTATTACGCGGAATGGGGAAATTATCAGCTGAGGAACGTCCGAAAATCGGAGCGCTAGCTAATGAGGTCCGTGGAGCCATCGCGTCGAAAATCGAGGAAAAACAAGCGGCATTAGAAACAGCTGCCGTTAATAAGAAGCTTGCAACAGAAACGATTGATGTGACATTACCAGGCCGTCCGGTTAAGAAAGGAAATCTTCATCCGTTAACACGGGTCGTCGAGGAAATTGAAGACCTATTCATCGGTATGGGATACACAGTGGCTGAAGGTCCTGAAGTCGAAACGGACTATTACAACTTTGAGGCATTGAACTTGCCGAAGAGCCATCCAGCACGTGATATGCAAGATTCATTCTACATAACGGATGAGATTTTGATGCGTACCCACACGTCTCCAGTACAAGCAAGAACGATGGAAAAACATAAAGGCCAAGGTCCGGTTAAAATCATTTGTCCAGGTAAAGTGTATCGTCGTGATAATGATGACGCAACGCACTCGCATCAATTCCAGCAAATTGAAGGCTTGGTCATCGATGAAAACATCAGCATGAGCGACCTGAAAGGAACACTTGATGTATTTGCTAAGAAAGTATTCGGCCAAGACCGGGAAATCCGTCTTCGTCCAAGTTTCTTCCCTTTCACGGAGCCATCAGTAGAGGTGGATATCTCATGTAAAATCTGTGGCGGTAAAGGTTGTAATGTATGTAAACAAACAGGATGGATCGAAGTGCTGGGTGGAGGAATCGTTCATCCGAATGTCCTTGAAATGGCTGGATTCGATTCGAAGAAATACTCCGGATTCGCTTTTGGAATCGGTGTAGAACGGATCGCGATGCTAAAATACGGCGTGGATGATATCCGTCACTTCTATACAAACGATGTTCGTTTCTTAAAACAATTCCATCATCATGAAGCATAAATTTTAATTTTAAAGAGGAGGACCTACCATGTTTGTATCATATAAATGGTTGCAGGAATATGTAGACCTTTCCGGCATCAATGCAACTGAGCTTGCGGATAAAATCACGAAGAGCGGCATTGAGGTTGAAGGGGTAGAAAAGAAAAGTGAAGGGCTTAAAGGGATTGTCATCGGACACGTACTAGAACGCGAACAGCATCCGAATGCCGATAAACTGAATAAATGCCTGGTTGATATTGGAGCGGAGGCTCCTGTACAAATCGTCTGTGGGGCCCCGAACGTGGATAAAGGCCAAAAAGTAGCCGTAGCGACTGTTGGCGCTGTACTTCCAGGTAACTTTAAAATCAAGAAAGCCAAGCTTCGCGGAGAAGAATCTCACGGAATGATTTGCTCGCTTCAAGAATTAGGTTTCGAATCCAAGATTGTATCTAAAGATTATGCAACAGGCATTTTTGTATTCCCTAATGATGTGGAAGTTGGCAAAGATGCACTAGAAGAGCTTGGTTTAAGCGATGAAGTGCTGGAACTTGGTTTAACGCCAAACCGTTCAGATGCTTTAAGCATGCTCGGTGTTGCTTATGAAGTCGGAGCCATTCTTGGTCGTGACGTGAAATGGCCAGTTATCGAAAAAGAAGAAGCAACGGAAAAAGCCACTGATTATATCAACATCAAAGTGGAAGCAAAAGAAGATAATCCATTATACATCGCTAAAATCATCAAGGACGTAAAAGTAGGTCCATCTCCACTTTGGATGCAGACCCGCCTTATGTCAGCAGGCATTCGTCCGCATAACAACGTGGTCGATATTACGAATTACATTTTACTTGAATATGGTCAGCCACTACATGCCTTTGATTATGATCGTTTGGGTTCAAAGGAAATTGTCATCCGTAAAGCGAACGAAGCCGAAAAGATCGTTACTTTGGATGAAACGGAACGTACATTATCGCCAGATCATCTGGTCATCACGAACGGCACCGAGCCAGTTGCGATTGCAGGAGTAATGGGCGGGGCAAACTCAGAAGTGAAGAATGATACAACGACCGTCATTATCGAAAGTGCTTATTTTGCCGGGACGGTTGTACGTAAAGCTTCGAAAGATCATGGATTACGTAGTGAAGCAAGTGCCCGTTTTGAAAAGGGTGTCGATCCAGCTCGCGTGCGTGAAGCTGGAGAACGTGCAGCTCAATTGATTGCACAATATGCAGGCGGAACGATTCTTCAAGGAACGGCAGAGGTTGATGAACTGACAATGGAGCCAGCTGTCATTAGCATTACCCTTGAAAAAATCAATACGCTTCTTGGCACGGATATGTCTGTCGCTGAAGTGGAATCCATCTTCAAACGTCTTCAATTTGGAGTGGCTCTGGACAATGAAACGTTCACGATCACCGTTCCTACACGCCGTGGAGATATTACGATTGAAGCGGATTTAGTGGAAGAAGCTGCCCGTCTTTATGGATATGACAACATTCCAGCAACATTGCCGGTTGGTGCCGCGACTCCTGGCCAATTGACGGATTATCAAATGAAACGTCGTAAAGTCCGCCGTACCCTTGAAGGAGCAGGACTGTATCAAGCGGTTACGTATTCGTTGACAAGCGAGGACAAAGCGGCTCAATTTGCATTGAACGCCCGTGATTCCATCCGTTTGGCCATGCCGATGAGTGAAGAACGGAGCCAGTTGCGTTTAAGCATCGTTCCACAATTATTAGAAGTCGTGAAATATAATAATGCTCGCCAGCTTGACTCACTTGCTCTATATGAAATTGGTTCTGTCTTCTTCAAAAAAGACAATCAAGAGCTTCCTGAAGAGAAAGAGCATGTAGCTGGAGTTATTACAGGACTATGGGAATCTCAACCTTGGCAAGGCGAAAAGAAATCGGTTGATTTCTATGTAGCAAAAGGCGTGATCGAAGCAATTTTCGATACGCTGGGGTTAACTGATCAAATCAGCTATCGCCAAGCGGAAATCAAAGATATGCATCCAGGACGGACAGCGGAAGTACTGTTGCATGGTGAGGTAATCGGCTTCATCGGCCAAGTGCATCCAACCGTTCAGAAGGATTTGGATATAAAGGAAACATACATCTTCGAACTTTCATTCAAAGCTATGGCTGAAGCGGAAGTGGCGCCGATTGCATATCAAACGATCCCACGCTATCCATCGACCACACGCGATATCGCGTTAGTAGTCGAGCAAGCAGCGAAAGCCGGCGACATCCAAAATATTATTTTGGAAGCGGGTGGCAAGTTATTGAAAGAAGTCAACATCTTTGACTTATACGAAGGCGAAAAAATGGAAGAAGGCAAGAAATCCATCGCTTTCTCATTGAAATACTTCGATCCGGAACGTACATTGACGGACGAGGATATCACCAAAGCGCATGAAAAAGTGCTTGCAGCGGTTAAAGAAAAAGCCGGAGCAGAATTACGAGGATAAGATAAATCGCATCAAAAAAGGCAGCCTCCTGGCATTTCAGGAGGCTGTTTTTCTGGGTGTAACGCCTTCGTTTGATAGGATGCAAATTTAAAAGAAGACTCTCACTCACTTCTCTAGAATGAAAGGTGGGTGAGAGTCTTCTATTAGGATATGTATCAGTTACTTTGCAATCATGATGGAACTTGCTTTGATGATTGCTGTCGCCTGATCATCCACTTTTAGATCCATCGATTCTGCAGAAGCCGTTGTAATGCTGGATACGATGTCTACACCATTGATACTCATGGTTATTTCCGTTGAAATAGGTCCTGTTTTAACTTCAGTGATTCTTCCACTTAATTGGTTTCTTGCTGATAATTGCATGAAGACCGCCTCCTAATAATATGTACTTTCTTATAGTCGACAAGATCTTCTGAATACATTCATCTTACTATCATAAGAAGCAAGCCCAAAGGCATTTACGTTTCCAATTCCCGTTCTCATTTCCCGTATTTCTTGTGATATATTTTTTTTGCTTTTTCCGTATTGGCAAAATGTGTTTTCGTAAAGTCATTCAAGGCGTCGATCCCTTTTTCATGGATTAAGCGTGCCGCTGCCTCGTCGACGGCAAAGCCTGCTCCTTTGGGGATTCTAAAACCGGCCTTTTCGCTCAATAGGTCAAAGCGTTTCACAAATGCGTAACGAGCGAGAATCGAAGCGGCCGCAACGGAAAGGTGAATGCCTTCCGCTTTCGTGCATAAATAGGTAGCGTTAGCCTGAAAGGGCTCCTGGCCTTTCAAATAATTGAAAAATACATTTGGCTGGGCGAATTGGTCTATCAGGACCGCCTCCGCTTGCTCTGGCTGTATTTTTTGAATAAGGTGCTTGATGGCTTGGTTATGGAGGAGTGCTTTAATCTTTCCTTGAGATATCCCTTTTGCCTGAAGCATATTGTATTTCGGATTATCACACGTCAACAGGCTAAATGGGACAACATCCTTGATTTGTTTAGCAATTTCGATGATTTGTGGATCTTTCAGGTTTTTTGAATCTTGAACACCAAGTTCTTTCAATAAAAGTAACTGTTCTTTTTTTGCATAGGCAGCAACGACGGTAATGGGGCCAAAATAATCGCCGGTCCCGACTTCATCGGAACCAATAACCGACATCGTGGCAATGTTGGCCGGCGGCAAATAACGATGAACTTTGACTGTGGAAGTGGATGAAGAGTCCGGCTTCTTCTTCGGTGCTACTGCATCCTTTTGCCATTTTGCAGCTTCCAATTCTGCATTTTTTCCCTGAAACAGGACCTTTCCGGATTTATAACCGGTTACGGTACAGAGCGGGGGCTTGGCTGAAAATATACTCCCAGGTGGAAGCTTTGCAACTGAGCTATTCATATAATGGGCTTTCATTGCTTGGATTTGGATAGGACTTGTAAGTAATACAACATGGGACATAATTAATGGACTCCTCGCTCAATTTGATTTATTAAGGGATCATTCATACTAAAGGAATTTATAACTTACAAATTATTGCAATTTTTATGCGAGAAATGACGATGTACTCTCTTTCATGACGAAAAAGTTCATGATATGATAGAAATAGGATTGTTTAGATTGGAGGCATCATTTTGTCAGACGATAAACGAAATAAAACGACAGTTGACATATACGGACAACCATATACAATCGTCGGTACGGAAAGCGCGAGTCATATGCGCCTAGTTGCTTCGATGGTCGACGAGAAAATGAGAGAAATCAGTATGAAAAACCCACATTTGGATACGAGTAAGCTTGCGGTACTGACCGCAGTGAACACGATCCACGAATATATTAAATTAAAAGATGAACTGGACCAGCTTCAACTGGAATTAAAGAGAGAGAAGGACTGAGTACATGCTTGATTTAGCAATTCTGGCCATTCTTTTAATCGGTGTATTAATCGGTTTGAAGCGTGGCTTTATTTTACAACTGGTTCATATGACAGGTTTTATCGTAGCCTTCATTATTGCCTATGTCTTCTATGGGGATCTTGCCCCCAACTTGAAAATGTGGATTCCATTCCCTTCCATAGGTGATTCTTCGACGCTTAATATGTTTTTCGAATCGGTTGGGCTTGAGACGGCTTATTACAATGCCATCGCCTTTGCCATCGTGTTCTTTGCCACTAAGATTCTTTGGCAAATGCTTGGATCAATGCTCAATTTCATCACCTACCTGCCGATCCTAAAACAGTTGAATCGTTGGGGAGGCGCGATATTGGGATTTGCCGAAGTCTATCTTATCATGTTTATTATATTATACATAGGTGCCTTGCTGCCAATGGATTCCATCCAGGAACCGCTTACCGGCTCCTTCCTGGCAGAATCAATCGTGAAACATACTCCGTTCCTATCCGAACAGGTGGAAGACCTTTGGTTTAATAAGTAAATTCATAAGCGCATTAAATTGGGGTCCATTACCTTTCAAAGTTGTAAACCGTCATCTTTGGAAGGGCGGGCCCTTTTCTGTGGATCAGCCTGGGATTACCTAATCGTTGATTCGTATAAGTAATAATCGAACGGCTTGTACTTTGGCGTTAAGAAAGGTATCTTTAAGAAAGTATCCAAGGGAGTTTCCCTACTAATTTTGGTGGTGAAAAAAATGACAATCAATAAAAAAGATATTATAAAATTATTGGAAAAGATAGCCATATACATGGAACTTAAAGGAGAAAATCCGTTTAAAGTATCGGCTTTCCGCAAGGCGGCTGGTGCATTGGAAACCGATGACCGGAGTCTAACGGCCATCGATGACTTTACGGCGTTGAATGGCATCGGGAAAGGGACGGCATCCGTCATTGAAGAATTTATCAATGAAGGGAAGTCGACCGTTCTTGAAGAGCTTCAGGAGCAGGTGCCGAAGGGCTTGATACCGCTTTTACAACTTCAGGGATTAGGCGGTAAAAAAATCGCCAAGCTACACAAAGAATTACATATTAATGATGTGAATGACCTTAAACTGGCATGTGTGGAGGGGCGTGTCGCGGCTCTGACCGGTTTCGGTAAAAAAACAGAAGAAAAGATCTTATCAGCCATTGCCGAGGCTGGATCAAGGCCTGACCGTCTTCCACTTGCTTTCATGAGACCGATTGCTGACGATATCGAGATGGCGATTGGCAATATGGAGCATATCACGCGCTCATCAAGAGCCGGCAGTATGCGAAGAATGAGGGAAACGGTTAAAGATCTTGATTTCATCATATCCACGGACCACCCCGAAGAGGTGAAGGAACAGCTTCTTTCATTGCCTGGCATTAAGCAAGTCATTGCCGCAGGTGATACAAAGGTTTCGGTCGTCCTTGATTATGAATATGATATTTCTGTCGATTTCCGGATCGTGCAGGATAAAGAGTTCACCACGACTCTTCACCATTTCACCGGTTCGAAGGAACATAATGTCCGTATGCGCCAGTTGGCTAAAGAACGGGGAGAAAAGATAAGTGAATATGGCGTGGAGGTAGCTGAAACGGGAGAAATTCTGACCTTCGAAACAGAAGAGCAATTTTACAATCATTTCGGCATCCCGCTCATTCCACCCGAATTACGTGAAGATGGGACGGAAGTGGAACAGTACAATGAAAGTGAACCGCTTATAACGGTAGAAGATATTCAGGGTGACCTGCATATGCATACCACTTGGAGCGATGGTGCTTATTCGATTGAAGAAATGGTTGAAGCATGTCGGGCCAAAGGCTATAAATATATGGCCATCACTGACCATTCACAATACTTGAAAGTGGCGAATGGCTTGACTGCAGAGCGGTTGCGCGAACAAAAACAGATCATTCATGACATTAATGAAAAATATGATGATTTTACGGTCCTATCAGGAATCGAAATGGATATCCTTCCAGATGGAACCCTTGATTACGATGATGAATTGCTGGCAGAGATGGACTTGGTCATCGCCTCCATCCACTCGAGCTTTTCTCAGCCCCGGGAAACGATCATGGAACGATTAAAAACGGCATTGAATAACCCGCATGTCGATATTATTGCCCATCCGACAGGAAGAATCATCGGCAGACGATCGGGATATGATGTCGATATGGATATGCTAATTGAACTGGCACGCGAGACGAATACGGCACTTGAGTTGAATGCAAACCCGAACCGTTTGGACTTGGCTCCGCCTCATCTACGTAAAGCGCAGGAAGCGGGAGTAACGGTTGTGATCAATACTGATGCCCATAGTATTGATATGCTTGAACATATGCCGGTTGGCGTATCTTCTGCTAAAAAAGGATGGATTAAAAAAACAACGGTTCTTAACGCGATGGATACGGATGGTTTATTGACGTTTTTAAAGAGAAATGACTAATTATTTACTCACTGAGGAGGAGTCTTAACTCCATGCATAATAAAGCTTTAAAGACATTGGAATTTGATAAAATTAGAGAACAATTGGTTTCCCATGCTTCGTCTGCAATCGGGAAGGAGAAGGCACAGCAATTAATGCCTTCCACCGACTTCGAGGAAGTATCGAGATGGCAGGATGAAACGGATGAGGCGGCTAAAATTGTCCGGTTAAAAGGTAATCTTCCATTGGGAGGGATATTCGATATCCGCCTGCAGGCTAAAAGGGCGCAAATCGGTGGCATGTTATCCCCGATGGAATTGATGGAAACGGCTAGCACCATTCGTGCTGGTCGGATCTTGACTCGATTTTTCGAAGAAATCGCGGAACAGGAGATTGAAGTTCCGCTATTGGCTGAGTTTATCGATTCGCTTCATCCCCTGATTGATTTGCAACAGGAAATTACCTATGCTATTAGCGAACATGGGGAAGTGATGGATTCGGCAAGTGATAAGTTGCGCACGCTTCGTAACCAGATTCGCACGAATGAAAGCAGGGTTCGTGAAAAACTCGAAAGCATGATTCGTTCTTCGAATGCAACGAAAATGTTGTCAGATGCCATCATTACGATTCGAAATGACCGCTTTGTCATTCCTGTAAAACAGGAATACCGTAGTGTGTATGGTGGAATCATCCATGACCAATCTTCATCAGGACAAACCCTGTTCATTGAACCACAGGTGATTGTCCAATTGAATAATGTCCTTCAGGAAACACGTGTAAAGGAAACACAGGAAATCGAACGCATTTTGGTCGAGATTTCCGAAAAAGTAGGCGAGTTCACTCCAGAACTATTCCATAACGTCAAGGTGCTTGCCCATGTGGATTTCCTTGTTGCAAAGGCAAAATACGCCAAAGCGATAAAAGGGTCGAAACCACGTTTGAACAATGAAGGCCGCGTGAAACTATTCAAGGCGAAACACCCGCTTATTTCAGCGGATGTAGTCGTTGCCAATGATATCTTCCTTGGAGAAGATTTTACGACGATTGTCATCACCGGACCGAATACAGGAGGTAAGACGGTAACACTCAAAACAATAGGCATTTGTACGTTAATGGCCCAGGCAGGTCTGCAAATCCCTGCTCTTGATGGTTCTGAAACGGCCGTATTCTCCTCCATCTATGCAGATATCGGGGATGAACAGTCAATCGAACAAAGCTTGAGTACGTTCTCTTCCCATATGGTCAATATTGTCGATATATTAAAGAATGTCGACCATGAAAGCCTTGTATTGTTCGACGAACTTGGAGCGGGAACCGATCCTCAAGAAGGTGCCGCACTGGCGATCTCCATATTGGATGAAGTCTACAAGCGTGGTGCGCGCGTGATTGCCACCACTCACTATCCTGAGCTGAAAGCCTATGGGTATGACCGTGAAGGCGTCATTAATGCAAGCGTCGAATTCAACGTCGAGACTTTGAGCCCGACCTATAAGCTCCTTATCGGTGTTCCTGGTCGGAGTAATGCATTTGAAATTTCCAAGCGTCTTGGTTTGGAAGAGAGCGTCATTAGCAATGCCCGTAGCCATATTGGCGAGGATACGAATAAAGTCGAGAATATGATAGCTTCTCTTGAAGATAGCCGTAAGAAGGCAGAAGAAGAGGAACTAGAAGCAGCCGAGCTTCTAAAACAGGCCGACATTCTGCACAAGGATCTTCAAAAGCAAATGGAACAGTATAATGAAGAACGAGATGCGATGGGTGAAAAAGCGGCCAAAGAAGCAGAGGCAATCGTTGAACAAGCGAAAAAAGAAGCGGAAGCGATTATTGCTGACTTGCGCCAACTCCGTTTTGAAAAGCATGCCGATGTAAAAGAGCACGAACTGATCGATGCGAAAAAACGGCTGGAAGAAGCAGCGCCAAAAGTGAAGAAGTCAACCAAAAAAGCAGCTAAGCCTTTGGATAAAACTCTGAAACCTGGAGATGAAGTGAAGGTTGTAAGCTTTGGACAAAAAGGTAGTCTGATTGAAAAAGTCTCAAATAATGAATGGCAGGTACAAATCGGCATCATGAAAATGAAGGTGAAAGAGTCCGACCTTGAATTCATTAAAACGACAA
Source organism: Peribacillus sp. NPDC097197 (assembly GCF_050278025.1). NCBI lineage: Bacteria > Bacillati > Bacillota > Bacilli > Caryophanales > Bacillaceae > Peribacillus > Peribacillus sp. NPDC097197. Next base: position 251,990 of record NZ_JBNNST010000004.1, on the reverse strand, counting down.
AGGCGAAAGAAACGAAGCCGTTAACCACGATCAAAGGAAGAGATTATCATGTTAGCCTGGAGCTAGACCTTCGTGGGGAACGATATGAAAGTGCATTGTCGAGGGTCGAAAAGTATGTCGATGATGCATTGCTGGCAGGATATTCGCGTGTGTCCATCATTCATGGTAAGGGGACGGGTGCGCTCCGGTCCGGGGTCCAAGAATATTTGAAGAATCACAGATCAGTCAAGAAAATCCGTTTCGGGGAAGCTGGAGAAGGCGGAACTGGTGTGACGGTCGTAGAATTTAAATAAAGGAAAGTGGCCATTCAGGCACGCTGCTTAGCAGGAATGGTCGAATACCGTTAGGGAGTTGTCTCATGGAGAACATATGGGAAAATGAGTATGTGTATATAGCAGCCAGATATAGTGTCGTTATATTATGCATAATTGTTTTTTTAGCCGTTTTTGAACTTGTCACCAAGTACAAAAACTGGGAGGAAATCAAACAGGGGAATTTATCTGTCGCGATGGCCACCGGGGGCAAGATTTTTGGAATCGCCTATGTGTTCCAACAGTCCATTCTCCATCAGAACTCGCTACTTACAATGATAGGCTGGGGTGTATACGGTTTTATCCTGCTACTCATCGGTTATTTTATTTTTGAATTTATGACCCCGGGATTTAAAATAGATGAAGAGATACAAAAAGATAATCGGGCAGTGGGATTTCTTGCGATGATCATTTCAATCGCCCTATCCTTTGTCATCGGCGCTGGAATATCTTAATGTCCTGCATGAGAGGGAGAAAACTGTGGAGAAGCTTGCAAAAGTTTTAATTATTTGTTGCGGAATTTTTTTTCTGCTCGGAATCATCTATATGGTATTCTTGACCTGAAAAGAAGCGGCCGTTGCGTCGCTTCTTTATTTGGGTTCTTTTTTTATATAATTATTTACGAAGCCTAGTACATGGAGGAAGAAATAATGGTTCAGCCTAAACTGATAAGGAAAATTGAAGAGCTATCAATGAACGCTTTGCCGGCATTGCAAACGCAGTTGTGTGATGGGTGGGTTTTACGCTTTGCCGATGGGTATACCAAAAGGGCAAATTCGGTAAATCCCCTTTATCCTTCTTATGAAGATCTGAATAGAAAAATAGAATCTAGTGAAAAAGCTTTCTTGGAACGGAACATCCAGGTGTCTTATAAAATCACTCCACTGGCTAGTCCGGACGATTTAGACGATACCCTTGAAGCCTTGAATTATAGTATCGAAAGTAGGACCAGTGTGCAAGCTTTGTCATTAGCACATATGGAAGCACCGAGTTTAACCAATGTGCTCATGTATAAAGAGATGCCAGAAGCGCGGTTTGCAGATTTTTGTAGATTAAATAACATACACAAAAGAAATCAGCCCATTTTCAGGAAGGTGCTGGAACAAATCATTCCAACTACCTGTTTTATCTTTTTGACGGATGAAAAGGAGAAAACGCTAGCATGTGGACTCGGTATTCTGGAGGATGAATACATAGGTCTATTTAATATCGCCACCGAGGAGGCCTACCGAAACCGGGGCTATGGAACGAAACTCGTTACAAATCTCCTGTATTGGGGAAAGGAGAATGGAGCGAATAACGCCTATCTTCAAGTGGTGTTAACGAATGAACCTGCACGGAATCTTTATGCAACATTAGGTTTTAAAGAACTCTATCGTTATTGGTTTAGAGTTAGAAACTGAACGAGGAGTCATGCCTAATCCTAACTGTTAATTGAATCGAAAATCCCCTCATGAATATTTTTAATACGAAGGAGTTAAATCCTCTTCAACCGATTATCCTCCTTTATGCTTATTTTTTCTGAATACAGTAATTGTAAGAAAATACCGGTTGTATTATAATGAGTATGAGTATTAAGAATATTCAGAAGGAGGGGGCAAATGAGCAATAAGCCATGGCAAGCCATGTATCCGGAACAAATACCAACCGTTTTAACCTACGATGATAAACCTCTTTATTCATTATTGAAGGAGGCTGCAGATGAATTTCCAGATAAGGTGTCCATACATTTTCAGGGAAAGGAATTAACTTTCAAAGAAGTTTATGAATCTGCTACGAAGTTTGCATCCTACTTAAAGAGCATCGGTCTCCAAAAGGGAGAGCGTGTTGCGGTCATGCTTCCTAACTGCCCACAGGGAGTCATCAGCTTTTTTGGAATTTTGATGGCTGGTGGAGTGGTCGTCCAAACGAATCCTACCTATACGGAACGTGAATTAGAACATCAAATGAAGGATTCTGGAGCGAAGATCATCATAGCGATGGACATATTATTTCCTCGTGTCACCGCAGTCGCCCGGAGTACGGAAATCGAACATATTATTGTAACCGCTATCAAGGAGTACTTGCCTTTCCCGAAGAATCTTATCTATCCGTTCATTCAAAAGAAGGAATATGGCATAGTGGTCAAAGTGGAGCATGAAGGAAATCATCATTTATTCACGGAAATCATGAAGCGGAAAATGTCAGAAGAAATAGCAGAGCCAATCGATGTGGAGAATGACTTGGCGCTCTTGCAATATACCGGGGGGACAACCGGTTTCCCTAAAGGTGTCATGCTTACCCACAAGAATGTACTTGCGAATACGAAAATGTGCAATGCTTGGCTTTATAGATGTAAACGAGGCGAAGAGCGGATTCTGGCTATCCTACCATTCTTTCATGTGTACGGATTGACGACAGTTTTGATTCTTTCCGTTATGGAAGGGAATACGATGATCATCATGCCGAAGTTTGATGTCGAGTCTACATTGAAAACTATTCAAAAGCAGAGACCGACATTGTTTCCAGGGGCACCTACGATGTATATCGGCCTATTGAATCATCCTGACGTCTCCAAGTATGACCTGTCCTCCATTGAAGCGTGCATGAGTGGATCGGCACCCCTACCATTAGAAGTTCAGGAGCAATTTGAGAAAGTGACGGGTGGAAAGCTAGTTGAAGGTTTTGGTCTTTCGGAGACATCTCCAGTTACCCATGCCAATTTCATTTGGGATCAACCTCGGGTCAAAGGAAGCATCGGTTTGCCTTGGCCGGATACAGACTCAGTGATCCTTTCGTTGGAAACGGGTGAAGAACTTCCGCCAAATGAAATCGGTGAAATAGCGATTAAGGGGCCCCAGGTTATGAAGGGCTATTGGAATCGTCCTGAAGACACGGAAAACACATTTAAAAACGGCTGGCTTCTTACGGGTGATTTAGGTTATATGGATGAAAAAGGGTTCTTTTATGTAGTGGAACGCAAGAAGGATACAATAATTGCAGGTGGATTTAATATTTATCCACGTGAGGTGGAAGAGGTTCTGTATGAACATGAGGCCATACAGGAAGTAGTAGTGGCAGGAATTCCTGATCCATATCGTGGGGAAACCGTCAAAGCCTATGTTGTATTGAAGAACGGGGCAAGTGTAACGGAAGAGGAATTGAATCAGTTTGTGAGAAAGAGCTTAGCTTCCTATAAGGTACCACGTCTTTATGAATTTAGAGAGGAACTACCTAAAACGACCATTGGTAAGATCTTGAGGAGAGTCCTAATTGATGAGGAAAAGAAAAAAATCCCACCAGAAAAAAAGGAGGCGTAAACATCTTACGGAGCTGTAATAGTGAGCTCCGTTTGCGGAACAACTGGACAACCTTAAGTAATGAGGGGTAGAATGGAAAAAGGATGTTATGACTCTATGGAAGTTTTTGCTTGACAGTAGAGAGTCATCATTTTATGATAGAAATATGAATGATGATTCATTCATTTTCTGAAAGGGGACATCCAGTGAAACGCAACAAACCAAAGTATAACCAAATTATTGATGCAGCTGTTATCGTCATCGCACAAAATGGTTATTACCAAGCGCAAGTATCAAAAATTGCCAAGCAAGCAGGCGTGGCAGATGGTACTATATATCTTTATTTTAAGAATAAAGAAGATATTTTAATATCATTATTTCATGAAAAAATGGGCTACTTTGTAGAACAAATTGAAGAAGAATTAAAGGGTAAGACATCAGTTTCAGAAAAACTGTTCCTATTAATTCAAAAACATTTTCAAATCCTTTCAGAAGACGTGAATTTAGCAATTGTCACTCAATTGGAATTAAGACAGTCAAACAAAGAATTACGACTTAGGATTAATGAAGTATTAAAAGGATATTTAAATGTAATTGATCAAATCATTACCGATGGGAAAGAAAATGGTGAATTCCTGCCTGATTTAAATAACTTACTCGCAAGGCAAATGATTTTTGGAACGATTGATGAAACGGCAACAACTTGGGTGATGAATGAACAAAAATATTCACTTGCTGACCTTGCGTCAGATGTTCATCGCCTTCTACTCGGTGGTTGTGGCACGAAACGGTAAAGACAAAATAGAGGATGGCCAGACCCATCCTCTAGCCATTTGGCTACCTGCCTTTTACCGAAGTACATAACGAATTTTCAAAAAAGTTTGACTATGATGGGGGAGATCAATATGGAATACCTTACACTCGCAATCGAAGATCGCGTTGCTATTATATCGATAAACCATGCACCTGCTAACGCTCTTTCTTCCGCTATTGTGGAAGAATTATCACAGGCTTTCGATCAAATCGAAAGCAATGAAGAAGTGCGTGTGGTGTTACTCCATGGTGAGGGAAGGTTCTTCTCTGCTGGAGCGGATATTAAAGAATTCACTAGTGTGGAAAACGGTAAAGCCTTTGTGAAACTAGCCCAAAATGGTCAATCTGTGTTTGAGAGAATCGAATCGTTTCCAAAGCCGGTAATTGCAGCCATTCACGGAGCTGCTCTTGGCGGAGGACTGGAACTGGCCATGGCCTGTCACATTCGGTTAGTAACTGAACGTGCAAAATTAGGTTTGCCTGAGCTGCAACTTGGATTGATTCCTGGATATGCTGGCTCACAGCGCCTACCACGGTATGTTGGAACGGCAAAAGCTGCTGAAATGCTATTTACGAGTGAGCCAATAACGGGTCAACAAGCTGTACAGTGGGGATTGGCAAACCACGCTTACACTGATGAAGAATTATTGCCTAAAGCTAAGGAATTGGCCGCTAAGATTGTCAAGAAAAGCCCGCTAGCCTTGAAGTCCGCTATCGAACTATTGAATTATTCGAAGGGTGATTCCTACTATAAAGGTGTAGAAAAGGAAACCGTCCTATTCGGAGAAGCCTTTGACAGCGCTGATGCAAAAGAGGGAATCGATGCTTTTATAAATAAAAGGGAACCGGTATTTAAAGGAGAATGATCCTTAAGCCATCCTTTTGATTAGTAAATTTATTACTTATATTTAAAAAAAATGCAGGATTTTAAGGAATTCTGAAGAATACCATTATAAGTATGCCTAAAAAACACAATCTTCAAAACTCAAATTATTCGGGAGGTATTATCGTGAACATTTATGTGCTACTGAAAAGAACATTTGATACAGAAGAAAAAATTACGCTTTCTAACGGGAAAATTAATGAGGATGGAGCAGAATTCATCATCAATCCATACGATGAGTATGCCGTAGAAGAAGCCATCCAAGTGCGTGATGCTCAAGGTGGAGAAGTAACGGTTATTTCCGTCGGTTCTGAAGAGGCTGAAAAACAATTGCGTACAGCGCTTGCTATGGGTGCTGACAAAGCTGTTCTAATAAATATCGAAGACGACATAGAAAATGGCGATCAATTCACGACTGCCAAAATTATTGGAGAGTACTTAAAAGATAAAGAAGCTGATCTGATCATTGCAGGTAACGTGGCCATTGATGGTGGATCTGGACAAGTAGGACCGCGTGTAGCAGAAATATTGGATATCCCTTATATCACAACCATTACGAAATTAAGCATTTCAGGTGGAAATGTAAGCGTTATCCGTGATGTAGAAGGGGATTCAGAAACAATCGAAGCCTCACTTCCACTGCTGGTAACGGCGCAGCAAGGTTTGAACGAGCCTCGTTATCCATCTTTACCGGGGATCATGAAAGCGAAGAAGAAACCGCTTGAAGAGTTGGAATTGGATGATTTGGATTTGGAAGAAGACGATGTCGAGGCAAAAACAAAAACGATTGAGATCTTCCTTCCAGCCAAAAAAGAAGCTGGTAAAGTATTGAATGGTGAGATTCCGAACCAAGTTAGCGAACTTGTTCAATTATTACGCAGTGAAGCAAAAGTAATTTAATAGAAGGATTTCTATTGAAAATAAAACACAACAAAAAGATAAAATAGAGCACAGGAGGTTTTTAAAAATGGCTAGAAAGTTTCTTGTATTGGGCGAAGTACGCGATGGTTCTCTTAGAAATGTATCGTTCGAAGCTATCGGAGCGGCTAAACTTGCTGCAGACGGCGGAGAAATCGTAGGTGTTTTAGTTGGTGACAGTGTTCAGTCTTTTGGGAGTGAATTGATTCAGTATGGTGCCGACCGAGTGGTAGTGGTCGAAAACAATCAATTAAAACAATATACATCAGATGGATATGCTCAAAGTTTACTAGCTATTATCGAGCAAGAAAAACCAGAAGGCATTTTCTTCGGTCATACGGCATTAGGGAAAGACTTGGCTCCTAAATTAGCTGGCAAGCTGGAATCAGGTTTGATTTCAGATGTGACGTCCATTGAAGAAGAAGGCGGAAATATTGTTTTCACTCGCCCGATATATTCAGGTAAAGCCTTTGAAAAGAAAATCGTCACAGACGGTATTGTATTCGCGACAATCCGTCCGAATAACATTGAACCTCTATCGAAAGATGAGTCCCGTTCTGGGGATGTATCTACATTAAATGTGGATATTAAAGATTTACGTACAATTATCAAGGATGTAGTAAGAAAGGCAAGTGAAGGGGTCGACCTTTCAGAAGCGAAAGTGGTCATCGCCGGTGGGCGAGGTGTGAAAAGTGAAGATGGTTTCGAACCTTTGAAAGAGCTTGCTGAAGTTCTTGGGGGAGCAGTTGGAGCCTCTCGTGGTGCGTGTGATGCTGATTATTGCGATTACTCTTTGCAAATCGGACAAACGGGTAAAGTTGTTACGCCTGACCTTTATATTGCCTGCGGAATTTCCGGAGCCATCCAGCATTTAGCAGGGATGTCCAACTCCAAAATCATCGTAGCCATCAATAAAGATCCTGAAGCCAATATTTTCAATGTGGCCGATTACGGAATCGTCGGGGACTTATTCGAAGTTATCCCATTGTTAACGGAAGAATTCAAAAAGTTAAAGGTGAATGCTTGAATTGTAAGTTGATATAAAAGAAAAGGCGTCTGTCAGGGAATGAACTGGCAAGCGCCTTTTCTTTTTATGACAATCTATTAGGTTCTAGGCAGTATTTTTTCTCTGTTTATGGACATGCTACCATTGAAGCAAAATAATAGCATCTGTTCCTGTTACAATGTTATACTGTCTATAGTTATTTGAGTACATTTTAGGAGGATAAAATATATGGCTATCGTAAATTCAACTGATCAAACATTCACAGCAGATACTAATGAAGGTGTCGTTCTTGTAGACTTTTGGGCTCCATGGTGTGGACCATGCAAAATGATCGCTCCTGTTCTTCACGAGTTAGATGAAGAAATTGGCGACAAAGCAAAAATCGTAAAAGTGGACGTTGATGAAAACCAAGAAACAGCTGGAAAATTCGGCGTTATGAGCATCCCTACTTTAATCGTTCTTAAAGACGGTGAAGTTGTGGATAAAGTGGTTGGATTCCAACCGAAGGAAGCTCTTGCTGAACTTCTTGCTAAACACGCTTAATTTGAATGAAGGAAGAGCTTCAGGTCTACGGACTTGAAGCTTTTTTTTGTATCTTGATATATAATTGATTGTAGAATGGGAGAACAGGAGGCTGAATGCATGAATCAACGGATAAAGAATAAACTTGCCCTTCTCCCTGATCAGCCTGGTTGTTATTTAATGAAGGATCGTCAGGGAACGATCATTTATGTTGGCAAGGCGAAAGTATTGAAAAACCGCGTCCGCTCATATTTCACGGGCTCACATGATGGGAAAACATTCAGGCTCGTAAATGAAATCGAGGATTTCGAGTATATCGTTACCTCCTCCAATATCGAGGCGCTTATTTTAGAACTGAATTTAATCAAAAAACACGATCCAAAATATAACGTCATGTTGAAGGATGACAAGACCTACCCATTCATCAAGTTGACGGCTGAAAAACACCCGCGTTTGATCATCACGAGAAAAGTCAAAAAAGATAAAGGGAAATACTTTGGTCCTTATCCCAATGCTTTTGCGGCCAATGAAACGAAAAAACTTCTGGATCGGATCTATCCATTAAGGAAATGTAATACGCTTCCAGACCGTGTCTGCCTATATTACCACCTTGGCCAGTGCTTGGCCCCTTGCGTTTATGATGTAGAGGAACGGGAATATAAGCAAATCGTCGATGATATTAACCGATTTTTAAATGGCGGTCATACCGAGATAAAGAAAGAACTCACGGAAAAAATGCTTGAAGCCTCTGAAATGCTCGATTTTGAACGGGCGAAGGAATATCGGGATAAAATTGCCCACATCGAGATTACAATGGAAAAACAGAAAATGATGACGACTGATTTCATTGACAGGGACGTATTCGGTTTTGCCTATGATAAAGGGTGGATGTGCGTACAAGTATTTTTTGTGCGACAAGGGAAACTGATTGAAAGAGATGTTTCGCTCTTTCCGGTCTACGATGAACCGGAACAGGAGCTTCTTACGTATCTCGGACAGTTTTATGAAAAGGCCAATCACTTTAAGCCAAAAGAGATATTGTTGCCGGAGTCTGTTGATGCCGAGCTGGCGGAGAGCTTGCTTGGTGTAAAAACGCTTCATCCGAAAAGGGGCGCGAAAAAGGATATGCTGCAATTGGCAAATAAAAACGCCTCCATCGCCCTTCAAGAGAAGTTCTCATTAATTGAACGGGATGAAGAAAGAACGATCAAGGCAGTGGAGAATTTAGGGGATAAGTTAGGCATCTACACTCCACATCGTATCGAGGCTTTTGATAACTCGAATATTCAAGGAAGTGATCCTGTATCTGCTTTGGTCGTTTTCATTGATGGCAAGCCGGAAAAGCGGGAGTATCGAAAGTATAAAATTAAAACGGTGAAAGGGCCTGATGATTACGAATCGATGCGTGAAGTTGTCCGAAGAAGATATTCACGCGTCTTAAAAGATGGCCTTCCACTTCCTGACTTGATCATCATCGATGGAGGGAAAGGACATGTGGAGGCCGTTCGGGACATTTTGGAAAATGAACTCGGTCTCGATATTCCGCTTTCTGGCCTTATTAAGGATGAAAAACACAGGACATCCCAATTGATGATTGGAAACCCGCTCGAACTGATTCCACTTGATTCGCGAAGTCAGGAATTTTACTTGCTACAAAGAATCCAAGATGAAGTGCATCGGTTCGCGATTACCTTCCATCGCCAGCTTCGTGGGAAAAATGCCATTCATTCACTTCTGGATGATATTCCAGGTGTAGGTGAGAAAAGAAGAAAGCAGCTGTTACGGCATTTCGGGTCATTGAAAAAAATGAAAGAGGCCTCAGTCGAACAGATAATCGAAGCGGGAATGCCTAAAAATGTAGCGGATGGAATCTTTAGAAAATTACAAGAATGACCTTGCGAGTGTCTTTTTCCTATGCTATGCTTAAAAGGGATTTTTAAACAAGACAATTTAAAGTGCTGATAGAGGTGCGGAATTCAATAGTAAAAACCTAGAGAAGTATGAGCTTCAATGAAGGGTTTTGAAAGGGAATGACGCCGAAGGAAAACAAGACTCATACCTTGTTTTTCTGGTCTGACCATTTAAAAGATGGCAGATTGTCAGGGTTGATACCTTGGAGAGCTATCTCACTGTGATTACTGAACGGATACGTAACCACAGCAATGAGATATTCTCATTGCTTTTTTTATTGCCTAAAAAAGATAGAGAGGGTGCATGAGAATGGCACTGATTGTACAAAAATTTGGCGGTACTTCTGTAGGGAGTGTCGAGAAAATCAAACATGTCGCTAATCGTGTAATCGAGGAAGCTGAAAAAGGTAATGACGTCGTTGTCGTTGTTTCGGCAATGGGGAAGACAACGGATGAATTGGTTTCCATGGCAAGAGATATTTCCGCATCCCCGAGTAAGAGGGAAATGGATATGTTATTGACGACCGGGGAACAAGTTACGATTGCCTTGTTAACGATGGCATTGGTGGAAAAGGGGCATGAAGCCGTATCCTTTACGGGCTGGCAGGCTGGGATGCAGACAGAGTCCGTTCACGGAAATGCGCGAATTTTAAATATCGATGCTTCCAGAATTCAAGCGCAGTTACAAGCAAAAAAGATCGTCATCGTTGCCGGTTTTCAAGGAATGGATGAACATGGGGAAATCACGACATTGGGTCGGGGCGGTTCCGATACAACGGCGGTTGCCATAGCCGCAGCACTACACGCAAACCGATGCGATATTTATACCGATGTAACCGGTGTTTTCACAACAGATCCACGCTACATAAAAAACGCCAGGAAATTAACATCCGTATCTTATGACGAAATGTTGGAGCTGGCCCATTTAGGGGCTGGGGTCCTGCACCCACGGGCCGTTGAATATGCAAAAAACTATCAAATCTCGCTTGAAGTCCGTTCAAGCTTAGAAAAAGAATCTGGGACCATCATTGAGGAGGAAGCGAATATGGAAGAGAATTTAATTGTACGGGGTATTGCTTTTGAGGATAGCATCACAAGAGTTACAGTGAACGGCTTGCCTCGGTCACTTGGTGTATTATCCACGATTTTCACGACACTGGCGAAAAATCACATAAATGTAGATATCATCATCCAGAGCATGACATCAGAAGATACGACCAATCTCTCTTTCTCTATTAAAAGCGAAGATACAAAAGCAGCTTTAATGGTTCTTGAAAACAATAAAAGCCAGTTGGAATTTGATGGTATAGAAACGGAAGGCGAGTTGGCTAAAGTCTCTATCGTCGGTTCAGGAATGGTTTCCAATCCCGGAGTGGCCGCAGAGATGTTTGAAGTCATGGCGAATACAGGGATCCAAGTGAAAATGGTCAGCACTTCGGAAATCAAAGTTTCTACCGTCGTAAACGAAAAGGAAATGGTCAAAGCGGTCGAAGCGCTTCACGAGGCGTTCAAACTGGGACAGCACGCCAAAGTCCTTGCCTGATTGATTAAAACTGATGAAAAGATGTACCTAATGCTTTTATAAAGAAAAAGGGCACCTAAAAAAAGGTTGCCCTTTTTCGGTGCCCGGACTCTATGGAAAGATTAAGATTAAAGATAATAGACGGCTAGAGAGAGTAGCATGATGCAAAATAGGATAAGACCTACGACAAGGGTGAAGGAAGAGGAAAGGGAGATGATATCGGAAAGTTTAGGGATGTCTTCTTTTTCCTCCCCTACATGCTGATTTTGTATTTGGAATACTCTCCGGAAACTATAAAAGACTACGTCGAAAAATCCTCGTTGGACGACGAAAGTAACCAATGCTAGAAGAATCAGTCCTCCACTGATGTAAAAGGTCATATTAATAAAATTCAATAGAGAGAGAGCTTGATGGAATATAAGGGATAACAAAATGGATAGCACGATACCAAATCCCGTACCTATAAGTATTTTTTTCATTCTTTTTACCTCGATTTTCTTTTTATAAGTATATCAAAAACACTAAATAAACAAAAATGATTTTTTGAAATAGTATGAAAAAGCGATAGTAAAAAACATAATAGTATTCTAAAAAATCCGATAAAACGGCGTAAGCAGCACTTTAAAGCCTTAAAGTAGTAAAAACCTAGGTTTTCCTTGGTTTTTGAGTATTTTTAATTTTTTAGAAATAATTTATTATTCTAACTTATATACAAAATCAAAAAAATCAGTATAATGAAAATATGATTTTAAAATATAGAAAGAAGGTCAAAGTAGATGAAAAAGTCTAAAATCACAATCTTTGCTGGTCTTATGCTAGTTCTTAGCGTCATTCTAGCAGCATGTGGCGGCAATTCAGATAATTCTGAGAAGAAGTCAGATGGAACGAAATTAGCTGAAAAACAAGAGATTAGTATTATGAGTAAATCGGAAATTCCAGTCATGGATTCCGTTAAAACAACAGATACAGTAGGATTCAACTATTTGAACAATGTGAACGAAGGCTTATATACTATTGATAAGGACGGAGAGACAGTGCCGGCTCTTGTTGACGGAGAACCTGAAGTCAGTGAAGACGGAAAAACATATACGTTTAAATTAATAGATTCAAAGTGGTCGAACGGTGACCCAGTTACGGCAAATGATTTCGTTTTTGCTTTTAAACGGGCGATGGATCCTGAAGTAGCTTCTGAATATGGTCCATATATGATGAATGGCAAAATCGCAGGTGCAACAGAAATTACGAAGGCAGCTGCTGAAAAGAAAAAATACGATTTAGACAGCCTTGGTGTGCAAGCGGTTGACGACAAAACATTGGAAATTACGTTTGAAAAACCACTTGCATACTGGAAAGAGTATTTATCGTTTGCGACATTCTTCCCGCAAAACGAAAAGTTCGTTACAGAACAAGGTGACAAGTACGCTACAAGTGCAGAAACGCTCTTATACAATGGTCCCTTTGTCATGAGTTCTTGGAATGGCCCAACTGCGACAGAATGGGAACTTCAAAAGAACAAGAATTACCGCGATGCAGATTCAGTTAAATTAGAGAAAATCACGGTCAATGTTTCAAAAGATAACAATGCGCAAGTTAATGCATTTGAAGCTGGTGAAGCAGACATTACGGATTTACTGACATCTGAACTGGTCCCACAATATGAAGGGGACGAGCGGTTACAAACCAACTTGGCACCAACGGTATTCTGGATGAAGATGAACCAGAAAAATGAAGCACTTAAGAATGTCAATATCCGCGAAGCGCTTGCAAAAGCTTTCAATAAAGAAGATCTTGCATCAAGCGTGTTGGGCGATGGTTCAGTAGCAGCCAACTACTTCGTGCCAAAAGATTTCGTTAGTTATGATGGAAAAGATTTCCGTTCGGCAAATGAAGATTTGATTACGTTTAACGCAAAAGAAGCAAAAGCTGCTTGGGAAAAAGGATTAAAAGAGTTGGGCGTGAAGGAACTTACCCTTCGATATATGGGGGATGAAACCGATTCTGCGAAAAAAATCGGTGAGTATATGAAGAACCAATTAGAGAAAAACCTTCCTGGTTTAACAATCAAAGTCGAAAGCGTTCCATTCTCGATTCGATTGGACCGTACGAAAAAAGGCGATTATGACTTGGTCGTATCAGGTTGGGGACCGGATTATAAAGATGCCATCTCATTTACCGATCTTTGGTTAACAGGTGGAACAAATAATGAAATGGACTATTCTAATCCAGAATACGATGCACTGATCAATAAAGCCACAAACGAATTGACGGACGATCCGGCAGCATATGCGAAAGCCATGCAAGATGCTGAAAAGCTTTTCTTGACTGAAGACTTCGGAATCGCACCAATTTACCAACGAGTAGAGAACATCCTAGTAAATCCTAAAGTCAAAGGAATTGTTAAGAGTGACTTAGGACCACATTATTACTACAAAGGCGTAACAGTAGTAGAATAAGCATCTTCTAAAACAAACTAGAAAAGAGAGTATATCACTAGTATATACTCTCTTTTCACTATAAAACTATTGTCGAAAAAGTGAGAATTTTATTTTGTGAGGTGTACAAATGGCCAGATATCTAACGCAACGGATCATATATATGTTAATTACTTTGTTTATCATCGCGAGCTTGACGTTCTTCCTCATGAAGTTGATCCCGGGCTCTCCATTTGCAAATGCAAGCAAGTTATCGGAGGCTCAATTCCAAATCATGGAGAACAAGTATGGATTGAATGAGCCGGTGCCTGTCCAGTATGGGAAATACATGCTGAACCTAGTTCAGGGAGATTTAGGAGTTTCGTTTCAATTCAATAATACACCAGTTACGCAATTGCTGGGCGAAAGGATTCAGCCTTCCTTGGTATTAGGATTTCAAGCGATGTTTTTCGGAACGATATTTGGGATTATTCTGGGTGTGATAGGAGCCCTCAAACAAAATACATGGGTCGATTATGGAACAACATTCATAGCGGTCTTGGGTAAATCGATACCAAGTTTCGTGTTTGCCGGTTTGCTGCAATATTATGTTGGAGTGAAGATGGGATGGCTGCCCGTCATGTTCTGGAAGGGTTGGGAGTATAGCATTATGCCAACGCTTGCCTTAGCGATGTTCCCTATAGCCACATCTGCACGTTTCATGAGGACGGAAATGATCGATGTACTCGGTTCGGATTATATCATCCTCGCTAAAGCGAAGGGGGCAAGTAATTTTGAAGTGGCGTTTAAACATGGACTGCGAAATGCTTTGATTCCTGTCATAACTGTACTCGGACCATTAACAGTGTCACTTATGACTGGTTCACTCGTCATTGAACAAATATTCGGTATACCTGGAATCGGGGAACAATTCGTTAAATCGATAACGGTGAATGATTACTCGGTAATCATGGGAACGACATTGCTGTTTTCATTCCTCTTTATCGTCATCGTTCTATTGGTCGACATTCTCTACGGTATTATCGATCCACGTATTAGGTTAGCAGGGGGGGAAAAATAATGGCAAACAAAATAGTGAGAATGTCAAAAAGTCAATTTGCGCCTGCCATTATGGACGCCACCATAAGCGAAGCGATCAATAAACCAAGCATAAGTTTCTGGCAGGATTCTTGGATGCGTATCCGTAAAAATAAAGCAGCCCTAGTCAGTATGGTTTTAATTGCTTTGGTCTTTATTTTTGCTTGGGTGGGTCCCCTTATTAGTGGACATGGATTAGATGAACAAGATTTAAAGAGAACCAATTTACCAGCGAAAATTCCAGGATTGGAAAATGTAAGTTGGCTTCCTTTTGATGGTACAAGGACAATGGCCAATGGTAATGTGGTGGATGTTTACGAACAAAAAAACATTGAAGAACATTACTGGTTCGGAACGGACGGACTTGGCCGGGATGTACTTACCCGAGTGGCCAAGGGGATTCAAATATCTTTGTATATCGCCTTTTTAGCGGCTTTGCTTGATATGCTTATCGGTGTAGCGTATGGAGCCATTTCCGGATATTACGGCGGGAAACTTGATAATGTCATGCAACGTATTGTCGAAGTCGTTTCAGGTGTCCCTAACCTAGTTGTGGTCATTTTGATGATCCTTGTTTTCGAGCCTGGGATCATGTCCATCACGATTGCCCTAGCCATTACGAGCTGGACAAGCATGTCCCGTGTCGTTCGTGCTCAGGTGATGAAATTAAAAGAACAAGAATTCGTCTTGGCTTCGCGGACATTGGGAAGCTCAAATTTCAAGATCATTTTAAAACATTTGCTACCAAACTTAGCGAGCGTCATCATCATCAATACAATGTTCACCATTCCGAGTGCGATATTCTTCGAAGCTTTCTTGAGTTTCATTGGACTGGGTCTACAATCACCACTCGCATCCCTTGGGACGTTGATCAACGATGGATTCAAAACGCTTAGACTATACCCACATCTGATGTTATTCCCAGCATTTTTCATCAGTCTGATCATGGTTTGCTTCAATATGATCGCCGATGGGCTTCGTGATGCATTGGATCCAAAAATGCGAGATTAAGAGAAGGAGGAAATGAAATGGAAAACTTATTGGAAGTGAAAGATTTACATGTATCGTTTCATACCTTTTCTGGTGAAGTCCAGGCAATCCGGGGTGTGAATTTTGAACTGAAAAAAGGGGAAACCTTGGCGATTGTAGGAGAATCCGGATCGGGTAAGTCCGTGACATCCAAATCAATCATGAGATTATTGCCAGCAAATAATTCAGAAATTAAAAGTGGTGAAATCCTTTTTGAAGGAAAGGATCTGGCCAAACTTTCTAATAAGGATATGCAAAAGGTCAGAGGTAAAGATATTTCGATGATTTTCCAAGATCCAATGACTTCATTGAACCCAACAATCAAGGTGGGCAAACAGATAATGGAGCCCATTTTAAAGCATCAAAACGTCAGTAAGGCGGCGGCGAAGTTACGTTCAATCGAACTATTGGAACTTGTGGGAATTCCTAATGCTAAGCAACGTTTCGAACAATATCCCCACCAATTTTCGGGAGGAATGAGACAACGTGTGGTCATCGCGATAGCTTTGGCGTGTAACCCCAAAGTATTGATTGCGGATGAGCCTACGACTGCATTGGATGTGACCATTCAAGCTCAAATTCTTGAATTGATGAAGGATTTACAAAAGAAAATAGAAACATCGATTATCTTCATCACCCATGATCTGGGAGTGGTTGCGAACATAGCGGATCGTGTAGCTGTGATGTATGCAGGGAAAATCGTTGAAATAGGTACGGCGGATGAAATCTTTTATAATCCGCAGCACCCTTATACATGGGGACTTATCAGTTCCATGCCTAGCCTCGAAGATACGGGGGAACATGAATTGTACACGATCCCGGGCACTCCGCCCAATTTGCTGAATCCGCCAAAAGGTGACGCGTTTGCTCCGAGAAATGAATATGCAATGCAGATTGATTTAGAACAACAGCCACCCGTATTCAAAGTATCCGAAACGCATTATGCAGCCACATGGCTTTTACATCCGGATGCACCTGAGGTGACACCGCCTCTAGCTGTACAAAAACGCATGAAGCAGTTCGTTCAGGGGGTCGCTAAATAATGGAACAACGTGAAAAACTCGTGGAAGTCAAACATTTAAAACAATACTTCAATAACGGAAAGCCTAATATGGTGAAAGCAATCGATGATATTTCTTTTGATATTTATCAAGGGGAAACGCTTGGGTTTGTTGGGGAGTCAGGTTGCGGTAAATCGACAACAGGACGTACAATCATTCGCCTGTATGATGCAACCGATGGCGAGGTGCTTTTCAAAGGGGAAAATGTCCATGGAAAGAAATCGAGGAAAAAATTGAAAGATATGAACAGAAAGATGCAAATGATTTTTCAAGATCCATATGCATCCTTGAATCCTAAAATGAAGATTGCCGATATTATCGCAGAAGGCATCGATAACCATGGGCTGGCTAAGACAAAAGAAGAGCGCATGGAACGGGTTTACCATTTACTCGAAACAGTCGGGCTAAATCGCGAACATGCAAATCGGTATCCGCACGAATTCTCAGGGGGACAGCGCCAGCGAATTGGAATTGCGCGGGCACTTGCCGTGGAACCGGAATTCATCATCGCGGATGAACCAATTTCAGCACTGGACGTGTCCATTCAGGCACAGGTAGTCAATCTGTTGAAAAAGCTTCAAAAAGAAAAAAACTTAACATATTTATTCATTGCCCATGATTTATCGATGGTCAAGTATATCAGTGACAGAATCGGCGTCATGTACTTTGGGAAGTTAGTGGAGCTTGCACCAAGTGAAGAGCTTTATAACAACCCGATACATCCGTACACACAATCCCTGTTATCTGCGATTCCGCTTCCGGATCCAGAATTGGAACGGACTAGGCAACGGAAGGGCTATAATCCCGCTACACATGCTTATACGGCGGATGAGGAAGTCAAAATGCGAGAAGTGAAACCAGGACACTTCGTGTTATGTTCAGAACGAGAATTCCTTCAATTTCAAAGTAATGGTGTTAAATGATTATCGGTCATGAAAAAAAGGAGTCCGATAACCTGAGTCCGAGAGTGAGGGGGACTCAGGTTATTTGACTCCTTTTGTTTAAATTAGGGTACAATCTATCCAAAAAAAGATTACTTTCTTCTTATTATATAGCCATTAGGAAAAGAAGATTTGGAATTACACACCAATAATTTCTATTTTATGTATCGTATATGCTGTTTTGTGTTATGGATGTGAGTACTAGTTAAAGAATCACTCATGGAAGAAGACCACTTGGAAATAGTCAAACTTGACCTAGGTTCCTTACATTTCAACCATTTTGATGAAGTCGTTAAATGGGATCTTTCGGATCCCAGCAGATGGTGAAGTCGACTTTTTTTGCACGACGTTTGACTTCTTCCGTAGCTTCACTGATGAACCTTTTTTGTAAGGTAAATTGTTCGGCAAGAAACCCTGCTTCAAGTTGAAAATGACTGTCGGGATATAGATCCAGACGACGGGCGACCATTTCTCCTGACAAGGATAACTCCATCTCGGATTTGGAAAGCTTTATGATTTCAAGATGGCCCCAGCCTGCATTATGGAAAAATGCAACCAATTCCTGATCGCCATTCAAAGGGAATTTCCTTGCGAGTTGTTTACCCGCCCAATATAAGATCTGATAAGAATCTTTCCCCAGGATATCGTTCAATAAAGTTTCCCTGATCAGTTCATACCCGAAAGCTGGAACTTGGAATTCATCTGTTTGGATTTCTTCTTCTATAGCTGCAGCAATATTTTTTTTCATGTATTATCGCCTCTTTCTGTAAATCTATTATAAACGTTTTCCTTTTGCGATTTATACAGTTTTTTTTAATATTTCAACAGAAAAATGTAAAAATATGTTAAATTATCTCAATATATTAAAAAAATAGTTAGTTTTTTCATATTACTTGTAAATGAACACCCAAAACCTTATTAATTTATTGATAATATTTATTCTAAAAAAGAGAAATCTTGTATCCGTTTTCTTGACGCACATTGAAGTCAGGAGTAAAATGGACTTGTCACATAATTGTAAGAAAGTATAGAGAGCGGTTTAACTCTATACTTTATTTTCACGCGGAGATAAAAGATAACCATCTTCGTATGAGTTTTGACAAATTAAGGGGGGGCACTTAGTGGCAAAGAATCGTGAGTTTGGGAATCGTAGGCTTCATTCACTTCTAGGGGTATTACCAATCGGTCTATTCCTAATTTTCCATTTATCGGTTAACTTTATGGCAACAAAGGGAGCAGAGACATTTAATGGGGCAGTTCATTTAATCGAATTTACTCCATTGAAAATCGTGGTGGAATGTGTAATTATCTATCTACCATTAATTTTCCATGCTATTTATGGGATTTATATCGCTTTTACGGCAAAGAACAACTTAGGAAGATTCAGTTTCTTCCGTAACTGGATGTTCATGCTACAACGTTTATCAGGAATCATAACTTTGATTTTCCTTGTTTGGCACATCTGGGAAACAAGGGTTCAAGCAGCATTTGGGGCAACAGTAGATTTTGATATGATGGCTGAGATTTTCTCTAATCCATTCATGATCGCGTTCTACATTGTTGGTATTGTTTCTGCTATTTTCCATTTTGCCAATGGATTATGGTCATTCGCAGTAAGTTGGGGACTAACAGTTTCACCTAAATCGCAAAGAGTTATGACATATGTTACTTTGATCATTTTCGTTCTTCTTTCTTATATAGGAATTAGTGCAGTTTTCGCTTTCGTATAAGTAGCAGAAGAAATTAATTATACGTACTAGGAAAAACATAGCTTTTCTAATGGAATAAGGGAGTGACACAATTGGGTAAAGGTAAAATTATTATCGTCGGTGGAGGTCTAGCTGGTTTAATGGCTACGATCAAAGCAGCAGAGTTAGGACAACATGTTGATTTATTCTCATTAGTTCCAGTAAAACGATCTCACTCTGTTTGTGCGCAAGGCGGAATCAACGGGGCAGTAAATACGAAAGGTGAAGGCGATTCTCCATGGCTTCACTTTGATGATACAGTATATGGTGGGGATTTCTTAGCAAATCAACCTCCAGTTAAAGCAATGTGTGATGCAGCACCATCTATTATCCATATGTTTGACCGTATGGGTGTTATGTTTAGCCGTACGCCGGAAGGTCTACTTGATTTCCGCCGTTTTGGTGGAACACAATTTCACCGTACTGCATTTGCTGGTGCAACAACTGGTCAGCAATTACTCTATGCATTGGACGAGCAAGTTCGTCGTTACGAAGTACAAGGCCTTGTAACGAAATATGAAGGCTGGGAATTCCTTGGAGCTGTTATCGATGATGATCAAACAGCACGTGGTATCGTAGCTCAGAACTTGACTTCAATGGAAATTCAATCATTCCCTGGCGACGCAGTCATCATGGCGAGCGGTGGCCCTGGAATCATTTTCGGTAAATCTACTAACTCTATGATCAATACAGGTTCAGCAGCATCTATCGTCTATCAACAAGGTGCACATTATGCGAACGGTGAGTTCATCCAAATTCACCCGACAGCAATCCCTGGTGATGATAAACTTCGCTTAATGAGTGAATCCGCTCGTGGTGAAGGTGGACGTATCTGGACATATAAAGACGGAAAACCATGGTACTTCCTAGAAGAGAAATACCCGGCTTATGGTAATCTGGTACCTCGTGATATTGCAACACGTGAAATTTTCGACGTATGTATTAATATGAAATTGGGTATTAACGGAGAAAACATGGTCTACCTTGACCTTTCACATAAAGATTCACATGAACTAGATGTTAAATTAGGCGGAATCATTGAAATTTATGAGAAATTCGTCGGTGAAGATCCTCATAAAGTGCCAATGAAAATTTTCCCTGCGGTTCACTATTCTATGGGTGGACTTTGGGTAGATTATGACCAAATGACAAACATCAAAGGTCTATTCGCTGCTGGTGAGTGTGATTATTCACAACATGGTGGTAACCGTTTAGGTGCGAACTCACTTCTTTCAGCCATTTATGGTGGTTCTGTGGCTGGTCCGAATGCTGTTAAATACATTCAAGGACTTGATAAAACATCAGATTCTCTTCCTTCTTCATTATATGAAGGCTACCAAAAACAAGAACAAGAGAAATGGAATTCTATCATGTCTCTTAATGGTAATGAAAACGCATATATCCTTCACAAAGAACTTGGTGAATGGATGACAAACAATGTTACTGTAGTTCGTTACAATGACAAACTTAAAGAAACAGACAATAAAATTCTTGAGTTGATGGAACGTTACAAAAAAATCAACATCAATGACACGGCTAAATGGAGCAATCAAGGTGCTGCCTTTACTAGACAGCTTCAAAACATGATGCAATTGGCCCGTGTAATCACAATCGGTGCTCTTAACCGTGATGAAAGCCGTGGAGCGCATTACAAACCTGACTTCCCAGAACGTAATGATGAAAAGTTCATGAAAACAACAATGGCTACATTCCAAGGAGCAGACAAAGCTCCTGCATTCCATTATGAAGATGTTGATGTATCACTGATTGCACCACGTAAACGTGATTACACGACTACACATTAAAGAGGGGGAGCATAAAAATGGTTGAAACTAAATCTGAGACTAAAACAGTTCGTTTTATTATTACTCGCCAAGATACACCGGATTCAGCTCCTTATGATGAGGAATTTGAATTAGCATACCGTCCGAATATGAACGTCATTTCCGCTTTGATGGAAATTCGTCGTAATCCGGTAACGGTAGAAGGTAAACATACAACTGCAATCGCATGGGACATGAACTGTCTTGAAGAAGTTTGTGGTGCCTGTTCAATGGTCATCAATGGTAAGCCAAGACAATCTTGTACAGCCCTTATTGACCAGTTAGAACAGCCTGTACGTCTTGCTCCAATGCGTACTTTCCCGGTTGTGCGTGACCTTCAAGTCGATCGTAGCCGTATGTTCGATTCATTGAAAAAGGTAAAAGCTTGGATTCCAATTGATGGTACGTATAATCTTGGACCAGGACCACGTATGCCAGAAAAGAAACGTCAATGGGCATATGAATTATCTAAATGTATGACTTGTGGCGTATGTTTGGAAGCTTGTCCGAACGTAAATGACAACTCCAACTTCATGGGACCACAACCATTATCACAAGTTCGTTTATTCAACGCACATCCAACTGGTGCAATGAACAAAGCAGAACGTTTAAACACAATCATGTCAGATGGCGGCCTTGCAAACTGCGGTAACTCACAAAACTGTGTGCAGTCTTGCCCTAAAGGTATTCCATTGACAACCTCGATTGCAGCGTTAAACCGTGATACAGCGATTCAACAATTCCGTAACTTCTTCGGAAGCGACGAAGTTTAATAAGTAGTAACCCCCTATCCTTTGGATAGGGGGTTTTTTTATATTAGCTCTACAAAAAATACTCATCAATTTTAAAGAATAAGCCTGTATTTATTAGAAGCGGAAGATGAATATAGGTGAAGTGGGGTTAAGTAAATTTCCCTCTGGGGTATCTTACCTGAAGAATACATTTCAATATAATAGCTCTGTCTTATAAGTTTCAAATAATAAGCAGTATTTTTTCCGTTTTCAAGGAGATTCTACCTTTATAGGAGGGTCAGAAGTATGAAAAACGGCTCTGTTCAAAAAATTTCTTTCTTTTTAGTTATATTTAGCTTGGTGTTTATAAGTGCTTTTCTCCTTTTAGGCAATGCAAAAGCTACGGTCTTGTTGGAAATGGTGGAAGATCCAAAAGGAGGTAGTGGAGTAGATGCTTCTTCTAAATCTGAAAATAAGGAACTCGACTTGACAGTTTTATACACGAACGATACTCACGCTCACCTAAAAGATATTCCACGAAGGTTTACAGCAATCAATAAAATAAGGAATGTAAAAGAAAATGTCCTTTTACTCGATGCGGGAGATGTTTTTACAGGCTCTCTTTACTTTAAGCAATATCTTGGTCAAGCAGATATACAGTTTATGAATAAAATCGGATATGATGCAATGGTACTCGGTAATCATGAATTTGATAAGTCATCGGTCATACTAAGGGACTTTATAAAAGCTGCAGAATTTCCTATTGTTGGTGCTAATATTGATTTTTCTAAAGATGAAGAATTAAAAGATCTGTCTCGAATAGAAATCGATACAACAGGATGGAAGGGTACTATCCATCCTTCAGTAGTCAAGAAAATCAAAGGGCAGAGAGTGGGGATTATTGGTCTTACGACGCAGAGGACGACCCTTTTATCAAATCCTAATAAGGATATCGTGTTTGAAGATGCTTTCAAGAAAGCGAAAGAAACAATTAACGCACTTGAAGCTAAGGGAGTTAATAAAATCATTGTCCTTTCACATCTTGGTTACAGCAACGATAAAAAGTTAGCTAATACAGTTGACGGAATAGATGTTATTGTTGGTAGTCATTCACATCATAAACTGAAAGAACCTGACGTCATTAATCAAAAAAAGAAACCGACCCTAATAGTACAAGCGGGTAGGTATGGGAGATTTCTTGGCCAGTTGGATGTTACGTTTGATGATAAGGGGAAATTGACAATGTGGAACGGAAAACTCCTTGATATAACGGATAAAAATGAAAAGGGAGAATTTATTTATAAAGAAGATAAGTGGGCCAAGTATTTTCTTGAAGAGCTTAGCGTGCCAATCAAGGAAATAAAAAAGAAAAAAAGGGTTCATGAAAAATAAGGTATTAGATAATGTGGGATTGTTTATTACTCTCTATATAAGTAAGTCAAAAAAGGAAGGAGTTATTTCTTCCTTTTTAATTAATTTTCTGAAGTAAATTAATTATGGATAGAAATATCTTCCCATTTTTTCTTTTTTCTTATAAAATGAATGAATAGTCATTCATTAAGGGGGAGTTCTCACAGTGAGTAGAATATCATATATCGATAATATAAAAGAGTGGAGCAATGGATTTTCTTTTAAGCATGAGATTAAAGTCCGTTTTTCAGAAACTGACATGTTCGGACACCTCAATAATACGGTTCCATTCACTTACTTTGAAGAGGCACGGATCGAGTATTTCAATAGTATGGGTTTCATGGTGGACTGGTCTTCGGCAGAAAGTGATGAAATTCCGGTTGTTGCCGATTTACAATGTGATTATATTCAGCAGGTGTTTTTTAACGAACAACTGACGATCCATGTGAAAGCGGCCCATGTGGGCAACTCATCGGTGGATATTCATTATATGGGAACGAAAGAGGATGGGACGATTTGCCTCACTGGCAGGGGAACGGTCGTCCAAGTATCGAAAACGACCGGGAAGCCGGTGCCACTGGCTGAAGAAATGAAAAAGTGGATGTCAAAAACAAGTGTCAAACAACTTTAAAAGTAAAATTTCAATTAGACAAGTAAATGAGTCACTCCCTTGCCCTAGCCGACATACTATATCTTGACTAAATAGACACCCACTCCGGGTTTTATGCTGGTGAAGGCAAGGAGGGTAACATTACTTGAAGGAGAACGAATTCACTCATAAGCCACTACTCACCAAAAGAGAAAAAGAAGTATTTGAGTTACTAGTACAAGACAAAACAACAAAAGATATCGCAGGTGAATTGTTTATTAGCGAAAAAACAGTTCGAAACCACATTTCGAATGCGATGCAGAAGCTTGGAGTCAAAGGACGTTCACAGGCAGTTATAGAGCTCCTTCGTATGGGAGAACTTAAGCTATAATGTGTTGCTTTATTAATACGTAAGCCTTATATATCTTTACTCTCCCGTTCATTTGCAGCATATAAGGAAGGGTGAAACATTTCCATGTTTCCACTTCTTTGGATGCTGCTTATTTTTTATGAGAAGGTTTTCCAGGGCTCGTAAAACTTCTGTCTTGAAATTTATTTCACTTTCTCCCAAAATGGTAGTATGATAAGTTTCATGAAGTAAGCGAGAAGCTTAGGTATAGGTTTTCTTCATAGAGAATATCATCATGAAATGAAAGAAAAATGAGGCGAGATTTTTGAAACAACCAATTGGAATTATTGATTCGGGTGTCGGTGGTTTGACTGTGGCTAAAGAAGTCATGCGCCAGTTACCGAATGAAAATATAATATACTTAGGCGATACGGCCAGATGCCCGTATGGACCAAGGTCAAAAAAGGATGTCAAAAACTTCACATGGCAGATGACCCGGTTCCTGATGAAACAGGATATCAAAATGCTAATTATAGCCTGTAATACAGCAACTGCAGCAGTGCTGGATGAAATCAGGGCGATTCTTCCGATTCCTGTACTCGGTGTCATCCTTCCAGGGGCAAGGGCAGCTTTAAAGGTTTCTAATTCCCTACATATTGGCGTGATTGGTACAGAGGGAACGGTGAAGAGCAAAGCCTATGACGATGCACTCGTTTCCATAAACTCGGGTGTGGAAGTGGATAGTTTAGCCTGTCCGAAATTTGTCCCAATTGTGGAAAGCGGAGAGTTTCAGGGGGAAATCGTCGAAAGGGTCGTGGCGCAAACGTTGAAGCCGTTAAAGAAAATCAATATTGATACGCTCATTCTCGGTTGTACCCACTATCCTCACTTAGGACCCGTGATTTCGAAGTTCATGGGGGACAAGGTACAAGTCATTTCCTCCGGGGAAGAGACGGCACGTGAAGCAAGTGTCATTTTGGATTACTATCGACTAAGCAATAGAAGCAAAAGGGTTCCTGTACACCGTTTCTATACAACGGGTTCTAAAGATATATTTGGTGCAATCGCATCGAGTTGGCTTGGCATAGAAATTGATACGATAGATACCATCAAGATCGACCATCTATAAGACTTCCATATGGAGGTCTTTTTGGTTTGGATAAATGGGCGGGTGGCGGTAGTTGCCTAAAGAGAAAGGAAAATAATTGGTCTATTTTTGCCTAGGGCTCGTATAAATAAGAGTACAAACTGTCCTAGGAGTGATTTTATGTCCAATAAATCAAAAGTAACAGCAGCAGTGACAATCCTGGCTTCTTCTCTTTTTCTTTCTGGCTGTGGCTTGTTCGGAGCGGGCGAGAAAACGGAAATCGATCCCCCTAAGGATGTGTCTTTAGTGGAGGATGAATCTTCATTGGAAGAGCCAAAAGGGGAGCAACAGCCTGTAGCTGAAGGAGAAGAGGCGTCGACTGAAAGTACAGTTAAGACCGAGCTTTATTTAATTGATAAAAGTGGATATGTAGTTCCGCAGACAATGGAGCTTCCTAAATCCGAAGCGGTCGCAAAACAGGCATTGGACTATTTGGTAAATAATGGACCTGTCACAGATAAGCTGCCAAATGGGTTCCGCGCAGTGATTCCGGCAGATACGTCGATTAGTGTAAACATAAAGGAAGGTGTGGCTGTTGCCGATTTTTCACCAGAGTTTAAAAACTATCAAAAAGAGGACGAACTCAAGATCCTGCAAGCCATCACCTGGACATTGACCCAATTTGATTCGGTCGATAAAATCCAATTGAGGATCAATGGGGAAGATATATCGGAAATGCCGGTAAATGGTACGCCAATCGATGATAATATCTCCCGTGCTTCAGGAATCAATGTCGATGCAAGTGATGTGGTCGATATCTCTAACTCGAAAGCTGTGACGGTCTATTACATCGGCGGGGACGAGGAGTATTCTTATTATGTACCAGTGACACGCAGGGTCAGTGAAACGGAGTCGGATAACGTGACAGCGGCCATTCAGGAATTAACGAAGGGGCCGGCAGGTTCTAACTTGCAAACAAGCTTCATGAGTGACGTAGCGTTGCTTGATCAGCCTAAGGTTGCGGATGGTAAGGTTGTACTGAACTTCAATGAAAATATACTTGGAAGCTTCAAGGAGAAAAAGGTTTCCCAGGATGTACTTGATGCCCTGGTTTTATCACTAACGGAGCAAAAAGGAATTGAAAGCGTGGAAGTTCATGTTAAGGGGAGTGCAGACCTTCTAAATGAAGAAGGTAAGCCATTATCGGAACCAGTAATCCGTCCTGAAAAGGTGAACACAGGTAGTTTTTAAAGAAACGAGTTGATACCTATAAAAAATGGAGGCAGGCTTTCAGCTGCCTCTTATTCTATTTTTCAAAATAGAGAGGATTTATTTCTAAAAAGCAACCTCATAAGTTTCCGGATTATTGAAGAAGCTGAATTTGTGATAAAATTAACTTATCAAATAAAGTTCGATCTTCCTTGTGGTCATCAAGCTGTCCCGACAGGAAGCGGAGAACGAAGTGAACTACGAGTGAGGAACATACTTAATATTTACATAAGACAAGCACCCAATTTACTTGTTCGAACGATGAATAAGTCCATATCGTATTCGGAAGTCAAAGGGGCAAGAGGGAACTCAGTGAAGATAAACGAAAAGGATGAGATGAATTGATGAAAACAGTGATTATTGCGACGAAGAATAAAGGAAAGGCCAACGAATTCAAGAACATGTTTGCGGCAAAAGGTTATGAAGTCAAGACTCTCCTCGACCTGCCGGATGCACCGGATGTCGAGGAAACTGGAACGACGTTCGAAGAGAATGCAATTCTTAAAGCGGAAGCGATTGCCCATAAGGTAGGCCACTTTGTCCTCGCAGACGACTCGGGGCTGATCGTAGATGCGTTAGACGGCCGACCTGGCGTATATTCTGCCCGTTATGCCGGTGAAGATAAGGTTGATGAAGCGAACACGGAAAAAGTATTGAGGGAACTAGAGGGTGTACCAGAGGAGGAAAGAACGGCTAGGTTCTATTGCGCATTGGCATTGGCCTCTCCCAATCAAGAAACGATAACGGTTTCAGGTACGATGGAAGGTTTCATTACGAAGCAACCGATAGGAACCAATGGATTTGGCTATGACCCAATCTTTTTTGTGAAAGAACAGGGCAAAACAAATGCTGAATTGACAAAAGAAGAAAAAAATAATATCAGTCACCGTGCAAACGCATTGAAAGCGTTGGATGAGAAATTGGAAGAATTCCTTAAACGGGAAGAAGGAATGTGATCATGAAGGTCCTGATAATGAGTGATAGTCACGGGCTTACTCATGAAATAAGCATGATCACCGCTCGTCATAAACAAGAAGTCACAGCGATGATACATTGTGGAGATTCGGAACTTGAAAGCAAGGATCCACTTTTGAGAGGGTATTTAGCGGTACGTGGGAACTGTGACCATGATCATGCCTTTCCTAACGATCTCATTCAAGACATTGCTGGCAAACGCTTCTTCATTACCCATGGACATCTGTATAATATTAAGATGACACTTATGAACTTATTATATAAAAGTGAAGAATCCGGTGCTGATATCGTTTGTTTTGGGCATTCTCACGCAGCGGGATCTGAACGTATCGATGGAAGGTTATTCATCAATCCTGGCAGTATTCGCCAGCCTCGGGGGCGAAAAGAAAAAACGTATGTAATTTTGTCTATTGAAGAAAACGTACTTGAAATCACGTATTACGATCTTGAAGGAAACACGGTCGAGGAACTAAATAAAGCTTATAAAACCAACTGACTTAAGGTATAATGAACAGGAAGCATTCTGTGCTTCCTGTCTGCAAAAAAAATTATTAAAACCATTGACTTTCTTTTAATATGCTAATATAATAAGAATTGTCCTAAGGGATCTTAAGTAAGGTTAATACATAAGTGTTACCGCAACTTATATCATAAAATGTCTCAGTAGCTCAGCTGGATAGAGCAACGCCCTTCTAAGGCGTCGGTCGGGAGTTCGAATCTCTCCTGGGACACTACCAAACAGTCAAATCCTTTTAGGGTTTGGCTGTTTTTTTATTGAATATAAATCTTCTGGTGAAAATAAAAAAAATGTTGACTTTTCTATTATATTTCACTATAATAAGAGTTGTCTTAAATGACCAAGAATTTTCATACATAGTGTTACACAATGTCTCAGTAGCTCAGCTGGATAGAGCAACGCCCTTCTAAGGCGTCGGTCGGGAGTTCGAATCTCTCCTGGGACACTATCAAAAACAGCCAAGGCCTTTTATAGGGTTTGGCTGTTTTTTCGTTATATAAAGGTTTGTCATGGCATTTTATAATGATATGTTTGTTTCCCCTATCATTATTCCCATAGGATTCAAGAGGGGAACATTTCACTAGAGGATATGGATGAAGAATACTGTTGATCATGGAGACAATGATTTGAGGCCATAGATCTATTGCCTTTTAGTTTCTTTTCTAACTTGTTTATATTTCTATTTTTAGAGAAGGTGGATTCTCTTTTATGTCGAACTGTATAAGAATAAGGGAGATGTTTAGATGAATAAAGATAGCTTATTTAAATTCATTCAAACTTCCACGCGAGGGAATTTCTTTTCAGTAGAGATAGCCCAAGATGGAACCAAAGTAGTTCAAATGGCCAAGGAGTTAGAACAAGAAGGCAGAATCAAACTAAGAGAGTGTAAGTCGCAAAATCAAGGCGTTTACCTTGAAGGCATCCTTAAATTCATTCCTAGTTAATACCATCGGTTCAGTTAGGAAGAGGAAAAAAGCATCCAACGAGTTGGATGCTTTTTTCTGTGTCTGATTCATTCAATTCTTATTTAACGTTTCGCGGTTTTTATTGATGATTTCACGGTTTTTGATTATGGCGGTATTTATTTCTTCAAGCGGTGTTCGGATGACATCTTGTTCATTTTCAAATGGTGTGAGATTAGATTGATCTTTCAATAATATATCAATGGTATCGCGTAACTGAAGCATTGATATATTGAATTTTTCCGAAACGCCTTGTAGGGCTTTATGTATTTCAGGGTTCTGGATAGAAGAAACAACCTTTCCGGAATCAGAGTTCAATAATATATCCTCCTCTAAAGCTTGATGTGAATATACATAGCTTATTATTGAGATATGGTAATTATACATGGAAGACATGTTTTTTTCATGGGGAATTAAACTCAATTTGGATTTCATGCAGAATAAAATATTATAGGAGGATATTATTAGGCCAGCTGCTAATTTCATCAAGAGGGTGTGAAAGGGATGAAATCCTTTCTTGAGTGAGTAACGGGAAGGCGTCGGTTATATAGATCTGATTTCAATAATGGTAAATAAAGTAAATTAAAAGTATAATGAAAAAGTGAGTTTGAGTTTTGATGAAGGAGGCGTAGCGATGGAAAAGGATGAAAGCTATTTGAAAGCAAAAAAAAGGGTGGAGAAATTAAAGGGTTTTTATATCCATTTAATCGTTTACATCTTGGTGAATCTTTTGCTTATAATGATAAACTTATTGACCGATGCTAGTTATTTGTGGTTTCTCTATCCCCTTGGCGGCTGGGGAATCGGAATCCTTATACATGGTTTAACAACGTTTGCGAGCGGGAACTTCGGGTCGCAATGGGAAGAAAGAAAAATTAAAGAATATATGAAAAAAGATAATAAGGACCTTTAATAAATACTTGTAACTAAGGAGGCTATATTGGCTTCTTTATTTAATTTGGCTCGATAATAAAAGTTGAAACTTTGACTTTATCAAGATTTTGGACCATTTGTCTTTTGAATATAGTAAAATGGAGGCTAAGAGCTTAATAAATAATCATTTTATAGGAGTTGCTCATGAAACAGTTTGGTTGGTTTGTAACGGGAATCGGGGTTTTGATCGCATTGTTTGCCCTTCTTTACCCCTTGAATGTTATCAGTAAAACAGTTTGCATATATTTACTGCTCGGAGGATCGGGTCTTATGTTCGTTGGATCTATGTTTAGGGCCTTTTCCCTTCTTAAGAGAAGCGAATAATGACCGGTTGGGTTGATATAGTGGGATGT
This sequence comes from Peribacillus sp. NPDC097197, assembly GCF_050278025.1. Lineage (NCBI taxonomy): Bacteria > Bacillati > Bacillota > Bacilli > Caryophanales > Bacillaceae > Peribacillus > Peribacillus sp. NPDC097197. The sequence continues at coordinate 221,541 of NZ_JBNNST010000004.1, read as the reverse complement.
CTCTATGTACAATTGGGGAGTATCCTAAATATCAGCCTTTTTTTAGGGGAGATTTTTTAAAAAAATAAGGTGATGAAAAATGGACAAGAACCAATTGAAATATGCACAGCAGCATTTGGCCAATGAACGAACTTTTTTGGCGTGGATCCGAACTGTGATTGCAATTGTGGGGGTGGGTTTTCTAACAACAAGTTTGCATTTTACGATAGGTGTGTACCGAGATGCCCGAATCGATTTGATCAGTATCGTGCTTGGGATGTTCACCTGCTTTTTAGGTCTAGTGATCACCATATTGGCAACGGTTAGTTATCTTCAGAAGAAGAAGCAAATTAATGAGGAGACCTTCAAGCCTTCCTCGGCCCAAGTCATTCTCATTGCGGTCTTTATGCTCATCTTACTATTGATGGTCATTTTATATTTTCTTTTTATCAAACTATAACCATTTGTCCCTATTTGTTAGGGCTTTTTTTTTATGGGGTGTTGCTGGTTATTTTCTTTACGTGATAACGGAAGTTGGCTAAATAAAAGAAAGAAAACTTTTTTCTGTTTACAATCCTCTAGTATAGGTTAGAAGTAAGGGGAGGGCTCACTCAGATTTATAAAGTCTATGTGAATTCCAATTATTTGTTTAGTAACCAGATTATGATATATGATAAGGGGTATAAAAGGAGGTCATCAAGATGGTAGATATCCAAAAAGGTGAAGGGTCATTTTTTGTCAAGGACTCTGGTGAAAAGCTGGCTGAAATTACGTTCTTTAAATCAGGTGATCACGAAATCACGGTGGATCATACGGTTGTATCCGACAAACTACGCGGACAGAAGGTTGGGAATGCACTTGTTGAAAAAGTGATTGAACTAGCGCGTAATGAGAATCTTAAAATCGTTCCGGAATGTACGTTCGTTCAAAAGCAATTTGAAAAAAATGCAGCATATGAAGATGTATTGGCTAAGTAACAGTATAGGGCTGGATACTAGGAAAGGAATGGATAAACATTCCGAGCCTGTGTATTCAGCCCTTTCCCTTTATTTTTTTAAAAAGTGTCTGGGGGGAGGGTGTCAAGGGGACACCGCTTCTTGTAATTACCAATAAAATGCAGAAACAGCCTTTCAGAAAAAACATGGTTTACAGGCAGATGGGATTCTAGGTAAGAATACATGGAGTGCATTATTTGCTTAAGTATATTTCTTTTCTATTCTTTTCTCATTATTTTCAAACTAAAAAAATATTTTTTTAAAATGTGAAAATAGGATAATGGTAGGGATGAAAGCGCATACAATAAAACTTATAATTTAGAATTGTCTAAAAATTCATTGAATGCCTGTTGACTACACTCCAAAATGCGAGTAAGATAATCTCAAATACAAGACATCAAACATTAGCGTTTCAAAAAAATATGAATAATGAGAAAACATTGAAAAGGATAAGTAGTCTTTTTTCAAGACATTCACAGAGAGCCGGGTTGCTGAGAACCGGTATTGTCCCAAAAGATGAACTCACCTTGGAGTTTCAGCTTGAACGTTATACTAGTAGGGCTGAACGGGTGCGTACCAGTACCCGTTACCAAAACAGAGAATAGTTGTATACTATTCAAAGTGCGCATGGAAGTTCATGCGAAAAAGGGTGGTACCGTGGAGCGGCTGATTAAGTCTTTTCACCCCTTTAACTTGCTAAGTGCAAGTACATTTGGGGTGAAAAGGCTTTTTTGTATGCCTAAAAATCCGAATATTATGAATTTAATCGAGTGAGAAAGCGGAGGAGGTCTTTACGAATGACACAAAAAGCAGTAGTGGCTGATCGAAAAAGTGGAAAGACACATTATAGTGGTGCCGAATTTTTGATGGAAGCATTGAAAAAGGAAAATGTTGAAGTCATCTTTGGGTACCCTGGTGGTTCTGTATTGCCGATATATGACAAGCTTTATAGTTCAAAGCTTTTTCATATCTTGACACGACATGAGCAGGGTGCAATCCACGCAGCAGAAGGGTACGCCAGGATTACTGGCAAACCGGGAGTGGTCATCGTCACGTCCGGTCCTGGAGCAACGAACATTGTAACCGGCCTAGCGGACGCAATGATTGATTCTCTTCCACTTGTTGTTATTTCGGGTCAGGTAGCTACTAGCGTAATTGGTTCGGATGCCTTTCAGGAGGCAGATGTACTCGGGATTACAACCCCAATTACAAAACATAACTATCAAGTGAGAAAGCCGGAAGACCTCCCACGTATCATCAAAGAAGCATTTTATATCGCTTCAAGCGGACGACCGGGACCTGTTTTAATAGATATTCCTAAAGACATGGCAATCTTGGAAGGGATAGCGACGGAAGAGGATCCAGTGATGGACCTGCCAGGCTATCAGCCAACGACAAAGCCGAATTACTTGCAAATAAGAAAGCTTGTTGAAGCGGTAAGTGGTGCGAAAAGGCCCGTCATCCTTGCTGGAGCAGGTGTCCTTCATGCAAAGGCATCTCATCTTTTGAAGGAATATGCCGAACAACAAGGCATACCAGTAGTTCACACCCTCCTTGGCCTTGGCGGTTTCCCAGCCGAGCATCCGCAATTTATTGGAATGGGTGGCATGCATGGTAGTTTTGCGGCAAACATGGCGTTATCGAAATGTGATCTGTTGATTAATGTGGGGGCAAGGTTCGATGATCGTTTGACCGGAAACTTAGCCAAATTTGCACAATATGCAACTGTTGCCCATATCGATATTGATCCAGCGGAAATCGGAAAGAATGTACCAACCAAGATTCCTGTAGTCGGCAGCGCGAAAGAAGCTTTAACGGAGTTGATTGCCCAAAGTGGTAAAAAGCCTGACATTACGGAATGGACTGAACAGTTGAATGAGTGGAATGCAGAATTCCCATTACGTTATACCCAAGAAGAAGGGGTGCTGAAACCTCAACGTGTCATTCAAATGCTCCATGAAAAAACGAAGGGGGAAGCCATTGTCACGACGGATGTTGGTCAGCATCAAATGTGGGCGGCCCAGTACTATCCATTTAACAAGCCTAATTCATGGGTCACATCCGGTGGCCTGGGTACGATGGGCTTTGGCTTACCGTCCGCACTTGGAGCACAAATGGCCAATCCAAAAGCGACAGTTCTTTCGATATCTGGCGATGGTGGTTTTCAGATGTGCCTTCAAGAACTTTCGGTCATTGCGGAAATGAATCTGCCGATTAAGATCATCATCATTAATAACGGTGCGCTTGGAATGGTAAGGCAATGGCAGGAACTCTTCCATGACAATCGCTTTTCACACAGTGTTTTCCAGTCTCAACCCAATTTCGTTAAATTGGCTGAAGCATATGGAATTCCAGGGTTTAAAGCTACTACCGAGGAAGAAGCCAATGCATGCCTCGATGAAGCATTCACGATAGATGGACCGGTTTTGATCGATTTCCGTGTCAAACAAATGGAAAATGTCTTTCCGATGGTAGCATCAGGAAAAGGGCTGGATGAAATGGAAGGAGTTTAAGCAATGAGGGGAATTCTTAGCCTTACCGTGAACAATAGACCAGGCGTCCTTAACCGGATCACGAACCTGTTCACGAAAAGGAATTATAACATTGAAAGCATGACAGTCGGGCAATCCGAGCAGGAGGGCATTTCAAGGATGACCTTCGTGGTCGATGTTGATGACGAAACGGTCATTGAGCAAATCACAAAGCAATTAAATAAGCAGATAGAAGTGCTTAAAGTGATTGATATCACGAATCAATCGATTGTAGCCAGGGAACTGGCGCTCATCAAGATATTGGTGACAAGCCAGACCCGACCTGAAATCTATTCGGTAATTGAGCCTTTCCGGGCCTCTGTTATAGATGTAAGTAAAGATAGCCTGACGGTTCAAATCACTGGGGAATCAGACAAAATCGAAGCCTTCATTGAACTGATCAAACCGTATGGCATCAAAGAGTTGGCAAGAACCGGGACGGCGGCCTTCCCTCGCGGAATGCAGTTGTCACATGCAAAAAGCGCAACAATCGTATAAAAACAACCAAAAAAAACTATGGATATGAAAAGGGAGATGTATTAATAATGGCAAAAGTATATTATAACGCAGAAGCAAACGAGAATTTTTTCAACAATAAAAAGGTAGCGGTAATCGGATACGGTTCACAAGGACACGCACATGCTCAAAACTTACGTGATAGCGGTGTGGATGTAATCATCGGAATCAGAAAAGGTAAATCATTCGATAAAGCTGTAGAAGATGGATTCAATGTATATACAGTTAAAGAAGCGGCAGAACAAGCAGATGTAATCATGAACCTTTTACCAGATGAAACGCAACCAAAAGTATACCAAGAAGAAATCAAACCTGTGTTGCATGCAGGTCAAGCATTAATGTTCGCACACGGATTCAACGTTCACTTTAACCAAATTGTCCCACCAGCCGACGTGGATGTATTATTAGTGGCTCCAAAAGGTCCAGGACATCTTGTTCGCCGTACATATGAACAAGGTGCAGGGGTACCGGCATTATTCGCAATCTACCAAGATGTGACGGGTGAAGCAAGAGAATTGGCACTTGCTTACGCTAGAGGAATCGGAGCACTAAGAGCGGGTGGATTGGAAACGACATTCCAAGAAGAAACAGAAACAGATCTTTTTGGAGAACAGGCAGTGCTTTGTGGCGGATTGACTTCCCTTGTAAAAGCTGGGTTTGAAACATTGACGGAAGCTGGATACCAACCGGAAGTTGCATACTTCGAGTGTTTACATGAATTGAAATTAATCATCGACCTTATGTATGAAGGCGGTATGGAAAATATGCGTTATTCCATCTCTGATACGGCTCAATGGGGAGATTTCGTTTCAGGACCACGCGTTGTGACAGAGACGACAAAAGAAGCGATGAAAGCCATTTTAAAAGACATCCAAGACGGGGAATTCGCAAAAGGATGGATCCTAGAAAACCAAGCGAATCGTCCAGTCTTCAATGCTATCAATAACCGTGAAAACAAACACCAAATCGAAGTGGTAGGTCGTGAATTAAGAAAAATGATGCCATTCGTCAAACCTCAACAAACAGAGAAAGAAGTGGTAGCCGTTGCGAAAAATTAATATTTTTGAAACAACACTTCGTGATGGGGAGCAATCGGCCGGTGTGAACTTGAATTTTACCGAAAAGCTGGAAATTGCTTATCAGCTTGAAAGGCTTGGTGTGGATATCATCGAAGCCGGTTTTCCGGCAGCATCCAAAGGGGACTTCAATTCCGTACAGGAAATCGCGCGCAAAATCAGAAACAGCTCTGTTACAGGGCTGGCGCGCGCTGTAAAGGGAGACATTGACGCTGCGTGGGACTCATTGAAAGTCGGAGCAGAACCAAGGTTGCATACATTCATCGCCACGTCTCCGATCCACCGTCAATACAAGTTGAAAATGTCAAAAGAACAAGTGATTGAAAAATCAGTTGCCATGGTCAAGTATGGGGCAGAGCGTTTCCCAATCGTACAATGGTCTGCCGAAGATGCCAGTCGAACTGAACTTGACTATCTGGCTGAAATAGTCGAAGCGGTCATTCAGGCGGGGGCGAAGGTTATCAACATTCCGGATACAGTGGGATATGCCGCCCCGATTGAATACGGAAACATCTTCCGTTACCTACGTGAAAATGTTCCTTCCATCGATAAGGTGAGCCTATCGGCTCACTGCCATGATGATCTTGGAATGGCAACAGCTAACTCATTGGCTGCCATTGAAGGTGGGGCTACCCAAGTCGAGGGAACGATAAATGGAATTGGCGAACGTGCTGGCAATGTGGCCCTTGAAGAAGTGGCGATGGCTCTTTATATCCGAAAGGATTTCTATCAGGCGGAGACGGGTCTTGTCTTGAATGAAATCAAAAGAGCTAGTGATCTGGTTAGTCGTTTAACGGGAATGCAGGTACCTGCAAATAAAGCCATTATCGGGGCCAATGCCTATGCGCATGAATCCGGGATTCACCAAGATGGCATGTTGAAAGAAAAAACGACGTATGAAATTATCTCACCGGATCTGGTCGGTGTGTCTGCCAATTCGCTTGTTCTAGGTAAGCATTCTGGACGGCATGCTTTCAAAGAGAGATTACAAGAATTGAATTTCTCTGTAACGGATGAAGAAATGAATTCTTTATTTGTCCAGTTCAAAGAATTGGCGGATAACAAGAAAACCATGACGGACGAAGATATCGTAGCTCTTGTCCTTGAAGAAAAAGCGACGGATATCAGTTTTTATGACCTGATTTCCTTCCAAATATCTCATGGTACCCATCAAGTTGCCACGGCAACGGTTACGTTGAAAAAAGGCGATAGTGAAGAAATACAGGAAGCGGCAACGGGTGCTGGTAGTGTTGAGGCCCTCTATAACACGCTTGAAAGATGTTTGGGTAGTCAAATCAACCTCCAGGATTACAGAATCCAATCTGTGGGAGCTGGGATGGATGCCTTAGCACAAGTTTTCGTAAAAATCGATTACAACGGTGTGGAAACGAGTGGACGTGGACTGGACCAGGATGTATTGGAAGCCTCGGCAAAAGCTTATTTAAACGCGGTGAACCGTGTAGTCATCATGAAGGAATTAGAAGAAAAAGCAGTCATGCAGTAGGAAGGGGAGATTTCGATGAAAAGGAATATTGCGGTGCTTCAAGGAGATGGCATCGGTAAAGAAGTGACTAGAGGCGCTGTAGAAATTCTTGAAGCCGTTGCTCAACGGTATGGGCATGATTTTGAATTTCAATATGGCGAAATTGGTGGTAGCGCTATCGATAACACGGGATCGCCACTACCGGACGGGACAGTAGAGATTTGCAAGAATAGCGACGCGGTATTATTAGGGGCGGTCGGGGGACCGAAGTGGGACACTCAACCTGCGCACCTAAGGCCAGAGCGTGGTTTGTTGAAAATCCGCAAAGACCTGAATCTCTATGCTAACATCCGGCCAATTAGCTATTATTCCAGCTTGTCGGAGTCTTCACCTCTTAAAAAGGAATTCATTGAAGATGTCGATTTCGTTATTGTACGCGAGCTGACGGGTGGCCTTTATTTCGGGAAGCCGAGTGAGCGGGTGGAACGAGAGGGGAAGGATGCGGTCGTCGATACCCTTTTTTATCAGAAAGATGAAATGAAGCGCATCATTGAACTTGCATTTAAATTAGCCTCTGACCGCAAGAAAAAAGTGACATCGGTCGACAAAGCCAATGTCCTGGAATCCAGTCGGATGTGGCGTGAAACGGCTGAAGAAATCGCCAAAGATTATCCGGAAGTGGAACTTGAACACATGCTTGTTGATAATGCTGCGATGCAGCTCATAAAGAATCCGAAACAATTTGACGTTATCGTGACGGAAAATATGTTTGGTGACATTTTAAGCGATGAAGCATCCGTCTTGACTGGTTCACTTGGCATGTTGCCTTCCGCTTCGATCTCTACGGAAGGTCCCAATTTATATGAACCGATCCACGGATCTGCCCCTGATATTGCAGGAAAAAACCTGGCAAATCCTATTGGGACGATTTTATCGGCAGCATCGTTGTTACGCCTATCATTCGGATTGGAAAATGAGGCCGACGCGGTCGAGCAAGCGGTGGAAACGGTACTGAACTATGGACTAAGAACCGGTGATATTGCTAATGGTCAATCATCAATCACGACGACGACAGAAATGATTGCCCAAATAAAAGCAACTCTATTAGACCAGGAAGCCATCTCCAACATCATGGGAGCTTATGCATAACCTTCTTTCACGGCCTAAATCTAGGCCGTGTTTTTTAAAAAATATAAAATTGATCGAGGTGGATATAAGTGGGTAAATCTATAATTGAAAAAATATGGGATCGCCATATTATATATGAAGAGGAAAATAAACCGGATTTATTGTATATAGATCTTCAATATATTCATGAAGTAACATCCCCTCAAGCATTCGAAGGTTTGAGATTGAAAGGACGTAAAGTAAGAAGGCCCGACCGGACTTTCGCAACAATGGACCATAATGTGCCTACTATAAATCGCCATTTCATTTCGGATGATATTGCAAGAAAACAGTTGGAGGCACTCGATAAAAACTGTAAGGAATTCGGTATCCGTCTTGCTGACCTAGACAGCCCAGAACAAGGAATCGTTCATGTCATCGGTCCGGAATTAGGTCTTACACAACCTGGTATGACGATTGTTTGCGGGGACAGCCATACATCTACGCATGGGGCGTTCGGATCGATTGCTTTCGGGATCGGAACAAGTGAAGTGGAGCATGTTTTGGCCACTCAATCCCTATGGCAGACTAAACCAAAAACGCTAAAGCTTGAGGTTAATGGGAAACTCGGTCATGGAGTCATGGCGAAAGATGTCATTTTATATGTTATATCCAAATTCGGTGTCGACTTTGGGACAGGACATATCATTGAATATTGTGGGGAAGTTTTCGATGCCATGTCAATGGAAGAAAGAATGACCGTATGTAATATGTCAATCGAAGGCGGTGCTCGTGCTGGGCTAGTGGCACCAGATGAAACGACCTTCTCCTATTTGAAAGGTCGTAAATATGTATCAAAAGGTGAAGAGTTTGAGCGTTGCGTTCAGGACTGGAAGGCACTTGTTAGTGACGAGGATGCGGTTTATGACCGGGAAATCGTCCTTGATGGCAGTTTGATTTCGCCAATGGTCAGCTGGGGAACAAATCCGGGCATGGCTAGTGGAGTGGATGAACGGGTACCGACTTTTGCAGAGGATATCACTAATTCGAAGGAACTCGGCCGCGCGCTTGAATATATGGGACTTCAAGAAGGAATGGCGATTACGGATATCCCGGTTCAACATGTATTTATCGGTTCTTGTACCAATTCCAGAATTGAAGATTTACGTCAGGCTGCTGAAATGATTGAAGGCAGGACGGTTCATAAAGGTGTTCGAGCAATGGTGGTACCAGGCTCACAAAGTGTCAAGAAGCAAGCGGAAGATGAAGGATTGGATGAAATTTTTAAATCGTCAGGCTTTGAATGGCGGGAATCAGGTTGTAGCATGTGCTTGAGCATGAACCCGGATGCGGTGCCTCCTGGTGAACACTGTGCCTCCACGAGTAACCGGAATTTCGAGGGACGACAAGGGGCAGGGGCCAGGACCCATTTAGTAAGTCCAGCCATGGCAGCGGCTGCGGCCATATACGGGAAATTCGTTGATATAAGAAACTTGAAAAAGGCTGAGAGAGTTCAGTAAATACAAATTAATAGGAGGTGCACAATGGAAATGGAACCCATTACTATATATAAAGGAAGAGTGGCGGCACTAAATCGGAAAAATGTGGATACCGATCAAATCATTCCAAAGCAATTTTTAAAACGGATTGAACGAAGCGGCTTTGGCGAATTCCTGTTCTATAACTGGCGCTTTGATGAAGAAGGAAATGAACGCCCTGATTTTGAATTGAATCAGCCTCAAAATCGTGATACCTCGATTTTGATTGCGGGTGAAAACTTTGGCTGCGGGTCATCAAGGGAGCATGCACCATGGTCGTTGAAAGATTATGGTTTCGATATTGTCATCGCACCATCTTATGCCGACATATTCAAAAGTAACTGCATGAAGAATGGAATGGTTCCCATCGCATTAAACCATGAGCAAGTCCAGTACCTGATGGAGAGGGCCGCTTCCCCTGATTATGAACTGACTGTCGATTTACCGAATCAAACGGTGAAAGATGGCCAAGGGTTTGAAGCAAGCTTCGAGATTCATCCATATTGGAAGGAAATGCTCGTCAAAGGCTGGGACGAAATATCGATCACCCTTCAATATGATGAGAAAATAGCAGCTTATGAAAAGCAAAAAGATGCAGTTTCTAATGCGTAATGAATTCAAAAAAAGGCTTCCTATCCAATAAAATAGGAAGCTCTTTTTTGTGGAGTTTTAAATTACATATAAGTGGAACGGATACCTTGGAAGGTGACTGTTTTTTGAATTTCATTCTATTACATGCTAAACTATTTTCCAAAAGCGAACGGCGAGGTGAATATTGATGGTTGGGAAACATGGAAAGAGCACAGAGGATCCGAAGGTCGTCCCATTTCCTAATCTAGGGGAACGGTTAATCATAAAGGGCCTCGACGAGCTTGGAAAAAGGAACTTTAAAGACGCAGCCCGGCTCTTCAGTCAAGCACGGGAATTTGAGCCGGATAATGATGAAGTATGTATGGGCCTTGTCGTTTCCCTGGTTGAGCTCGAGTATTATGAAGAGTCCAAAGAATTGTGCCAAGAGATGCTTAATAAAGGAATCGGTGACTATTTCCAATTGATTAACATCTATTTAATGGTGCTACTCCAATTGAATGAACATCAGGAAATGATTACGACAATTGAACTTTTATTTGATGAAAACCAGATCCCCTTCGACAAAGAGGAGCATTTTGAAAAGATGCTTCACTTCAGCAAGCGGGCCCTTGAAGATAAAAAAGAGGAAACCGAAAGGGAATTACAGCTGCGGGAAGAAGAATTACAGAAGGAAGAGTTATTCGCAGGGAAATCGGATAAAGAAATGCTACTTGTGATTTCTAAACTTACGAATCTTAATATTCGACCTTTTGTCCCCCAAATCGAGCAGTTTCTTCAAGACCGTGATGGACACCCATTTTTTAAAACGATGCTATTAAACATCCTTATAGACCAGGAGTATAATGAAGAAGTAACCGTTTGGAAGTTCACGCAGTCCAAGATTGTCAATCCAAAAGAGCTGGTGACCTTGAAGGAAACAAGCTTCCATAAAACGATCATGAACCTGACAGAAGAGGAAATCAGTCATAAAAATCCGAGTTTATTTGAAATGGTGCACAGCCTAATTGAGCGGCATTCCTTTTTATTGTATCCATTCGAACCAGAATCAGATATGATACCGGCATGGGCGGCTGCCTATCATGCGTTAGCCGAAGAGTACATGACAGGGGAAGATAGGATCCAAGAAATAGCGAATAGTTATTCCGTTGATGGGGAAGCGGTTACGAATATTCTAGCCACTATAAAAGAAATCGAAGAAATTTCTTATCCCATTATTTAACCTATTGCTGTTGTAACGGTTTGAACCTGTGTTATAATGTAGTGGTTGTAATGTATAATCGTCTAATTTTGACGAATTCCCAATTTTTTTCTTGGGTATATTTGAAGGATGACTTGTTAACACTTGCAAAGCATATTCATCCAATGCTTATTATTGAAGTATATAGATCTTTTTGGAGGGAAACACATGTCTGTAAAATGGGAAAAACAAGAAGGTAATCAAGGCGTATTAACAATCGAAGTAGAAGCTGTAAAAGTAAACGAAGGTTTAGACGCAGCATTCAAAAAAGTAGTTAAACAAGTAAACGTACCTGGCTTCCGTAAAGGTAAAATGCCACGTCAAATGTTCGAAAAGAAATTCGGCGTAGAATCATTATATCAAGATGCTCTTGATTTCATCCTTCCTGATGCATATGCAAATGCTGTCGAAGAAGCTGGAATTCAGCCTGTAGATCGTCCAGAAATCGACATCGAGAAAATGGAAAAAGGTGAAAACCTAATCTTCACGGCTACTGTAACAGTTAAGCCTGAAGTTAAATTAGGAGATTACAAAGGTGTTGAAGTGGAAAAATTCAATACTGAAGTAACTGACGAAGACGTTGATAACGAATTGAAATCAATGCAAGAACGTCAAGCTGAACTTGTCGTTAAAGAAGAAGGGCAAGCTGCAGAAGGCGATACAGTCGTTCTTGATTTTGAAGGATTCGTTGATGGTGAAGCATTCGAAGGCGGAGCTTCAGAAAACCATTCACTAGAAATCGGTTCTAACTCATTCATCCCTGGTTTCGAAGAGCAACTTGTTGGTCTTGAAACAGGCGCTGAAAAAGATATCGAAGTTACATTCCCTGAAGAATACCATGCTGCTGAACTTGCAGGTAAACCAGCTGTATTCAAAGTGAAAATTCACGAAATCAAAACAAAACAACTTCCTGAGTTGGATGATGAATTCGCGAAAGACGTTGACGAAGAAGTTGAAACGTTAGCTGAACTTAAAGAAAAAACAAAACATAAATTAGAGCATGACAAAAAACATGAAGAAGAAAACTTCGTACAAAACACTGTAATCGGTAAAGCTGTTGAAGGTGCAGAAATGGACATTCCTGAAGCTATGATTTCTAACGAAGTAGACCGCATGATGAATGAGTTCTCTCAACGCATTCAATCTCAAGGCCTAAACTTAGAACTTTACTACCAATTCTCAGGTCAAGACGAAGAAGCATTAAAAGCACAAATGAAAGAAGAAGCTGAAGGACAAGTTCGTACAAGCTTGACTCTTGAAGCTATCGCTGAAGCTGAAAAAATTGAAGCAACTGATGAAGACGTTGAAGCTGAACTTGCAGAAATGGCTACAATGTACAACATGGAAGTTGAAGCAATCAAACAAGCTCTTGGAAACTTAGAAAGCATCAAAGGCGATCTTAAAATTAAGAAAGCAATTGACTTCTTAGTGGAAAACAGCAAAACTGTTGAAGCAAAATAATTTATTTTAAGTAAGTGTTTACTAATATTTTCTTCAAAGAAACAAGGCGCGAGTAATCGTGCCTTGTTTTATACATATTAAGAATTTGTTGGTAATTGATAGTTTCTGATTGATTTTTTTTTCATTTCAGTGTAGATTAATTCTAATGCTGCATATACATATTTATACAGAAAAACCTTATTTTAAAAACCGAAAAGTTTGGACATACTGGTAAATGGAAACATACATATGAAATGAAAATTTGTACTTATTGGACAACTTGTGGGTGAGCGTTTTTGTTACAAAATTTCCAAGAACGTGATAGAATGCAAAACATACTAGGAATTTTGGAACGCTAAGTATTTGTGTGTCTTTCCTATAGTGGATTTGACACCTTTACATCACTAGAGTTGGAAGAGTATTTAAAGGGGTGAACGTTCATGTTTAAATTTAATGATGAAAAAGGACAATTAAAATGTTCTTTTTGCGGAAAAACTCAAGAACAGGTCCGCAAACTGGTAGCTGGTCCAGGTGTATATATTTGTGACGAGTGTATCGAACTTTGTACTGAAATCGTTGAAGAAGAGCTAGGTACTGATGAAGAAGTAGAATTTAGAGATGTACCTAAACCTAAGGAAATTCGTGCGATACTAGACGAATACGTAATTGGACAAGAACAGGCTAAAAAGTCTTTGGCCGTCGCTGTTTATAATCATTATAAACGCATCAATTCCAATAGCAAAGTTGATGACGTCGAGTTATCCAAGAGTAATATCGCTCTTATTGGACCGACAGGAAGCGGGAAAACGCTACTTGCCCAAACATTGGCGCGTCTATTGAATGTACCTTTTGCCATTGCTGACGCAACTTCATTAACGGAAGCTGGTTATGTTGGGGAAGATGTAGAGAACATCCTTCTTAAGCTGATTCAAGCGGCTGATTATGATGTGGAAAAAGCGGAAAAAGGCATCATTTATATCGATGAAATCGATAAAGTGGCCCGTAAATCCGAGAACCCATCGATTACACGCGATGTATCCGGTGAAGGTGTACAGCAGGCCTTATTGAAAATTCTTGAAGGTACCGTGGCAAGCGTTCCGCCACAAGGAGGACGTAAACATCCTCATCAAGAATTCATCCAAATCGATACGACTAATATCTTATTCATCTGTGGTGGTGCTTTTGACGGCATTGAACCAATCATCAAACGCCGTTTAGGCCAAAAAGTCATTGGCTTTGGTTCTGATGTTAAAAAAGATGATATCGCAGAAAAAGAATTGCTTTCTAAAGTTCTTCCAGAAGATTTACTGCGTTTCGGTCTAATTCCGGAATTCATCGGTCGTCTTCCTGTCATTGCTACACTAGAGCAATTGGACGAAGCCGCTTTGATTGAAATCCTTACAAAACCGAAAAATGCTCTTGTGAAGCAATATCAAAAATTGCTTGAGCTTGACGACGTGGAATTGGAATTCGAACAGGAAGCACTTAGTGAAATTGCTAAAAAGGCGATTGAACGTAAAACAGGTGCGCGTGGACTCCGTTCCATCATTGAAGGAATTATCCTTGAAGTGATGTTCGATCTTCCATCACGTGATGATGTTGCCAAATGTGTAATTACAGGAAGCACAATCGCGAAAAACGAAACACCAAAGCTTGTCCTGAAAGATGGTACAACCATTCAGGGACAAGGGAAGAAAACATCTGCTTAATCGATTAGTGAAAAAACTGCCAGTTCTTCTGGCAGTTTTTTTATGTTCTTTTTCATTACCTCAGTGCTTCTAAGTTTATATCTCAAAACACCAAAATTTACATCCCATATTTATTGGATTATTTCGCCCTCCCCTAGGAGATACTATCAGAAATGACAAGGCAGTAGCAGGAGGGAAAACGATGAACTGGACAGGAATAGCGTTATTTATTCAGTTGTTTTTTGGTATTGTGATTGGTTTGTATTTTTTGAATTTATTAAAAGGTCAACGGACACAAAAAGTTTCGATTAACCGTGATTCACGAAAGGAAATGGATCAGCTACAAAGGATGAGGTCCATCTCCCTAACAGAGCCATTGTCAGAAAAGGTGAGGCCGATTACATTTAAGGATATCATCGGTCAGGAGGACGGCATCAAATCTCTAAAAGCAGCTTTATGCGGTCCGAATCCCCAGCATGTGATCATTTATGGCCCTCCAGGAGTGGGGAAAACGGCAGCTGCAAGGATCGTTCTAGAAGAAGCCAAGAAAAATGGGAAGTCTCCTTTCAAGAAGTCGGCAGTCTTTATCGAACTGGATGCAACGACTGCTAGATTCGATGAACGGGGAATAGCCGATCCGTTAATAGGTTCAGTGCACGACCCTATATATCAAGGCGCCGGGGCCATGGGCCAGGCGGGTATCCCGCAACCCAAACAAGGGGCTGTCAGTAATGCTCATGGCGGCGTACTGTTTATAGATGAAATTGGGGAACTCCATCCCATTCAAATGAACAAGTTGTTAAAGGTGCTGGAAGACCGGAAAGTGTTTCTCGAAAGTGCTTATTATCAAGAGGAAAATCAAAATATTCCGACCCATATCCATGATATATTTAAAAATGGACTTCCTGCCGACTTTCGCTTGATTGGGGCTACAACAAGAACGCCTAATGAAATTGCCCCAGCCATTCGTTCAAGGTGCATTGAAGTGTTTTTCCGTGAACTGGACCGTGAGGAAATCGTATCCGTTGCCAAAAATGCTTCCGATAAGGTAGGTATCACTATTAGTGAAAAGGGACTTCAGTCGATTTCGGATTACGCCCGAAATGGAAGGGAAGCTGTCAATATGATTCAAACATTGGCCGGTATCTCCATTAATGAAAATCGAAGCTACATCAGGGAAGAAGATATTGATTGGATGGCTCATAGCAGCCAACTTACACAGAGGATGGACCGGAAAATAGAGTCAAGTCCAAAAATAGGACTGGTTAATGGTCTTGCCGTTTATGGTCCTAACAGTGGGGCTTTGTTGGAAATCGAAGTGACTGTGATGGCTGCTAACGATGATAAAGGTTCAATCAATATTACAGGGATAGTCGAAGAAGAAAGCATTGGTGGTGGAAATGGGAAATCCATTCGTCGCAAAAGCATGGCCAAGGGGTCGATTGAAAATGTCATCACGGTCCTGCGTTCCATGGGCGTTCCAGCCGACCAATTCGATATCCATGTTAACTTCCCAGGCGGCAGCCCTGTGGACGGTCCATCAGCGGGTATAGCGATGGCAACGGGCATATACTCGGCCATCTATAAAATGCCTGTGGATCATACGGTAGCGATGACGGGAGAAATTAGTATTCATGGTGGCGTTAAACCAATCGGAGGCGTCATTCCGAAGATAAAGGCCGCAAAACTGGCTGGGGCAAAGACTGTCATTATTCCAGCTGAAAACATGCAACCGCTGCTGCTGGAAATAAAAGATATCGAGATCATTCCTGTTACGAATGTAAAAGAAGTATTGGATAGGGCGCTGAAGAAAGAGATAATATCCGATCAGATATTAGCCTCCTTGGACCCTTCGAAAAAAGAAAGCGTATAACAGGAGAACCCCGGTTTGAAAAAGACCGGGGCGTTTTCTGGCCGAAAAAAATAATCATGAATTCAGGCGTGCTTTTTCCTCGGAAATTGGAGATAATAAAAGCAATTATACCTGTTAAGGTAAACAAATAGACACTTCTATATAAATAGGATAGAATTGTTAAAAGGTTGATAACTTGGGTAATTAGTTTACAACGACGATACTAAATTTGGAGGTGTCAGGAAATGACTGATCAAGAAATCATCGTTCCCCTCCTGCCGCTAAGAGGACTGCTTGTATATCCAACAATGGTACTTCATTTAGATGTGGGCCGAGATAAATCGGTACAAGCCCTTGAGAAAGCAATGGTGGAAGACCATCTTATATTTTTGACGACACAGAAAGATGTGACGTTGGATGAACCTGGTGAAGAAGATTTATTTACCATGGGTACATTAACAAAAGTAAAACAGATGCTGAAACTTCCAAATGGTACCATCCGTGTTTTAGTGGAAGGTTTAAACCGGGCAGAGGTTAGTGAATTTTATGATTATGAGACACACTATGGTGCGAAGGTTAAAATATATGAAGACAGCGATGAAAAAGATGCGGAACATCAAGCGTTAATGCGCACCTTGCTGGATTATTTTGAACAATACATAAAGATGTCCAAGAAAATAACCGGTGAAACGTTCTCTTCCACTTCAGATATTGAAGAACCGGGTAGATTGGCTGATATCATCGCCTCCCATTTGCCTCTTAAGTTGAAAGAGAAGCAAGAAGTGCTTGAGACCATTGATATGAAAGAGCGCTTAAGCCGGGTGATTGAAATCATCAATAACGAAAAGGAAGTCCTTTTCCTGGAGAAAAAGATCGGTCAGCGTGTCAAACGATCCATGGAACGAACACAAAAAGAATATTATCTACGTGAACAAATGAAGGCCATCCAGAAGGAACTAGGGGATAAAGAAGGTAAGACAGGAGAAATCACCGTCCTTACTGAAAAAATAGAAGAAGCCGATATGCCAGCGCATATTAAAGAAACGGCTTTAAAAGAACTCGACCGGTATGAAAAAGTACCATCCAGTTCAGCTGAAAGCTCCGTTATCCGCAATTACATCGAATGGTTAATATCGCTTCCATGGTCGAATGCCACGAAAGATGATCTTAATATTCATAAAGCGGAAAAAATCCTTAACCGTGACCATTATGGATTGGAAAAGGTCAAAGAACGGGTCCTTGAATACTTGGCTGTCCAGCAGCTGACTAATTCGTTAAAGGGACCGATTCTTTGTTTGGTAGGTCCTCCAGGCGTCGGAAAAACAAGCTTAGCTAAGTCGATTGCCTCATCATTGAACCGGAAGTTTGTTCGAATTTCCCTAGGTGGCGTGCGTGATGAATCGGAAATCCGGGGACACCGCCGCACATATGTAGGGGCCATGCCAGGTAGAATCATCCAAGGGATGAAAAAGGCGGGCACGATTAATCCGGTATTTTTACTGGATGAAGTGGATAAGATGTCCAATGACTTTAGGGGAGACCCATCGGCCGCGATGTTAGAAGTGCTTGACCCGGAACAAAACCATAACTTCAGTGACCATTATATTGAAGAGACGTATAATCTTTCTAAAGTTATGTTCGTTGCGACAGCCAATAATCTTTCAACAATTCCAGGACCGCTTCGTGATCGTATGGAAATCATTTCGATTGCAGGTTATACTGAAATAGAGAAGCTTCATATCGCCAAGGATCACCTACTGCCTAGACAGTTGGAGAATCATGGTCTATTGAAGACACAACTGCAAATCCGTGAAGAAGCCCTTACTAAGATCATTCGTTATTATACTCGGGAAGCCGGTGTCCGTAGTCTAGAACGGCAGCTTGCCAGTATTTGCAGGAAAACGGCGAAGATCATCGTTTCCGGTGATAAAAAACGAGTCGTGATTTCTGATAAGAATGTCGAGGAGTTTTTAGGGAAAACGATGTTCCATTATGGACAAGCGGAGATAGAAAACCAAATAGGTGTCGCTAATGGATTGGCATACACTTCCGTTGGTGGGGATACGTTACAGATCGAGGTATCTCTATCACCAGGAAAAGGAAAGCTCATTTTGACTGGGAAACTTGGCGACGTCATGAAAGAATCAGCTCAGGCTGCTTTCAGTTATGTACGTTCGAAGACCGAGAAACTCCACATCGATACGAACTTCCATGAAAAGTATGATATCCATATCCATGTTCCAGAAGGAGCCGTTCCTAAGGATGGTCCATCTGCAGGCATCACGATTGCAACAGCGTTAATATCGGCTCTAACTAATAGGCCGATCAGAAAAGAGGTAGGCATGACAGGCGAAATTACATTACGCGGACGGGTTCTCCCAATTGGGGGCCTTAAGGAAAAATCCTTAGCGGCTCATCGGGCAGGACTTACGAAAATCATCATCCCGCAAGATAACGAAAAGGATATTGATGATATCCCGGAAAGTGTCCGTAAAGAATTAATATTTGTTCCAGTTTCACATGTTGATGAAGTCCTAGAACATGCATTGGTAGGTGTGGACGAATGAAAGTAACAAGTTCAGATATTGTCATCAGTGCCGTTAAGCCTGAACAATATCCTAACACCCCCATTCCGGAATTTGCCTTAGCTGGTCGTTCCAATGTCGGGAAATCAAGTTTCATCAATAAATTGATCAATCGAAAAAATTTAGCGCGGACTTCTTCCAAGCCAGGAAAGACGCAAACGCTGAATTTCTATATCATAAATGAAGCCATGCATTTTGTGGATGTACCTGGTTACGGGTATGCAAAGGTTTCTAAAAGCGAACGTGATGCGTGGGGGAGAATGATTGAAACATATTTCACCTCCCGTGAACAGCTTCGTGCAGCGATATTGGTCGTTGATTTACGCCATCCGCCGACTAAAGATGATATAGCCATGTATGAGTTCCTGAAGCATTACGATTTGCCAAGAATCGTGATAGCGACGAAAGCGGACAAAATCCCAAAAGGGAAATGGCAAAAACATCTTAAAATCACACGCCAAACGCTTAATCTGGAAAAAGAAGATGAATTGCTTCTTTTCTCAGGTGAAACCGGAGAAGGTAAAGAACAAGTCTGGGGCGTTTTGAAGAAATACATGTAAGAGCTAAAGGACATTCCCTAAGTGGAATGCCCTTCTCTTCTTAATGAAAAAAGGTCTCCCATCGGGGAGGCCTTTTTCATTTTCTTCGAAGTAAGATATACACACCAATTGCGATTAAAACAAATGGCCAAAATTTTTCTATATTATAGGTTCCTGTTTCCAGTATTCCGAAAGATGAGGTGATTTTGTCATAAAACAAAGTGAGGATCGCTATGAAGAATAAAATCATCCCGTGCATCATGCCTGTATTCGTTTTACGTGTCCTAAGAATAAAACCTAGAGAAATGATTAAAATAAAGATACCAAGGCTATCCGGCCAAATCTCGAGGTTATTGGCGATATGGAAATGGGCGCCGAATCCGAGCAGGATGACACCCGGAAGGATGGATTCATACTCACTCCCACTGTAGGCCTGGATTAAAAAGGCAATACCGACAATACATAATAGTGTAGGCCAGCTAAAGAAACCTGGGAAAATTTCAATTCGTGAATGTTCAAGAAAAAAATAAAGTCCGAAACCGATTAAAATGATTCCGGGAAAAATTCGTTGCTTTTTCATTTTATCCTCCTATCAATTCGATTACTTGAAGTTTATTGGTATTTTTGATATGGTTCTTTTGTACACAATGTCGAAATATGTATTTAATATAAAAATACGGCTTATACATTCACTATATTAGTGGGTGAACAAGCTTTCTTATTATGGTAGCATACGTTCATAAACTGTTCATATATTTTTTTGTTTCAGTTTTTGTACATGGTATAATGAAGGTACATGAAAAATTTTGGGGGTGCAAAAGAAAAGATGCATATTCTAGCGGTTGGTATCAATTACAAAACTGCCCCTGTAGAAATTCGGGAAAAATTGTCGTTTAATGAAGCCGAACTTGCCGAGGCAATGAAAGCTCTTAAAAATAAAAAAAGTATTTTGGAGAATGTCATTATTTCCACATGCAATAGAACGGAAATATATGCGGTAGGTGATCAACTTCATACTAGCCGATACTATATTAAGGAATTCCTTTCTGAGTGGTTTCACATCGATAAAGAGGAGTTTTCTAAATATCTGTTTTTCTATGAAGGGGACGCTGCTGTTGAGCATTTATTTTCAGTTACATGTGGCCTGAACTCCATGATTCTTGGGGAAACGCAGATTTTGGGACAAGTTCGCTCGAGTTATATGTTGGGACAGAAGGAAGATACAATAGGAACGGTTTCTAATCATCTTTTCAAGCAAGCCCTTACACTGGCCAAGAAAGCCCATTCGGAAACGGAAATCAATACGAATGCAGTTTCCGTGAGCTATGCGGCCGTTGAATTGGCGAAGAAAATCTTTGGAAGCTTAAGTGGCAAGAATGTGCTGATTCTCGGAGCAGGTAAAATGGGTGAATTGGCGATTCAAAATCTTCACAGTAATGGTGCGGATAGCATTACTGTCATCAATCGTACTTATCAGAAGGCGGTTGATTTAGCTGAGAGATTTAATGGAGATGCAAAACAGCTTCAGGAACTGCAATGTGCATTGGTGGAAGCGGATATCTTAATTACGTCCACTGGATCGAAAGACCTTCTCGTCACAAAAGAAATGATGACATTTGTGAACAAGCTTCGCAAAGGCCGTCCTATCTTCATGGTGGATATCGCTGTTCCACGTGACTTGGATCCAACGTTGGCTGAACTGGAAAACGTATTCCTATACGACATCGATGACCTTGAAGGAATCGTACAAGCGAATATCGAAGAACGTAAGAAAGCTGCTGAAAAGATTGGCTTAATGATTGAATTCGAGATTGTTGAATTTAATCAGTGGATGAATTTGCTTGGTGTGGTGCCAGTTATTTCGTCCCTACGGGAAAAATCGTTATCGATTCAAAAGGAAACGATGGAGAGCATTGAAAGAAAGCTCCCACACTTGAGTGAACGTGATATAAAAGTATTGAACAAACATACGAAGAGCATCATTAATCAAATGCTGAGGGATCCGATTTTATATGCCAAAGAACTGGCAGAGGAACCAAATGCAAAAGAACAATTGAATAATTTTGTGAAAATCTTTCATTTAGAGGAATTGGTTGAAGAAAAGATGGTAGAGGACAATGAAACTGAAAAGGCACATGCGAAGTCTTCTCTACTAAATCCAGTTCCTGTCCATTAATGAGGTAGATATGGAATTACTAATGACAAGGTTACATGAAGGTACTGTATTGTTATATGCCGTCAGTATGCTGTTATATTTCTTCGATTTTCTAAATAATAACCAGAAGGCTAATAAAATCGCCTTCTGGTTGCTTTCTATTGTTTGGGTACTGCAAACAATTTTTTTATTTCTTTATGTAATGAAAACGGGAAGATTTCCGATCTTGACGATTTTCGAAGGGCTATATTTTTATGCTTGGCTCCTCGTTTCATTATCATTGATTATTAACCGGTTGTTACGGGTCGATTTTATCGTATTCTTTACTAATCTACTTGGGTTCATGGTGATGGCTATCCATACGTTTGCCCCTGTCCAGATAGAATCGGAAGTCCTTGCACAACAGCTGGTTTCTGAGCTTTTATTTATTCATATCACGTTTGCCTTACTATCTTATAGTGCTTTTACTCTTTCATTCGTGTTTTCCTTACTCTACTTGATTCAATATGACTTATTGAAGCGAAAGAAATGGGGTAAGCGGTTGCTTCGACTGGGTGATTTGACGAAGCTTGAAAATCTGTCGTATGTTCTCGCTGTAATCGGCGTTCCGTTATTGGGGGTATCTTTGATACTGGGCATTCAGTGGGCCAATCTTAAATTACCAGGTGTTTCTTGGTTGGATATGAAAATTATCGGTTCGTTTGTTATATTGATAGGATACAGTGTTTATTTATACTTGAAAATCCGAAAACAGGTTTATGGCAGGGCTTTGGCCTTTTTGAATATTGGATTCTTCATGATTGTATTAATTAACTTTTTCCTTTTTGGAAGTCTTTCATCATTCCATGTTTGGAATACATAGGAGGAAACTATGAGAAAAATCATTGTCGGTTCTAGACGTAGTAAACTAGCGATTACCCAAACGAATTGGGTGATTAATCAACTTAAGGAACTTGGCCTTCCCTACGAGTTCGAAGTGAAGGAAATAGTCACGAAAGGTGACCAGATCCTAGATGTGACGCTTTCGAAAGTAGGCGGTAAGGGACTATTTGTTAAAGAAATCGAACAGGCCATGCTGAATAAGGAAATTGATATGGCTGTACATAGCATGAAGGATATGCCAGCGGTGCTTCCAGAAGGATTGACGATTGGCTGCATTCCACCAAGAGAAGATCACCGTGATGCATTGATTTCAAAGAATCATGAAAAGCTTTCTGAATTGAAACCGGGCTCTATTGTCGGAACAAGCAGTTTGCGTCGCAGTGCCCAAATCTTGTCAAGAAGACCGGATCTTGAAATTAAATGGATTCGCGGGAATATTGATACCCGTTTGGATAAACTAAAAAATGAAGAGTATGACGCCATCATTCTAGCTGCTGCAGGTCTTGCTAGAATGGGTTGGAAAAAAGACGTCGTAACGGAATTTTTAGATGAAGACATTTGTTTACCGGCTGTTGGCCAAGGAGCCCTTTCCATCGAGTGCCGTGCAGATGATCATGATTTATTGTCTGAGCTTGCTAAATTCACGTGTGAAAATACGAAAAAGACCGTAGAAGCTGAACGTGCCTTTTTAGATAAAATGGAAGGTGGCTGCCAGGTGCCGATTGCAGGATTGGCAGTTGCAAAAGACAATGGAGATGTTTCCTTAACAGCTTTAGTCGCTTCCCCGGATGGTAAAGTGATTTATAAAGAAATGGCTGAGGGCTCAAATCCTGAAGCAGTTGGCCTTGAGGCTGCTAGACTGATTAGTGAATTCGGTGGCAAAGAGTTGATTGATCGTGTAAAAGAGGAGCTTGATCAGTAATGAAGCCGTTTTTGCCTCTTAAAGATTATCAGGTTTTAATCACCAGAGGGAAAGGGCAGGCAGAGGGTTTGCAAACCTTAGTGAAAAAAAATGGGGGAACTCCTCTGATGGTGCCGTTGCTTGAGTTTACCCTTCCAGAAAATCTGGAAGAGGTACAAGAACGATTGAATCGATTGAACAGCTATGACTGGGTCATATTAACGAGCAAGAATGGTGTCGATTTTTTGTTCAGGCTGCTCGGCAAGCAACAACATGTGGTGCTTCCGAAAATAGCCGTCATTGGATCCAAAACGGAAGAGGCTTTGAACGCGTATGGATATGAAGCGGATTTTGTTCCATCCGAATATGTTGCAGAAAGTTTTGTTTCGGAGTTTATTACTCACCTCGAACCCGGTGAACGTGTCCTCCTTGCGAAAGGGAACCTCGCAAGGACGGTCATAGCGGAGGCCATTAATGAAACGAGTGCATCGTGTGATGAAATGATTATCTATCACACCATACTTCCACAAGAGAGCGAAAGACAACTGGTCCAATTAATCTTGAACGGGAAAGTGGATATCATCACCTTTACAAGCTCTTCCACGGTGAATCACTTTATACAGATCATTGAACAATATGAATTGAATACATACATAAAAGATCTTGTCATTGCTTGTATCGGACCGATTTGTGCCAGGACGGCATCGAGAAATGGTTTACATGTTTCTATATGTCCTGATGTCTATACAACAGAAGCGATGGTTGAGGAAGTAGTACGATATATTATTAAAAAGAATCCTAAAGGAGGAACCATAAAATGAAAGATATTTTATTCAATCGTCACCGCCGCCTGCGTGCAAGTGCCGGCATGAGGGCTTTGGTCCGTGAAACATACGTACATAAAGAGGATTTAATCTACCCGATTTTCATCATCGACGGCGAGAACATAAAAACGGAAATCGCCTCCATGCCAGGAATTTACCAGCTTTCGATGGATAATCTAGCGGCAGAGATGGATGAGGTCGTGGGTCTTGGCATTAAATCAGTCATTTTATTCGGTGTTCCATTTGAACATGATAAGGATGAACAAGGCACTGGAGCCTTTCATCATAATGGACTTGTCCAACAAGCGACCCGACTCATCAAAAAACAATACCCTGAAGTCATGGTCATTGCCGACACATGCTTATGTGAATACACAAGCCATGGTCACTGTGGAGTAGTTGAGGGAGACAAAATATTAAATGATGCGTCACTTGACCTTCTTGCCAAAACGGCCATCAGCCAAGCAGAAGCAGGTGCAGATATCATTGCCCCTTCTAATATGATGGATGGATTTGTTGCGGCCATCCGTGCAGGACTAGATGAAGCGGGTTACGAAGATATCCCGATCATGTCTTATGCTGTGAAATATTCGTCCGCTTTTTATGGTCCTTTCCGTGATGCGGCCAATGGGGCTCCTCAGTTCGGCGACCGGAAAACGTACCAAATGGACCCGGCTAACCGTCTAGAAGCTTTCCGTGAAGCAGAATCCGATGTAGAAGAAGGAGCCGACTTCTTAATCGTGAAACCAGCTCTTTCCTACATGGATGTCATCAGGGACATGAAAAATACCTTCACACTTCCGATTGTGGCTTATAACGTAAGTGGGGAATATTCAATGGTGAAGGCTGCCGCCCAAAACGGCTGGATCGATGAAAAATCAATCGTAATGGAAATGATGACAGGCTTCAAACGAGCAGGTTCTGACTTGATCATTACTTATTTTTCAAAAGATGTAGCCCGTTGGATAGATGAAGATAATAAGTGAGGAAAAAATAATATAGTTTATTAGAGAAAAGGGGACGGATACATGCGTTCATACGAAAACTCAAAAAAGGCGTTTGCCGAAGCTAAAGACCTGATGCCAGGGGGCGTAAATAGTCCTGTCCGTGCCTTCAAGTCAGTGGATATGGATCCCATTTTCATGGAACGGGGTAAAGGATCCAAACTCTATGATATTGATGGTAACGAATATATTGACTACGTTCTTTCATGGGGTCCACTTATTCTTGGTCACACGAATGACCGTGTAGTTGAGGCATTGAAAAAGGTAGCAGAATCAGGTACAAGCTTCGGTACTTCTACGCTGATTGAAAATGAACTGGCTAAGCTAGTCATCGAGAGGGTCCCTTCAATCGAAATGATCCGAATGGTTTCTTCAGGAACAGAAGCTACGATGAGTGCATTGAGATTGGCGCGTGGCTATACAGGCCGCGATAAAATCCTGAAATTTGAAGGGTCTTATCATGGACATGGTGATTCCTTGCTGATTAAGGCCGGCTCTGGTGTGGCTACGCTCGGCTTACCTGATAGTCCAGGAGTGCCTGAAGGAATTGCAAAGAATACCATCACGGTACCATATAATGATCTTGCAGCCACTAAATACGCGTTCGAACAGTTTGGTGAAGATATCGCCTGTATAATCGTCGAGCCGGTTGCAGGGAATATGGGAGTCGTACCGCCACAACCTGGTTTCCTTGAAGGACTACGTGACTTGACGACCCAATACGGATCCTTATTGATCTTTGATGAAGTCATGACAGGCTTCCGAGTAGGTTATAACTGTGCTCAAGGTTATTTCGGCGTTGATCCGGACTTGACTTGCCTAGGTAAAGTGATCGGCGGCGGTTTACCTGTCGGGGCTTTCGGCGGCAAACGTAAAATCATGGAGCAAGTAGCCCCAAGCGGTAATATTTATCAAGCAGGTACATTATCTGGTAACCCTCTTGCGATGACAGCAGGACTTGAAACCCTGAGTCAATTGACACCTGAATCGTATGATGAGTTTACCCGTAAAGGCGATATGCTTGAAAAAGGAATCGGGGAAGCGGCGAAACAATATGGCATTCCCTATACATTCAACCGTGCCGGTTCAATGATCGGACTTTTCTTTACAAATGAAGATGTAGTGAACTATGATACAGCCAAAACATCTGATTTAGAGTTTTTTGCATCGTACTACCGGGAAATGGCGAACCAAGGGATTTATCTTCCGCCTTCTCAATACGAAGGCTTATTCCTATCAACGGCTCATAGCGATGAAGACATTGAAAAAACAATCGCAGCAGCTGAAAAAGCTTTCGCTACATTGAAAAAATAATCGTAAGGGTTTCCCCATTCCGGGGAAGCCCTTTTTTATTTGTGATGATTTCCCCCCTCCGTTCAACCGTTTGTTCGATTCATTCATCCATTTTTCCCATTGATTAAAGGAATAATCATTTCCCTTTCCTCATAGATTGTTATTGGTATAGGTACTGTTTTTCTGAAGCTGAAAGGAGGAGTTGTCTTGTCGCAAGAAAACGAATCGTATTTGCGATTTTCTTTGGAAGAGTCCGTTTGGTTTCATAAGGGACAGGAAGTGGCTGAGCTCTATTCCATATCCCTCGATCCAAATGTGACGATCCAGGAAAGCGATCAATATGTGTTTATCCGGGGTTCATTAGATTTAAGTGGTGAATACAAAGACTCGCAAAACGGTGATTATGAGGAATTTCCTCAAAGCTTTTTGCCGAAAGCCGTTCAAAAGGTTGAGAGGCATCCAGATGGTCTCAATGAATTCACACACCGATTTCCGGTTGATATAACGATACCGAATAACCGAATCTCCTCATTGGAGGAAATCGATATCACGATTCAGAGTTTTGACTATGCCCTGCCTGAACATAACTGCCTAAAATTACAGGCGGATTTGTTGATAACCGGTATTTACAATGATTCCTATGTGGAAGAGCGCATGGAAGTAGATCAAGAGACCGAGGAGACTGAGTTTCTTGAGGAATCAGATGAAGAAAATGAATCATACGTTCCATATGCGGCTGCAGAACCACCCGTCCCTGATTTCCATCATGTCTTCCGCAATGACGAGCAAAGTGATCTATACACGCCATTTTCCGCAGAAGCAAAACGAGTCGCGGAAGCAAAAGAGGATGAAGAAGAGGAACCGGTATACCTAAGCAATCATCAACATAACGCCCCTGTTTTTGAAATTCCTGTATCCCCATTTCCTGAGGAGATGCAGTGGGAAGCCGAGGTCAACAGACAGGATAACGACATAGAGACGCAAGTGAAAAGAAGAGTAATTGAAATTGAGGAAGAGAAAAATGAGACTCCTGTTTCCAAGGAAAAGTGGCCAGCATCGTTTGAGACAGAAAAAGGAGGAAGAATTGAAGAGCAGGTTAAAAGAAGGGTGGATGAGATAGAGGGAGGAAAAGGAGAAAGTATCGAGGAACAGGTCAAAAGGCGAGTGGATGAAATCGAGGCAAAAAAAGATGCAGAGAACAAAGGAAACATCGAGGAACAGGTCAAAAGAAGAGTGGCTGAGATAGAAGATAAAAAAGGAAAACGTATTGAAACCGAAGTGAAAAGAAAAGTCGCTGAAATAGAAGAAGAAAAGGAAGGCTCCGTTTATTTGACCGATGTGGAAAATGTGCCAGTGGTTAAAATCCCGGGTTCGCCTCATCAAGAACAGGATGTCATCGTCAATAGGCAAGATGACAATCTAAGTGATGAGAATGAATCCTCAAGCCTCGAAAAGGATCCGGAATCCCTTTCATCTTTGACCGATCTATTCAAAAGAAGAGAAAAACCCGAAAAACAGGCAAAAGAAATGAAAAATTATAAAGGCAGAAAAAAGCAAAATGCCGAACAAGGTGAAAAAGAAAACCAGGATAATGCGGATAAGCAACACACCATCATGGATCTTTTCGGAAGAAAGCAGGAAGAAGAATTGGTCAGGATGAAGGTCTGTATTGTACAGCAGGGGGAAACGATAGATGATCTGGCCCAGCGTTATGGCGTCACGGTACAATCCTTGCTTCTTAGTAATGAACTAGAAGGCAATCAGAGCGTTACCGAAGGGCAAGTCATTTACATTCCAAAGTCCATTGCTTACAAAAACTAATCACAAGCAGTAAGCAGGGCCTTGGCTCTGCTCCTGCTTTATCTTGCATTTCAAACGATTGGCGAGCTTTTTTAAAAGAAAGTGAGTGAGTCTCGTGAGGGAAAACGAGAATCAACAAAAGAATATTCAGGATAGTGATTCAGCCTATGTCTTAAAAGAATACGCGCTTTATGTACAATATATCGAGGACTTTGGACGAGTGAAAAAAGTGTATAGCGACCGTGGAACCTTTGCCTTGAAATCGATTACGCCCCACAATGGAATGGACTTTATCCGAAATATCCAAACATTGTATCACCGGGGATATAACCGAATCGTGCCTATTTACCAAACGATGGACCAGCGCTATGCCGTGCTTCATAATGGCCGATTATATTACCTGATGCCTTGGTTGAATAATGAAGAAAATGGCGAACGTGATGAGAAACATAAGCAAATGTTCAGGGAACTTGCACGGATGCATACACTGTCTGTGAAAGAAACAGAGGTGGATACAGAGGAGCGGGAAGCTCATTATGAAAGAACGCTGAGTGAGTGGAATACGCAGAAGGACTTTATGGAGGAGTACATTGTCACCTGTGAAAGAAAGTGGTATATGTCTCCATTTGAGATGTCGGTCTGCACCTTTTTTACGGATATCACCCAGGCATTGAACTACTCTATCAAAAAGTTTGAAACATGGTTCGAAAAGACAAAGGAAAGCGAAAAAGTAAGGACCGTCCTCACCCACGGAAAGGTTTCATTGAAGCACTTTGTATATGATGAACGAGGATATGGTTACTTTATCAATTTCGAGAATTCGAATACGGCCCCTCCCCATTTTGACTTACTACCTTTTCTCGTCAAAACGGCGAGGACCTATCCAGTCCAATGTGATGATTGCGTCGATTGGCTTTATAATTATCTTCGTTTCTTTCCTTTGAAAGAAGAGGAAATGCTGCTGATGCAAAGTTATTTGGCTTTCCCGGGATCAGCACTGGATGTGGTGAAGAACTATTCCGAGGGTAAAGGTCTAAGGACGGAACTGTATAATGTCACGAAGCTGCAACGACAATTCTGGCTTTTGAAGAATGTGGAATATATGGTGATGAAGGTCGAGGAAGTCGAAAAACAGAAAAAAGCGGCTGCCGAGGCGGCCAAAGAGGAACAATCGCCCCCAAGCTAAATATACATGAATGGATGAATATCCAATCATGTATATTTTTTTGTTGTAGGGGAATAATTATATCCATTCTAAATATAGCGACATGGCTAAGAAAATAAAGGCGACCAACAGGAGCATATCGAAGAAAGTTGGAAATATTAACGTACGTATTCCTTGAAAAACAATGAAGGGGACAATGAATTGCTGACAAACACCGCGGAACTTTTTCATCCAAGGTGGCAACGTATAAGGTGAGTATTTTCGTCTCAAGATTGCACCTTCCTTTGTAGGACTTCTTTTATTGTATGGGAGGGCTGCGAAACATGTGAGAAATGCGGAACATCATGAAACGTTGATGGTATAATAGGAAGATCGCTCTGTTCTTGTGAGCCTCCCTTAGTGAATAGGGCCATACTTACGAAAGTAAACGAAAAGATGATTGACTCGACCCCCCTTTTTTTTGTACTATATACTATATGCAATTAATGATTTTACATATGAATATAAATGAATGTAAAGACCGGAAATAGTAAGATGAAATGCCCTTTTCAGAGAGGAAACCATTGGTGCGAGGTTTCTAAGCAGGCAGCATCAGAAGTCGTCCGCGAGCAGTCTTCGTGAATAGTTAGTAGCGAAGGCCGGTGAAGAGCCGTTATCCGATTTGAGAGCCGAGAAAAGATTTCTTTCTTTTTCGGAAAAAAGGTGGCACCGCGAACAACTTCCTTCGTCCTTTTATGATGATGGAAGTTTTTTTTATGCCCAAAAGGAGGAAAACAACATGGAAGAAAACCAAATTTCGATGCCAACAAAATATGATCCGCAAACGATAGAGAAAGGCCGTTATAAATGGTGGCTTGATGGGAAGTACTTTGAAACAACAGGTGATGATAAAAAAGAACCGTATACAATCGTCATCCCTCCACCAAACGTAACAGGTAAGCTACATCTTGGTCATGCTTGGGATACAACACTACAAGATATCTTGACACGTATGAAGCGTATGCAAGGATATGACGTGCTATGGCTTCCTGGTATGGACCATGCCGGTATCGCAACACAGGCGAAAGTGGAACAAAAGCTTCGTGCTGAAGGCGTTAGCCGCTATGACCTAGGTCGTGAGAAATTCGTGGAAGAAACATGGAAATGGAAAGAGGAATATGCAAGCCATATCCGTGAACAATGGGCAAAACTTGGTCTTGGCCTTGACTATACCCGCGAACGCTTCACGCTTGATGAAGGTCTTTCTAAAGCGGTTAACGAAGTATTCGTTACCCTTTATAAAAAAGGATTGATTTATCGTGGCGAATATATCATTAACTGGGACCCATCGACAAAAACGGCCATTTCTGATATCGAAGTAATCTACAAAGATATTCAAGGTGCATTCTATCATATGAAATACCCGCTAGTTGACGGATCGGGAGAAATTGAAATTGCGACAACCCGTCCAGAAACGATGCTTGGTGATACGGCAGTTGCGGTACATCCTAAAGATGACCGTTACAAGCATTTAATCGGGAAAATGGTTCGTCTGCCAATCACAGGTCGTGAAATTCCGATCGTTGGCGATGATTATGTGGATATGGATTTCGGTTCGGGTGCCGTTAAAATTACACCGGCTCATGACCCTAATGACTTTGAAATCGGAAACCGTCATAATCTAGAACGCATCCTTGTCATGCATGAAGATGGTTCGATGAATGAGAAGGCCGGTAAATATGAAGGAATGGACCGTTTCGAATGCCGTAAGCAAATCGTCAAAGACTTGCAAGAAGCTGGAGTACTCTTCAAAATTGAAGACCACCTTCACTCTGTCGGCCATTCAGAGCGTAGCGGAGCAGTTGTAGAACCATATCTTTCTACTCAATGGTTCGTTAAAATGCAGCCTCTTGCTGATGCATCGGTTGACCTTCAAAAGAAATCCGAGGATGAAAAGGTCAACTTCGTTCCTGATCGTTTCGAGAAAACATATCTGCACTGGATGGAAAATATCCGCGATTGGTGTATTTCCCGTCAACTTTGGTGGGGTCACCGCATCCCGGCCTGGTACCATAAAGAAACAGGCGAGGTATACGTGGGACAGGAAGCACCTGCTGATGCACAGAACTGGGAACAGGATACAGACGTCCTGGACACGTGGTTCAGCTCCGCACTATGGCCGTTCTCGACTATGGGCTGGCCGGACAAGGAAAGCATCGATTTCAAACGTTACTATCCGACCGGAGCACTTGTAACAGGATATGATATCATTTTCTTCTGGGTATCACGGATGATTTTCCAAGCGCTTGAATTTACGGGAGAGCGCCCATTCGAAGACGTTCTGATCCATGGTCTTGTTCGTGATGAACAGGGACGCAAGATGAGTAAATCGCTTGGCAATGGTGTCGATCCAATGGATGTCATCGACCAATATGGTGCAGATTCGCTACGTTACTTCCTTTCAACAGGAAGCTCACCAGGGCAAGATCTTCGTTACAGCACGGAAAAAGTGGAAGCGGTATGGAATTTCTCCAATAAGATCTGGAATGCCTCCCGTTTTGCCTTAATGAACATGAATGGCATGACCTATGATGAAATCGATTTAAGCGGTGAAAAGTCCGTTGCTGATAAATGGATCCTTACTCGATTGAATGAAACGATTTCAAACGTGACAAGACTTGCGGACCGTTATGAATTCGGTGAAGTGGGTCGCGTGCTTTATAATTTCATTTGGGATGATTTCTGTGACTGGTATATTGAAATGGCTAAACTTCCGCTATATGGCGAAGACGAAGCGGCGAAGAAAACGACTCGTTCGATTCTTGCATACGTGCTAGATAACACGATGAGATTGCTTCACCCATTCATGCCGTTCATAACGGAAGAAATTTGGCAAAACCTTCCGCACCAAGGCGAATCAATCACGGTTGCTGCATGGCCTGAAGTGAAGGAAGAGTTAACGGATACAGCTGCAGCGGAGGAAATGAAACTGCTTGTTGAAATCATCCGTTCAGTCCGGAATATCCGTTCTGAAGTCAACACGCCTTTAAGCAAAAAAATCAACTTGATTCTAAAAGCAAAAGATGAGTCCATTTTAGAAACATTAGAAAAAAACAGCAGCTATATCGAGCGCTTCTGTAATCCTGAACAATTGACAATCGGCATCGATGTCGAAGAACCAGCACAAGCCATGACAGCTGTGGTTACGGGTGTTGAACTGATCCTTCCACTAACAGGACTGATCAATATCGACGAAGAAGTGAAACGTCTTGAAAAGGAACTCGACAAACTTAATAAAGAAGTAGAACGCGTACAGAAAAAACTAGGCAACGAAGGCTTCGTCAAAAAAGCGCCAGCAAGTGTCATTGAAGAAGAACGTGCCAAAGAAAAAGACTATAGTGAGAAACGTGATTCTGTCATTCATAGAATCAATGAATTGAAACAGCTTTAAAAAAACAAAAAAGGATGAACCGGCTATGTAAGAAGCTGGTTCATCCTTTTATTTGTTACTTAACCGATAGTTTCTCTTTTATAAACAATAGATACTCTTTTACAATATTAAGATTACTGAGCGCACTTAACGTTCTGCTTCCCACTACATCTTCAATTTCATTGAGCATGAGGCTGCCATCTTCGGCGAAAATGAAATCGATCCCGACCATGCCAAAGTCAAAGGCAGCGATTACCCGTTCTACAAGTGTCCGTTCGGCAGCTGACAGCTCATATAACGAAGCAGATCCGCCTAACGTGTAATTGGCCTTGAAGTTAGAAGAGGACTCTCTAAGGACAGCTGCAATGATTCTGTTCCCAATGACAAAGACACGGATATCCTTTCCGAATACACCCGGTTTTTGAACGATCCATTTTGCGTTAGGCAGTTCTCTCAAGTCTTTTTCATGTTCAATCAAGTAAACCTGTTTTCCACCACGTCCATGAACGTCTTTCGCAATGAATGGTAATTCCATATCGCTTGTTGAGGGAGTGCCATAGCAATAAACTGTATCTGACATTGGAATGCCGATAGAAGTCACATATTGATGCGTCTTTGCTTTATCATTCACGATTTCCGAGATGAAAGAAGAGTTGAAGCATGTGATATGTAGCCTTTCCAATTGTTTGGTGAAGAAAGGATCGATAGTCCGGACTATCGCAAAATCAGGCAAATCTATCGGTTCGTGCTTATGTACGACATACAATTGATTCGAACGGTGGCCGATTTGTAGGTGGTCGCGATAATATAAACGCAAATCTAGGTCGAGACTTTTGGCCTCTTCCAGCATCCAATCTATGTATCCCCTGTTTTTTGCGGCATCTTCTTGGTTATAAATCAGCCAGCCTGTATGCTTTTTCATTGGAATCCCTTTCTTTCGAATGCATCCATCACATAATCAAACATGCTGTCAGCAATATTAATGCCCGTACATTCGTAAATATTAAGCAAGTGCGAGTTCGAGTTCACTTCACATAATAGCGGGCCATCTTCTCCGAACAGCAAATCTACCCCGGCAAAATCCGCACCCAATAGAGTAGCGCAACGGATGGCAAGATCACTTTCTGCCTTGGTGGGTGTGTAGGGGAAGGCTGTTCCACCAGCTGTCATGTTTGCTCGGAAATCATGCTCGGACTTCCGTTGCATGGAAGCGATGACTTGATTGCCGACGACATTGACACGGATATCCCGGCCTTTACTATGCTCAATGAATTCCTGCATAATAAAAGGCCGGTGCCCAAGCTTTTTCACCGTTTCCATAAATTCATCCTCCGTAGGAATTAAATACACCTGTTCCCCGAATGAACCGTATGCTTCTTTTACAACGAGGGGGTAGCCAAGCTCATTGCCGATTTTTTTGAATGCATCCAGGTTCTTTCTTTCTATTCCTTCATAAGTAAACGGGGGAAACAGGGTTTTTGGCATCGGGATGCCGTGACCCGCTAAAGCTTGATGCGTTTTGGCCTTGCTATCGCATATATCGATGGCCGAGCTGCTGTTATATACGGGGAGGCCGAGCAGTTCCAGATGGCGTGCCAAATGAATATCCTTATCCATAAACAGGACGAAATCTGGTAATTTTCCATCAGTTCCTTTTAGATACGGGGTTCCCTTTTCAATAACGGAAACCAGGTCGGAATTTCGGACAAGTGTTGCCGATATCCCTTTTCTTTCAGCGGACTCTTGTATGAATAAAGCCAAGCTAGAAAACTTTTCATGTTGCAAATAGCCGTTGACGACAATCCAACAATGGAGTGAAGAAGATTTCATGGTCAATCACTACCTTTCATCTAGGTAAATCGTTAATATATTGATAAAATAATTTTAACGCATAAGAGCGGTATAAAGAAAGAGGAGGCTTATCGATAAATGGTAACGGACATGAATGAAATCAACCGATTTTTTGAAGAAAGACAGGTCCAATTAGGTATGAACTTTGGCTTGTCACGAATGGAAACATTATTAGCTAAATTAGGAAACCCCCATGTAGGGCTTAAATATATACATATTGCAGGGTCCAATGGCAAAGGTTCTACGCTCCAATTCATAAAGGAAATCCTTTTAGCTGAAGGGCTACGGGTGGCTTCTTTCACATCCCCATACTTAATTCGACTGAATGAGCAGGTAAAGATAAACCGGGAGGAAATCAGCGATGAGGACTTTGTCTCTGGATTTCAAGAACTGTGGCCAATCGTACAAGAGATGGATGGTGAAGGAAATGGACCCACTCAATTTGAAATCCTGACAGCGATGGCTTTTTCTTATTTTAGCAAAAAAGGCACGGATTTGGTTTTACTGGAAACGGGACTTGGGGGAAGGCTCGATACCACCAATGTCGTCAAGCCACTTCTTTCCATCATCACCTCCATTTCTTTGGAGCATACGAATATCCTCGGTAATACGCTAGGGGAAATTGCTTTTGAGAAGGCAGGGATCATTAAAAAAGGGGCACCGATCATCAGTGGAGTGACAACCGAAGAGCCAGCAAAGGTGATAGAAGATAAAGCACGTTCCATGGACGTTCCCTATTATCAAATCGATAAAGACGTTCATGTACATGCCATTAAGCAGGATGAACTCGGTCAAAGCTTCTCTTTTTCATTCAAGGATACCACCATCGAAAATATAGCGGTAAAGATGCTAGGGCGCCATCAAATCAATAATGCGGCACTGGCCATCGCAGCTGCTACAATTGTAAGAGAGGACATCCATGAACAAAGCATTCGGAAGGGGATAGGGGAAGCACAGTGGAATGGCCGTTTTGAGATAATTTCCGATGAACCGTTGATCATCATTGATGGGGCGCATAATCCAGCCGGTATTGAGGTGCTACTTGACACGTTAAAGACACGCTATCCGGATCATAGTTATCGGTTTATATTCAGTTCGTTTCGTGATAAGGATTATGCTACAATGCTTCATCTACTCGACACGGAAGCAAGCCAAATAACCGTTACTGAATTCAAGCATGAACGGGCAGCGAACGCGGAAGCGCTTTATGAACATTGTTCTAAGGAGAAACGGGAATTGGAGAAGGATTGGCAGAAAGCAATCATAATCGGCAAACAAAGAACAAACGCACGAGAAGTACTGGTCATCACGGGTTCCCTCTATTTCCTTTCTCTTGTCCGGAAATTTGTATACAGTGCTGAGTGATCATCAGCATGTGCCACTTATTGCAGCCATTTTTTCTATCATATTTAGCTTTATACCCTTTTGTCTTTTAAGACAGAAGGGTTTTTTTAGGTTCCAAAAACAAAGAAACAAAGACTTTTAACCTATTAGTTTTAAAGTTTTTTAATTTGGGTATAGTGCTAAAGTAACTGATTACTGGTATGATTAATGTGTCAAGATACTCATGGGGATGGGGAGAATAAATGATTATTTCTAGAAAAAAAAGAATGGCTGTCTATGTGATGTGGTTTCTTATTATACCCGCTGGTTTAGTCGGGACTTTTCAAGTATTTCCGCCAATCACGAGTGGGAATACGGGGGACATTGTTGCTTTTCTCGTACTCATAAGTGTATTGACCTTGATGCCGATTATGATTAACAATATCCCGATCACAGTCGTACAGGGCGTTTCGCTCGCGGTTTTTCTTGTGTTCGGATTAGCTATCGAAATTCTGGTCACACAGGTTACCTTCATGTTCATTATAGTCAGGCTTCGATTAGCCAAAAAGGATTGGTATCGGTTTCCGCTTAATTCCATCACGTCATTTATATTTTGCCTATTGAGTGGACTGGTCTATTATGGCTTAGGTGGAGATCATGATTTCACTTCCGGTATTGATATTTTCGACATTCTGTTGATTGTCGTTTATCTGTGTTCTTATTTTTTATTCAATCATTTAGCTGTCACCGTCTCCCATTCATTGTTATATGGGAAAAAGATGGAGATGAAAACAAAGGATGCTTTATGGGACGGTTTCTTAAGCCTCATGACCATGCCAATCGGGATTATTTTATTTATTTTATATATCGAAATGGGGACCTTGGCCATTTTGCTCGTAGGGGCGGCTTTGATCAGTTTGGCTTATATCATGAAACAATACTATTTTACTAAGGAAATAAACAGGCATTTAAAAAAGGTAAGTGAATTTGGTCATCAGTTGACTCAAAGGCTACAGGCGAACGAGGTACTGGATCTATTTATTGATGGTAGTTCAGCAATCATCCTTTCTAAGTACACGCTGGTCTTCGAAATATTCGATGAAAAAGAAAACGCCCAGATATTACGTTATGCAGAAAATGGCGTACAAATAGAAAAAAGGATTCAACCTGTTTCCATAAAAGAAGGAATCTATGCAACCCTTTTTCAATTGAAAAAAGCCAAGGTCTTTCATTCTAAAAAGGAATGGAAGCATCTGTCCAATTATGGGAATTTTCCAGAAGACGTGGAAAGCATCATGGCCATTCCCATTCTTCGAAACTCCGTTGTGGCAGGAGTAATCATTGTTACATCTTCCAAGAAGAGGGCGTATGGTACGCATCAAACGAAGATTATGGACATTCTCTCCTCCTACCTATGGGTGGCTCTTGAAAATGCTCGCCATTATCAAAAAACCAAATATAGTAGTGAACGATGCGCATTAACTCATTTATATAACTTTCGGTATTTTGAATGTGTGTTACATAAGGAATTCGAACGTTTACAAAACCAATCACTCAATCATTTGTCGCTGATCCTTCTTGATATTGACCATTTTAAATCGGTTAACGATACATATGGGCATCAAAGCGGTAATGAAATCCTTTGTGAATTGGCGGAGCGTCTAGAGGGCATTGTTGGTCATTTAGGGGTAACAGCAAGGTACGGTGGAGAGGAATTCGTTATCCTCTTACCCAATGTTGGAAAAGAAGAAGTCTATCAATTCGCAGAATTCATCAGACTCTCGATTGCCAACAAACCCTTCACCGTCCATTCGGATTTAAATGAAAATAGACGGGAAGAGTCCATTTCCATTACAGCAAGCATCGGGGTCGCAACAGCACCGGTCGATGCCGAAGATGCCCAATCGATAATCAGGCACGCTGACCGTGCCATGTATACAGGCGCAAAACAAGCTGGGAGAAATAAAGTGGCAGTATATGGAGGGTAAAAAGGCAGGATTCCTTGGAGTCTTGTCTTTTTTATAAGGGTGATTTTACCAATATTAAAAATTAATGGATTTATTGCCCATTCTTGTGCATTTTTTGATAAAATATGCTTAAGTAATAAGACTATATAACTAATAATGGTATAAGCAATCGATAGAGAGAAACATATAGACTTACATTACCAGGAACTGAACTGCTTCGTATAAGGCAGAGGAGAGATAAATTATAAATGAGAGTGATGTGTAAATTATGAAAAAATCAGTGGGGTTAGTCTTATCATTGGTATTACTATTTTCGTTTCTATTTCTACCTAAACCTTTAGAAGCAGCTGTTCAAACGTCTGGTCCTAAACTGAGAATCCTTGAGATTGTAGCATCAGGAAATTCGCAGTTAAGGGGGATCCTAGGTGAGAATTCATATGAGTATACATTGATAACGATGAAGAAGTTTGTCGCGCAGCGGGAAGAGCTGGATGGCAAATATGATGTTATTGCGATTATGGAGGGGAATTATACTTCTGATCCGGTTAAAAATAAAGAACATAATACATCAGCGGTCATGAATGATATTACGAATCTAAAGGCGAATGAGATCATTAATGACTTCATTAATAAAGGGCAACCGGTTATCCTGAATACCAAAAGTCTAGCGACCGGTTCAAAATTAAAAGCGAAGTTTAACGATCAAAATCTATTAAGTAAAAGTAATGTCATCAACTATGATAGTACTAGTACTAATTCAAGCGGAAGCTTTTGGGATCGCTGGAACGAATTCTGGTATGGAAGTGGGAAAAATAATAATGAAAGTACACAAACAGATAAAGATAATATGGAAAAGGCTTTTAATAATTTCCTTAAAGGAGATAAGTACAAGCAGTCCCCACGCTTTACATTAACTAAATCTCCTGATAAAGAGAAGATTTATCAGCCAAATGAAAACATGGAATTCACGATGAATGTAGTCGCTCCTTCAGATTTCAACTCGAGGAGCTTAAAAGCCAAGCTTTATATCGATTCCAACTTTGACGACAAATATACGACAGATGAAATTGTATTGGAAGAGAATGTTACTTCGAAATCAATGAACCTCTCTTTCAAACTACCAAAAGGTTATTCAGGGGTACGTTATTGGAAAATGGAGCTTGTGGATTCCGGTAATAACTTAAAGAGTTATGAAAAAGGGATGATTAAGTTCGTTGACAAAAAAGTGGAAGTAAAAGTGCTCCAAGTCTACACCAATGAAAAAAGTTCGTTAAAAAGGAATAGCAACCCGAATAATATGAATCAATCCTATTTAAATAGTAACGAATATAGTATCTCAATTGACGCAACGAGCATGGACACTTTTAATAAGTCAAAAAAAGAAGAAACGAGTTATTCGCATGAGGTCATCAATGGAAAATATGACATGGTCATCTTTGGATTTGCCGATTCTTATAATAGATCGGCGAATATAAATACAAATGCAGTGGCTTCATTGAAAAGGTTTATTGCTTCTAAACAAAGCATCATGTTTACCCACGATACCATTTTCGAAAATAATAATAATTGGGTAAATAATTTCATGAATGATACAGGTCAAATCAGTCCTCAGACGAATCTTGGATATGGTGCACCCAATACTTCGAGAACGACGAAAAAAATCAATGATGGTTTAATGACAACCTATCCATATGCATTGAAAAATGAATTATCAGTGGCATTAACCCATAATCAGTATTACACGCTTGACTTGGAGGATCCAGAAATAATTCCTTGGTATAATATCACTGGAAACAGTCGGGATGAAAATGATAGCTGGAATCATTATTATACCTACTCGAAAGGGAACATTACGTACTCTGGAACAGGTCATAAGGGGGGGAGTGATAGCTTCCCTGATGATGAGCAAAAGTTATTCGTTAACACGATGTACAGAGCGTTCCTAGGGTCGAATCATGCACCTGAAATTACCATTCATACTCCAACAGAAAATCAGGTCATCCCTTTAAACCAGAACATCGAATTATCTTACACACTACAAGATTATGATTTAAAAGATAAAAATCTATCCACTAAAGTGTTTATGGACGAGAAAGAAGTATCGGAAGAAAAAGATGTGATAAATGGATCGACAATCAATATGTCTCTACCTCATAATTTACAGGATAGTAAAGTTGTGACGATCAAGGTCCAAGCAACAGACCAATCTGGCGCAGTCAGTGAAAAAGAAGTGAAAGTAAAAGTACAAAAAATAAATGCCAATCTTGAAGTAAGCAGGATTTTGAAATCAAATAACTTAGTGGAAGTCGGACAACCTGTAGAAATCGAATATACGGTAACACCGAAAAAAATCACTGGAATAGAAGCTCAAGCCATTTCTGGCAATTCCGTCACTCTAGAAGCCATGGCATTGAGAGAAAGTTTTCCGGCAGATTTGGAGGTCACTAGTGACGGTACGAAAAGTGGGACAGCATCAACTGGTATATCCCTAGAAAAGACATTGAGTATTGTCTACAAAAAAGTGGGCAATGACTTCGTTGCTAGTCCTTTGACGTTCAGTGTCCATGTCACGCCAACTGCAAAAAAACAGTATATATTGGCTAATTCTATATTGAGATATAAGGATTTAACTAATATCCAAAAGGAGTTAACGTTTAATACATTAACGTTCAATGCGGATTTCGCCTTAACTGGGATTGATTTTCCTGATTCTTACGTACTCAGTAAGGGTACAGAAAAAAACTTTTCGATTGACTTGAAAAAGTTGCCCGCAGATGCAGGAGTCAGGAGTATTTCATGGAGTGAAGAAAGCAGAGGAAATATTTTGGATTTAAATCCTGCTTCAGGAACGGCTAAAGTAATAAAAGAAGGAAATACATTCTTAAAAGTGAAAGTTACGGACAATTTCGGGAATGTTTTTGAAAAGAGAGTTCCTCTGACAGTAAGAATTCCGGTCAATTCGTTTACTTTAACGGACCTAACATTACATGTTGGCGAGACACTACCATTACCTGTTAGTAATATATCACCAAAGGATGGCAAGTCTAGCTTAGAGATTGTATTGGGTAACAATGACATAGCTCGTGTTAATAAAGAAGACTTCACCATAACAGGGTTAACGACTGGTGAAACCCTTATGACTGTTACGGGAATTGATTCAAATGGTAATCTAGTAGAACATACTTCGATTATTACGGTGAGAAAGGTACCCGTAACAGGTATTGAAGTGGATCGGTCCTCGGTTACCATGAATAAATTTGATGTAGTTAATGATATTCGAGTAATTATCGTTCCAAGTAACGCAACCGATAAAACAGTAGAGTGGAAATCACTTGATGAGAGTATTGTTGAAGTGGTGGAAAATGGGAAAATAAAAGGGGTCAGTACCGGGACTGCAAACATAGAAATTACTTCAAAATCAAATCCTGAGGTAAAGGCAACAATTAAGGTTCAAGTAGGCCAACCTCTTGAGGGAATTAGGGTGCCAGAGATAACGCTACAAAAAGGTACTTCACAACCCATTATCGTTCACCATAGTCCAGCAGATGCGACAAACGTGGATAGAACGGATTTCTCTCCTTTAAAGAATGATTATATAACCATATCTAATGGAGTCGTTCATGGAGTGAGGGTAGGGAAAACTGAAATTACTGTTACGGTGGCTGATGATACTGGGAAAAAGTATAACGCTATCGTTAAGGTTACCGTTACACAAAAAAAAGAAGAAGGTTCAAATGACAATCAAGATAAATACTGATCGTTTATCAAGCCGGGGCAACCCGGTTTTCGTTTATATTAAACGGGAAAGGACATCTTATGAAAAAAAGAATCATACTCATCAGTTCAATGGTTTTAACTATATTAATTGTGGCTGGTGGAGTGTATCAATACAAGACTGCTAAAGCGGAGAAGAAAGAACAGTACGAATCGTTGCTTTTCTATATAAAATCAGGCGAAGAAGAAAAAGCGGAAAAGCTGTTAAAGAAGAATAAGACGAAGGCATTCATCAATAAAGAATCGGAAGAAGGGGAGACCCCATTGGAATACGCCTTACACATGCAACTTTATTCTTTATCTAGGACACTTTTAGAACAAGGGGCAGATGTGAGTCCAAAAGCGGATAACCCTCTATTCATTCAGCTTGCTTATTCTTTAGATCATTACCAGCAGATGCAAGTCGAAGAAAAGCAGAAAGTTAAAAATGAGATGTTTAAAATGGCGCTGAAAAAAGCTGAAGCAAAGCTAAAAGAAAAGGATGAACAAGGAAACACGGCCCTCCATATCGTTTCCCTAAAAGGGGATGATGTACTAGCACGACTTTTTATCAAGTATGGGGCTAACGCTGGAACCAAAAATAAAGCAGGAGAAACGCCGCTCATGCTTGCCGTTCAGGAAGGGAATGTCGAAGCTAGTCAAGCGTTGATAGAAAGCGATAAAGAACTAACAAAGATACAGGATCATGAAAAGAATACTTTACTAACTATAGCGGTGATTGGTGGTAGAACGGATATAGTGAAGTTGCTTACTCGTACGGGATTGATTCCGGTTGATAGCAAAAATGAGCTGGGTAAGACAGCCCTTATGTATGCCAGCGAGTTCGGAGAGAAAGAACAAGTCCAGTTATTACTCGACGCCAAAGCGGATAAATCAATAAAAAGCAAAGAGGGAAAGACTGCCTATGATTACGCTAAAGAGTGGGACCATAAAGGGATTATTAAACTATTGAAAAAATAAAACAGGGAGCTTCCTGTTTTATTTTTCTTTATTCAGCTTATCGGGTATGACATCCAATCCTTCCACCTTTGGAAGGGCATGCGTCTTATTTAGAAAAAGCCTTTTGTTGTTTTTTATGGTCAACCTTGACTCGGCGTCTTCTTTTACTGCAGGAAAGCTTAAATCGCCATCACCCTTATCATCTTCTACGTCTCCACGATAACTATTGACAGTTAAATAACTCTTAGAAAAGACCCCACCATTAATATTCAGAATGGATCCCACTGCAAAAATCTCAGAAGACGTCGGGTCTTCTATATTCGAAACCTCTTTGGAACCACATTCAGAAACAAAGCGATAGTCACAGGAGGATTTACTTTCTGTATAAAAATAACCATTGATTGTATTGGTTTCATTTTGAAATTTATTTATCCGTGCAATGCTAAGCTTACCTTGTGTCATTATGATTAAAGACGAATCATCTGGTTGATTTCCACATTTGTTTTTGTAACAAGGAATATCTGCATTATTTAGGGTAGTAGAACCAAGTACATAGATGACGGAATCAAAACTTACTTTCCCTTTAATCGTCAAGTCAC
Source organism: Peribacillus sp. NPDC097197 (assembly GCF_050278025.1). NCBI lineage: Bacteria > Bacillati > Bacillota > Bacilli > Caryophanales > Bacillaceae > Peribacillus > Peribacillus sp. NPDC097197. The sequence continues at coordinate 178,498 of NZ_JBNNST010000004.1, read as the reverse complement.
CCGTAATTAAGATATTGCCTTTAACATCCATAGATTCCAATAAAGAGTTTTCAATCGTTGCATTACCGGAAATGACTAGCCATTGCTTGTCCCCAAGCTCGATATCGAAGCTATCTATATAGGCGTCACCTGGATGAATAATCGGCGATATTGTACCATACTGCGATAAATCATCGAATCTGACTTCTGTATTTGTAGGGGAATCTTTTTGATTAATGGATTGATTCAAGGCTTCAATCGACATATCCTTATTTAGACCGGGAATCCCAATACTACTAGATGATAGTTTATCAATAAACGTTTCTTTTATATCAATATCATTGAATGTATCGTCGACATCATTGAAAAGGATATTTCCAGAAAAAAAAGCGTCTTTCAGGGTAGGAACAGTCAATCGCTGCCATCTCAGCTCTTCCTTGTCATGTCCTGCACCACCGTAGCACGAGGGGGCGGATATACACATGTTCATCCCTTGTCGATTCGCATGCAACTCACTATAATCTTGGACCGCTGGCAATTCTGTCTTCCTTGAAAGAAGCGAAGATTTATACATATATAAAGCTTGGTTACTGATATTAAATTGCTCTTTCGCGTAGATATTTCCATCAATAAAGGGAGAACCATTAATGGTCAAATCTTTCCCGGCACCAAGAGCATACTTTAGAAAGCTTGGCATCGCCGTAATGTAGACCTTTTGATGATATTTGCCGCTGCTTACCTCAAAGACTCTTGTGTTATCATGTTGGTCATCAATCGTTGGATAATTTTTCGTTAAATCTTCTATTGTGAAAATACCTTTCAAGTTTTCCTCGTTTATGAATGTTGCTAAATCGTTATTGTATTCTGACTTACTACCAGAAAGGAGAGGTGTTTCCATTGTATCCACATGATCCTCAATAATCGAAACCCCCTCTTTTACGGCACTAATATCATCGATATCGTCCACAATCTCTGTCTCCCTTATTTCCGTTCTCTTTGCTCCATTAATGCTCGCAGCAAGAAGTACCATGCCAAGCGTGGTCAGAATCAAAAAAGAAAGCAACACGGATAAAAGGGTATATCCTTCTTCGTTATTCCATTTCATGAATTTCACTCCTTAAAATCCAAACGAGCTTTCTAATACAAGTGGTTCAGTAGTAACAAAGAACCCTTTGGCATGAATATTATTTTCAATGACCATCGTGACATGAATCGTACTATGCGTACATAAGGTCCCTGAGGGGTCCCTCGTGCAGTCAGAACTATCCGTATCGAGTCTAATGCCCGTTTTCTTTTCCGTTTGTGTACCTTCGTTTATATCAATAAAAGAAGAAGTGGAAAGATCAAGAGTGGTCAACACGCCTTTATTATCGATGATGAACTGGCTATCTTTAAAATAAATATCCACTGGTTCCGTTCCCTTGCTATCTTCTATGATGAATCCATCTACCGTTTTCTCTTCTTGTACGTTCAACGTAACGCCGTTTTTTCCATCTTCATTAAGAGGGGTAACATATTTAGGCTGGTTGGTTGTCAGTTCATTCATAATCATGGTGGCAATATAATCCGCATCTTCTCTAAGCTGGCCTTCAATTTGGATTTTTTGATAGAGGCTAAGGCCGGTGATGAATAGTGAATAGATAACGCCTGTGATGAAGGTTGTAATGGTTACAGCAAGTAATATCTCAATCAGGCTCAGGCCATTCTCGTTCGAGAGAGATTTTTTTACTTTTTCAAAAGGCCGGTGACAGCTGTTTCTTTGTCTTCCCAAACCACCTTCACCTCGATTCTAATCAAATTCTTATTAAGATCATAGCCTGTATCCTTCACTGCTACATTTTCATATTTTTTAAGGGTAATTTCTGTATCATATTTGTAATTATTTATGGTAGGTTGCAAGATTTCGGAACAGCTTGTTGTATAGAGGGAAGGGCGAGTGTTGCAGTCTGGTAGAGATATTTTAATGCCTTCTGAGTCTAGTGAGGCGATTCCATATTGTTTATAAAGTTCATTAAACTCAAGTTGGTCAAAGTAATTGATCACATTTCTCGCAACATTTATTCCGACTGTCTTACTCTGGTTCCTTTTTGTATAATCATAGGATTGTGTAAAGAAGGTCATTACCGTTATGGTAATAATTCCTAATATAGCGATAGAAGCAAGTACTTCAACGAGGGTGAATCCCTTTTGATTTTTCGAAAAAATATTTTCTTCCATACTTTTCCCTTCTTTCAAAATATCTATAAGTATTATACAATATTTTTAGGATTTATTACCCAAATTAAGGAGCTATTTTCGAAAAACGGAAAATATATAATAAAATAGTATAGGAGTGATTTATTGGAGACGATCGTATTTGCTGGAATATCCCTCGTTTTATTGATTCCGATTGTTTATGTTTTACCATTGTCCCTTACTTTCAAGGGAAAGCTGGTCATAATCGGGGGTGCTGTTGCCGTTTCACTGGCGGGTCTAGTTGTGGCAAATAACTATCCTCTTTGGCAGGCTTTATTACTTTTGACTTTGCTGTTATTTTTCGCTTTATTCCTTATCGGTAAAAAAATCGAGCCATTAATGCTCTCGAATCAAGAAGAAGCGTCGGACTTCTATGAACGGTATAACGATTCTGCCGTTTTGATTGAAACGTCGAGAGATCGTGCTTCGTTATCCAAAATAGAAGAGTCAGAGGCGGAACAGAAAGAAAAAATGGGATATGAGAGCAGCGAGCATCATGTTGCGGTATCTAAGGAACGCGTTCAAGAAACGGAGGAAGAGCAAGAATTCGCTGATGATGAGATCGTTGTTTTTGAGGCAGAGTTTTTGGATACGAGAACGAATGACTTAGAAGAAGTTGAAAGTATTTCAGAAATAGAAGTCCCGGTAAAAAGTGAAATAAGTGATATTGAAAAATTACTAGAAGAAGACTTCATGGAGCCGGTGACTGAAGAAACAGAAAGTATCCCAGAAATAGAAGTCCCGGTAAAAAGTGAAATAAATGATATTGAAAGATTACTAGAAGAAGACTTCATGGAGCCGGTGACCGAAGAAACAGAAAGTATTCCAGAAATAGAAGTACCGGCAAAAAGGGAAATAAGTGATATTGAAAAATTATTAGAAGAAGACTTTATGGAGCCGGTGACCGAAGAAACACAAAGTATCCCAGAAATTGAAATGCCGGTAAAAGGTGAAATAAGTGATATTGAAAGATTACTAGAAGAAGACTTCATGGAGCCGGTAACTGAAGAAACAGAAAGTATCCCAGAAATAGAAATGCCTATGAAAAACGATTTAAGCGAGATTGAAAAGCTACTTGATGATGAGTATGTGGAGCTGGAGATTGACGAAGAGAGTGACCCTATTCATCTAGAAGAGATGGAAGAACTGGCTGTATTACCTGAAGAACGCGAGTGGGTAACGGAAGTAATAGAGCCGGAAAATGACACAGAAACTATCGAAGTGAATACTGCGGAAGAGAAACTGGATTTCCATGGTTACTTAGAATCAAATGGTTTAGGGGAAAATCCCGAAGAGCCTGGAACTCTTGAAAATACGTCCGATGAAACAGGTAGTGAAGATAGTCAGGAAATGAATGTGGAAGAACCAGATATTCAGTTAGAAGATTCTTTAGAACCGGAAAGCCTTCTAGAGATTCCTGAAGCGCTTGTCCTAGAAATAGATAAAGCAAAAGAAGAGCAAGAGTCGTCGTCAGTCATTGCTAAGCCTGAAGAAACAACTCTTGAGAGTCCAACAGAACATGTCAGCGAATTGCAACAACAGATGTTTCAAACGATGGTTTCCCATATTCAAATCGCACAGCATCAGTTGAATGATAGCGAGTTCGAGCAACTGGTTATGAGCCATTTGCATCCGGAAATACCGGATCAACAGTATTACATATTTGCATCATTTTTAATTCAAACGTATATCACAGCGAAAAAGACGGAAAAGCTTCGTGAATTGATCGTGCAGTTAAAGGAAAAGTTCAGCGCGCACCCAATTCTTCTAGAAGAGTTAGCATTCATGGAAAACCGTTTTTGTTAAGATGAAAAATCAGAAGATAGGTATGGTGAAAATATGAAAAAAAGTACAGAAATTTTAGGCTTGCCCATTATCAGCATTTCAGAAGGTATGGAAATTGGAAAGGTGAAATCATTAGTGATCAATCCTGAAAAAGGTTCACTAGATTTTATCACAATCGAACATGAAGATTGGCAGGTTAGTGTAAGGGCCATTCCCTTCAAAAAGGTAATAGGGATTGGGGAATACGCTTTAACGATCGAAACCGAAAACTCTGTCATCGATTTAAATGAAATCCCGATTGCAAATCAGCTCGTGAATAAAAAGATCAAGATTACCGATGCCAAAGTGATGACCCGAAAAGGTGAATTATTAGGAAGCGTCCGCGAGTATTTTACGGATGAAGATAACGGTCAAGTCATCGGGATGCAGGTGAAAGTCGGGGATCATGAAGTGATTCTCCCATCTGAAACTGTTTTGACTTTTGGCAAGGACATTTTGATCGTGACGGAGGATGCTTCATCCCGCTTCCTCGAGCAGGCGGAACAGTTGATGGGTGAACAAGTCCCTGAGGCAGAAGTGGCTGCCGGCGAAGAAAACCCCAATGGGGAAGCTGATTTAAGGAATAAGCAAATTGAATTGCTTCAAGGAAAGCGATTGGTGAATAATGTAACGGGCCTAGACGGAAAAGTCCTTTTCTCGGAAGGTCGCGTTCTTTCGAAAGAGGATATTATTAACGCACAATCGGCGGGTCCGAGTGTATTGGTCGGGCTTTCCATGAATGTTGAAGCATAAAAAGGAGTTGCCTTTATGTGAAGAATCCACAAATGCTGAAAATTTTTCTGGTCTTTATTTTATCAACCGCATATATTTTTAGTTTTTCGCATTTTGGAGCGTCGGCTTATAATCAGATTTTCAAAGATTCAGCACAATTTGGTGAAAACACGACGATTGGGAGCCTGGATATAGAGGGTCAAAGTAAGCGGGAAGTAAGTACGCTACTGAGCGAGGCAACTGAAAAGTGGACGCAGAATACGGTCTTGGGCATTACTTATAAGGAAGGTCAAATGACCGTAGATAATGGGATTTTCAATTTTCAAAGGGAAAAGACGGTTGTTTCTTTGCTTTCAGGCAAGAAAAATAAAGCAGTCGTCTCGGTCGACAAAGATTCTTTGCTAGAAGATTTATATGACATGTCCTTATCACTTGCATCTACTACGTTGGACATAGATAGACTTGCCAATGACCTGGCGGTAAGTGCGGAGTTCTTAACGGAAGGGACCAAAACCCTTGAGCTGGAAAACTACATCGATGGAGATGTGGGCGAGGACGAGGTAATTGCTGAGGCTACGGTGAATGTAGGAGACGCTGCAACTGCCATTAAGGAATTGATTCCCTTGATACAGCCAATGGAAGTGAAAGGGGAAACTCAATTTTCTCTTTTGCAGAAAATGTCGGAGCTTGAAGGAAAGAAATATAACTCAGACACATTGAGCCGGTTGGCGACAGCGATTTATGGTGTGGTCCTGCCGACTAACTTTACGATTCTTGAGCGGAATATCAGTGATCAACTTCCTGGTTATGCCAAATTGGGATTTGAGGCACATATCGATTCTGAAATTGGCCATGATCTGGTTTTTGCCAATTCGAATGATCATGCATACCGGGTTGAACTTCAGGTAGAAGGAAAGAAATTAAAGGCGACATTAAAGGGGCAATCTTTCCTGAATTCCTATGAGGTAAAGACGAATGATGAAAAAAGGTACACGCCGAAAACGATTAAACAGTATAGTGATGAGTTGGCCCCTGCTGCCATGCAGGTGAAAAAGGATGGCAAAGACGGTATAACAGTCAAGGTTCTTCGTCGCATCGAGTCCTCTGCGGGAGATCTTCTGGAGACGGAAACCGTATCTGAAGATTTCTATGCACCGATTCATCGAATTGAAGTATATGGATTGGAACTCAAAGTCATTCCACCTCCTTCTGATTCTAATAATGAAGATGCCTCTGATGCGGAGGATGAGAGCACGGAAAAAGACGATCAAGGGATTGACGAAGACACTGAGCAGGATCAGGGGGAAACAGAGAATGAATCGCCCGAAGATGCCAGTGGGAATAGCGATAGGAAAGAAAACAATAAGGACATCGAAAAAGGTAAACAAGATGGTGATCAAGTTAAGGGTGATAGTATCCAGGAAGCGGGTGGATACCCCAAATATGTGGAAGATCCCAACGTTCCCCAAAAATAAGGTAAAGCAGGGATAAATATGGCTCAAACCCGAAAAAGGCTTGGAGACTTATTGGTGGAAGCTGGTTTGATCTCTGAGGACCAGCTGCAAATTGCCTTGGAAGAAAAAAGTAAGTCACAAAAGCTTGGTGATGTATTGCTGCAAAAAGGGTATATCACGGAGCAACAGTTGATTGAAGTATTGGAATTTCAATTAGGTATCCCCCATGTGAGCTTATATCGGTACCCGTTCGATTCGAATATCTTCAGTTTGATTTCGGAGGATATGGCTAAGCGGAACTTAATGATTCCTTTGAAAAAAGAAGGCGAAAAACTATATGTCGCCATGGCTGACCCGATGGACTTTTATGCCATCGATGATCTACGGCTCTCAACCGGTTTTCAAATCGAACCAGCCATAGCGACAAAAGATGATATTTTGCGTGCGATTGCTAAACATTACACGGATGAAGACGGACTAGAAGAATTGATGGTTACCCTTAATCGCGATGTAAATAATCAAGAGGAAACAGTCGATCAGGATTCACCGGTCGTACGACTTGTCAATCAGTTGCTTTCGAATGCCGTGACGCATAAGGCAAGTGATATTCATATTGATCCCCAGGAAAAGAAATTGGTCGTCAGGTATCGCGTGGATGGTGTATTACGGTTGGAAAAGGTGTTACCCAAGAATATGCAAAACGTTTTAATTGCCAGAATCAAAATCATGGCGAAATTGGACATTACCGAACATAGAGTTCCACAAGATGGCCGGATTAAAGTGAACCTCGGCCATCATCCTGTCGATCTACGGGTGTCGACTCTTCCCACAGTCTTTGGGGAAAAAATCGTCTTGCGGATTCTTGATTTAGGCAATAAGTTGAATGATTTGAAACAACTTGGATTCAATAAATTGAACCTACAGCGATTTGAATCCATGATTGCCCAGCCAAATGGAATTGTCCTGATTACAGGTCCGACTGGATCAGGGAAATCTTCGACCTTATATGCGGCCTTAAATCAGCTGAATACCGAGGAAGTCAATATCATTACGATTGAAGATCCTGTTGAGTTTCAGCTTGAAGGTGTGAACCAGATTCAAGTCAATACGAATGTCGGCATGACGTTTGCAACCGGTCTACGTTCCATCCTACGACAAGATCCAAACATCATCATGGTGGGGGAAATCAGGGATAAGGACACGGTAGAGGTGGCCATCCGTGCATCCTTGACAGGACATCTAGTATTAAGCACGATCCATACGAATGATTCACTAGGAACGATCACTAGATTGATAGATATGGGCGTCGAACCTTTTTTGGTCGCTTCTTCCTTGAGCGGAATCATGGCGCAGCGATTAGTAAGAAAAGTGTGCCGGGATTGTGTCGAAAAACAGGAGCCGAGTAAGCGGGAAATCGATATTTTTGCAAAACGAGGCATGAAAATCGAAAGCATTAACCGGGGGCGCGGGTGTACGTCTTGTAATATGACTGGGTATAAAGGAAGGATTGCCCTTCAAGAAATATTGGTCATCAATGATGAGATGAGAAAACTGATCATGAATGGCGAGCCGCTTAACAAGCTCCGTGAAGTGGCCATGAAATATAAAACGATTTTCTTAATGGATGACGGCTTATTGAAAGTCAAACAAGGACTGACCACTACCGAGGAAATTCTTCGAGTAGCAGTTCTGGAATAGGGGTGTCAGTTTGAGAGCTAAAATTGATAGTTTACTAATGGCTGGCTTTGAACTAAAGGCATCTGACATTCATATAACGGTGGGTGTGCCACCAGTTATGCGCTTGAATGGTGAGTTGAAGAAATACGGAAAAGAACTGTTGCTTCCATCCGATACGGAAGGGATGGCTAAAGCGATTATCCCCGAAGAGATGTGGGAGCAATTTAAAGAACATGGTGAACTGGATTTTTCTTACGGCATTCCTGGGATTTCCAGATTTCGAATCAACACGTATATGCAAAGGTCCTGCGTGGCGTTGGCCGTCCGAATCGTGCCGACAAGAATTCCTACTTTAGATGAACTGCAGTTACCGTCCATTTTAAAGAAAATCGTCGAAAAACCCCAAGGCCTTGTCCTTTTGACGGGACCAACGGGAAGCGGAAAGTCAACAACACTCGCGTCCATGATTCAATATATGAATCAGACGATGCGTAAGCATATCATAACCTTGGAAGATCCCATCGAATATTTGCATAAGCATCAAAATTGCATCATTGACCAACGTGAAGTGGGTTTCGACACGAATAATTTCGCAAATGGGCTGAGAGCCGCTCTAAGGCAGGATCCCGATACGATTCTAGTAGGGGAAATGCGAGATTTAGAGACCATCCAGACGGCGATTACAGCAGCCGAAACGGGTCATTTGGTGTTTGGGACATTACATACATCGAGTGCCCCGACGACAATCGACCGGATCATAGATGTCTTTGAACCGGCACAGCAACCTCAGGTTCGAATCCAGCTTGCTAACGTCCTTGTTTCCATCATCTCGCAACGCTTGATTCCGACCGTCGATAAAAAAGGCAGGAAAGCAGCAACCGAGATTCTAGTCAATAATGCAGCTGTGGCCAATTTGATCAGAAATGAAAAAATCCATCAAATCGTCAATGTTATGCAGACTTCCAAGGCACAAGGCATGCATACCCTTGAAAGCAGCATTAAGGAACTATTGGCAGAAGGCCTCATATCCAAAGAAAGCGCCCATGCATTTTTACAGGACAAGGTGGAGTAAATGGCTAGGTTTAAATATTCAGGTCGGAATAAATCAGGAAAAAAAGCGGGAGTCGTCATAGCCGATACAAAGCGTGAGGCCATGGAAAAGTTAAAGCTGGAAGGCATTCGGGTCATCGAAATGACGATGATACCCGAAACATTTTTAACAAGGGACCTTTCCATCGGAAACCCAGTGAAACTACAGCATTTTGTTATCTTTATCCGCCAATTTTCTACATTATTGCAATCAGGCGTCACAGTCGTTGACGCAACGAGCATTTTATCTCAACAGACGGAGAGTAAGTCTTTAAGCAAAGCGCTAGAAAGCATCGAACAGGATTTACAGGAAGGGAAGGCACTCTCTGAAGCAAGTGCCAAGCATAAAAAAATCTTTTCGACGATGTATATCAATATGGTCAAGGCTGGAGAGGCTGGTGGTAATTTGGACAGCACCCTGGACCGGCTGGCCGATCATTTTGAAAAGCAACAGGCAACGAGGCAGAAAATCACATCAGCCATGGCCTATCCAGTTGTCGTCGCTTTTGTAGCATTTTTCGTGGTCATCTTTTTATTAACGTCCGTTGTGCCAACGTTTGCTGATATGTTCAGCGATTTTGGTGGCGAATTACCGGCTATAACCCGCTTTGTTTTAGGGGCGAGCGGGTTCATGCAAAAAGCCTGGTACCTTGTCATCTTGGGTGTACTCTTGATTTTCTTTGCGATTATGTCTGTGAAGAAAAATCCGAAGACGAAATACTATTATGATTTTGCAATGCTGAGAATGCCCCTATTCGGAAAGATGATGCAAAAAGCAGTATTGGCAAGAATGACGCGGACCCTCAGTTCCCTGTTCAGTAGCTCGGTACCGATTTTACAGGCGATGAAAATCGTCGAACAGGTGGTTGAAAATGAAGTGGTCGGCCGAGTCATCCGGGAATCACATGATTCCTTGGAGCGGGGACAGTCGATCACGGACCCGATGAAAAAACATTGGGCGTTCCCACCATTGATCACCCAGATGATATCGATTGGCGAAAAAACAGGGGCCCTGGATGCGATGCTCGGGAAAGTGGCGGACTTTTACGAGAAGGAAGTAGAAGCAAGCACAGACCGCTTGAAATCGCTTATCGAGCCGCTTATGATCGTCCTCCTTGCGGGAATTGTCGGCACGATCGTCATCTCGATCATGGTGCCGATGTTTGAAATCTTCAACCAAGTGGATAATATGTAAAAAATGTAAGAATAATTACCCCTAAACGCTGTATTTTTTTAGAAATATATAGTAATCTAATAGAAAAGTAGCAGTAAAGTAACGAAATGGAAATTAAGAAGAGGAGGATTTATATGAATTTTATTAAAAAACATCTTAAAAACGAACGTGGTCTTACCTTGATCGAGCTATTGGCCGTTGTCGTTATCTTGGGAATCATCGCAGCCATCGCCATCCCAAGCATCGGGGGATTGATCAATAACTCGAAGAAAGATGCACATATTGCCAATGCACAGCAGATGGTTAGTGGTGCGCGGACAGCTGTTGCGGGGAATGATATAGAGTTTAGTGGTACGACAACAATAACAGGAGAAATTACACTAGAAGATTTAAAAGCTAAAGGGTATATAGAAGATGTAGATAATCCTAGTGGAGATAAATATGATGATGACGAAACAAAAGTAACTATTACAAAAGATTCTGATACGGGAAATCTTACCTATGTAGTTACTTTGATAAAAGACAGCCATAATTACGTTAAATCAGATGAAAGAACCAAAACCCCAAGTGAATTAAAAAGAGAAGATATTAACTTATAAAAATGACTACCTATCTCTTACTCTTCATCCTAGGTCTAATCCTAGGTTCATTCTATAACGTAGTCGGTTTAAGTGTACCGGCAAACAAATCATTTACGAATCGGCGTTCGGCTTGTCCTTCTTGTGGACGAACCTTGTCACCGTTCGAGTTAATACCGGTCGTTTCTTATGTAATACAAGGCGGGAAATGCCGTGGCTGTGAAGCCCGGATTTCCCCGCTTTATCCGGTTGTTGAATTACTGACAGGCATTTTGTTCGCTGTCGCTCCTTTATTCCTAGGATGGACAAGTGAATTATGGATGGCCTGGGCATTGATTTCTTTATTGATGATTATCTTCGTTTCCGATATGGCTTATATGCTTATACCAGATAAGATCCTGCTTTTTTTTGCAGTGGTTTTTTTATTTTTGCGAGTATTTTATCCACTATCTCCATGGTGGGATTCCATTCTAGGCGCGGTCGTTGGCTTTGGCCTGCTGCTTTTGATTGCCGTTGCAAGTAAAGGTGGCATGGGTGGCGGCGATATCAAGCTTTTTGGCGTACTGGGTTTTGCACTAGGGTTGAAACTGGTGCTGTTATCATTTTTATTTGCCACCTTCTATGGTGCGTTTCTTGGTATCATCGGGATTCTGACAGGTATGATTAAGAAGAAAACGGCCATTCCGTTTGGACCGTATATTGTTTTCGGCACATTAACTGCCTATTTTTGGGGCGATTCTATTTTACAGTGGTATTTGCACTTTTTAAGATGACTTTAAAGTAAGGGGTATCTATCTATGGCTTTCTCTTTTTTTAGCGGAAAAAACCGAATAGTGAATTTGATCTTCAAAGATTATGTAATCCGGTATGTAGAGCTAAAGCAAGTGGATCCACCTATCGTGCATGCTTATGGTGAACGTTATCTGCCTCCTGGCATCATTAAAGAAGGGAGAATCCTCGATTATGAAACGTTGCAGATGATTGTAGAGCAATGTGTTGAAGAGTGGGGTCTTTTGAAAAGACAAGTGCGCTTTTTAGTGCCGGACCCGTTTGTCGTGATTCGAAAAATGATGATTCCAGAAGAAATAAAAGAAGATGAAATCGAAGGATTTTTATATTTGGAGCTGGGCACAAGCATTCATTTACCGTTTGAGGATCCGATTTTCGATACGGTATCCCTCCAGGATAATTCGGAAGGTAAGGAAATTCTCTTGTTTGCAGCTTCGGAAGAGTTGGTCTCGCAATATAGTGATTTGCTGGAAAGCACGAAACTGGAGCCTTTGGCTGCTGATATCGCTTCACTGGCAATCTATCGATTATGGGATGTATCTAGAGACCTGGATTCCAGCGAACAGCTCATGTTGTTAGAATTAGATGTGGTTTCAGTGACGGCCACCATTTTTGTTGAAGATAAACCGGTATTTATGCGTCATATTTTGCTTCCGGATGAGGTTTCCGAATGGGAAGTCAATCACTCATCAAGCAGCGGAGTGGAAACACTCGTTTATCAAGGTGACAGAGCTAGCTATTTTCAAACGATTGAGGATACGTATGTAGAGATTGATCGATTGCTGACTTTTTATAAATACAATTTGAACAGTGGTCGGGACTCTGTTTCTACAATTTTAGTGACTGGAGATCATCCATATTTAGAAGAAATTTGCGAAAAACTATCAGATCATTTGGACCTTCCTATCACTATTTTAAATGAGAGCATGGAAATGGTAATGAATGATGCTCTTTTATTGCGTCGTTATCACTCTGCCGTTGGATTGGCCATCAAAGGGGTGAAATAATCATGCTAGTTGACATTAATTTACTCCCCAAGAAAGAAAAAAGAAATCCACGTTTCTTCATTTATTTCATTTTCTTACTCATACTGGCTTTAGCGGCGGGTACGTTGTTTTATTGGCAATATTCTTTGCAATCAGACCGAATTAGAAGCATGGATAAGCAGATATTACAAGTGAGGGAAGCGACAGCAACCGTCGAACAAAACATGATTAATACACAGAAGTCTGGAAATTCCGTTACCGAATTACATAGTGTCATTGACTGGGCCGATACTTTTCCAATCGATACGGTGTTTGTGTTAAACCAGTTAACATTCCTGCTTCCAGAACGAGGTTTCTTCGATGCTTTTTCCTATAATGAAGATGGATCCATCCAATTAACCGTCCAGTTTGATACCTCAAGGCAAGCTGCTTATTATTTGAGCGAATTGACTAAGTCTAAACTGATAGGTACCGCTGAATTGGTATCAGTGAACACTGAGGAAATGGATAGAGATATAGAAAACACTTTAGAAGAGCCAGATGACTTTCTTCCGCGTTATCTGGCTGTGTATACTATTAATCTCGACAAATCTGCCGTAAAAGAAGCTATAAAAGACGATGAGGAACAAGCCGGGGAAAAGGGTGGTGCTTCTGAATGATGAGGTTTTTCAATAAAAAGGAACTATTCTTATTAGCTGGCACCCTTTTTGTCTTTGCCTTGGTCTTTATTCTACTATACTTTTATCTATTAAATCCGGTAAAAAAAGAACTGGCCTCTAAGACATCCGAATTAAAAAATGAAGAACAGATTTTAGAGATGGTCCAAATGAAAGTTGGTACAGGGACGGGTGTTGATTTTGAATCGACGACAGAATTGCAAAAAAGACTGCCTGTGCAACCCTTAACTGATCAGTTTGTATTGAACCTGGAAAAAGCAGAAGTCATGTCCAATAGCTTTATTGTCGATATGGCATTTGCCGATGGAGAAACTCCGGTTGAGCCTGAACCAACTGAGGCACCAGGAGCGAAAGAACCTGCAGCGACAGATGAGGCATCCGAAAGTACAGATACTAATGACCAAGATCCTGAAGTTGAAGGGGAAGCAACGGATTCAAAAGAAACAACGACCGAAGCTCAGGATCAAATTGTAACTGAGGCACCAGGAACACTGCCGAATATTTTGAAAAAGCTATCAGCGACGATGAATGTAAAATCGTCTTCTTATGATGAAATGTTGGAATTTATTCATTCCATTCAAGCAACAAATCGAATTTTTACGATAGACAGCTTAACCTTCGAGGGAGCTAAGGAAGTCAGGTCCCGTGACCAAATTCAAGAACCTTTAGAGTATGGACTGACTGTGTCTGCCTATTACTACCCCTCATTAACGGATTTGCAAGACCAGACCCCGATTGTCGCAACACCAAAACCTAGTGAAAAGAAAAATCCATTCAGCACAAATGAAAGAGATGATGCTGATATGGATACTGGAAATTAGGAAGATGGTGCGAAAATATAGGAATGTGGATAATGAGAAGGGCATGACATTGATGGAAGTCTTGGCGGTGATTGTCATCTTAGGGATACTGGCTGCAGTGGCCGTCCCGATTTTTTTCAATGTGATACAGAATTCGCGGACGAATGCGTTCGTTTCAAATGGTTATGCTTTTAGGGATGCTTCGAATTTTTATTTAAAGGATAAAGTCATGCGTGGAGATCGTGTGACAGAAATCAGCTATCAGGAGCTTGTCGAAGCTGGATTTCTCGATAAGGTGGTAGACCCTGATACGAAAGAGTACTGGGACCCTTCAATTAATGAATCCTATGTGACTGCCTTGGATAATAAGGTCGTAGGAATATGTCTATACGGTGAGAAACGTAAACTTTGCGGTGATGAAGGAGATGGGAAAGCTATCCCTTTTGAAGATGTATCACCTGAATTAGTGACAGATAAATGAAAAGAGAAAAATGACGAAACCTATTAATGACAAGACGACAAAAGTCTTGTTATTTTTTTTTGCCCCTATGTTAGGATGAAAAAAATGAAGCAGAGAGGAGGAAGAAAAGTGGACAAGTCCGAAAAACGTAAAGGGGTAAAGATTAAAATAAATGGAGAAGAAAAAATATTTGTGGGTGAAAATAAGCGGGAGTCTACAGAGGAAATTCCAGAGGCTGCAAGTAAGGAACAACCGGATGATAGTTTCGAGTGGATTTTGCCGGATGATTCCGTAGAAAACAAGGTTGTATTGGTTCCTACACCACCTAAGAAGAAAATGCCGAAGCTTATCGGTTTTAATACACATACGGGCAAACGTCCTGGTAACAGGTCTTTAAAGACTTTTGTGATTGCTGTTTTTTGTGCGATTTTATTTGGATCGGTACTGGGCCTTATCGCCGTAAATACCATAACGAAGGAAAAGGCAACGGATTCTCCGGTCGAAACAGCTATCACGACGACGGCATCCCCAGTTGTAAAGAATGATAGCGGGGGTGAAAAAGGGCAGGGGATGGGACTGAAAACGTTCCTGGTTCAAGGTGGGATATTCAGTAGCGAGGATGCCGCGAAACAAATCCAGGAGAAAATCGTGGAAAAACAGGTTCCTGCTGAAATATTCAAAATGGAGGACAGCTATTATTTATTCCTAGGTTCAGCTGAAAGCTTGATTTCAAGTAAAGAGCTAGCTTTATTTTTAAAGACCTATGATGTGGAAGTATTTTGGAAGGAAATTGATTTAAAAGCGTCGGGAATAAGTGCAGAAGAAGAGAAAACGCTGGATGTCATGAAGGGGATTTATTCATCCCTATCAGAGATTTCATCAGGAGAGCTTCGTGGGAAGGAAACGAAATGGGATGCTGAAACGTTGAAAAAAGATATGGATAAGCTAAAGGATGAGAAACTTTCATCAGAGCTTTCACAAATGAACACCCATTTAGCGGCTGCAGCCAAGCTGATCAGTGAGTATGAGACGTCCGAAAAGGATGAACAGCTATTAGAGGCACAGGGAAAACTATTGAAGTTTCTAAAGGGTTTTCAAAGTATGGGGAGTTAAGAACAGGTATGTGAAGGGGAAGCTGTTTTCTAAAGAAAAAGTTCCCCTTTAGGAGGAAATTGTTTGAATTAGGGACCTTTTTTTATTTTCCAGGAAATAAGACTGAATCTTTGTCGATTCCTGGTAAACAATAATTGTGGAATTCTTCATAATTTGATAGGATGAAAAGGTATCTCTCCTAGTAAAGAAAGGTGAATTTTTATTATGCATTCATTAATTTTAGCTTCTTCATCACCACGCCGTAAAGAACTTCTACAATTCCTACAAATCCCCTTCGAAAGTATGAATTCCAATGTCGATGAAAGTATTGACGAAAACATGCAGGCAGAGGACGCAGTGCAAGAATTAGCTGTAAGGAAAGCGGAAGCCATTGCAACAAGATATCCGGACAGCTGGGTAATCGGTTCCGATACCGTCGTGGTACTTGACGGGCAAATCCTCGGAAAGCCGGCCAATCGTGCTGATGGAAAAAGAATGCTTGAAATGTTATCGGGTAGAACACACGAAGTTTATACAGGTGTGGCCATTCTATATGGTGAGCACAGCAGCATATTCGCAGAAAAAACAGAAGTGACTTTTTGGGAGCTATCAGAACCTGAAATCGAACGTTATCTGGACAGTGGTGAACCATTTGATAAAGCTGGGAGCTATGGGATCCAAGGGTTGGGTTCGCTTCTTGTCAAACAAATCAATGGGGACTATTTCTCGGTAGTCGGACTCCCAGTTTCAAGGCTAGCAAGAGAATTAAAGATGATGGAATCCGCGTGGACGTAAGATTTCGGACTGATTTCCTCCCTTTTATTAAGGAAGGGTGGATGCTTTGAGTGAAAAGATGTTAATCAGGGATTATCCGAAAGAAGAGAGGCCTCGTGAAAGGTTTTTGCAGGATGGTCCCCAGAGCCTTTCGAATCAAGAGTTACTTGCGCTTTTGTTAAGGACGGGATCTAAGGAGGAATCTGTGCTTCAGCTCTCCAATAGGCTTATCAAGGCTTTTGAGGGATTCCGGCTTTTGAAAGAAGCGTCCGTAGAGGAATTGACTGAAATCAAGGGAATCGGGGAAGCGAAAGCAATTCAAATTCTAGCATCGGTAGAGCTTGGCCGACGAATCCATAAATTAAATGATCAAGACCGCTATGTGATCCGTTCCCCGGAAGACGGGGCCAATTATTGCATGGAAGAAATGCGTTTTTTGTCGCAGGAACATTTTGTTTGTCTTTACTTAAATACGAAAAACCAAGTCCTTCATAAACGAACTGTCTTCATAGGCAGCCTCAACGCTTCGATTGTGCACCCACGCGAAGTATTTAAAGAAGCCTTCCGTAGGTCGGCAGCCTCTATCATTTGTCTTCATAACCACCCCTCCGGAGATCCTTCTCCTAGCAGAGAAGATATTGAAGTGACAAAAAGGTTAGTAGAATGTGGTAAAATAATGGGGATAGAAGTACTGGACCATATCATCATCGGGGAGCATAAATATGTGAGTTTAAAGGAAAAAGGTTATTTATGACACTATCCAAATTTTTGACGATACGATATAATGTTGTTTATGATTTTTAAAAGAGGGAACTTTTTTCAAAAACCTATTGTCAAAAAACGACAAATTATCATTTGAACTTATAAAAAGGCATTTTTGTTTACGAAAGGGAGATACCATAATGTTTGGAATTGGCGCAAGAGATATAGGAATTGATTTAGGAACGGCGAATACGCTGGTTTATGTTAAAGGAAAAGGCATTGCCGTCCGTGAACCGTCGGTTGTTGCCGTGCAGACAGATACGAAGCAGATCGTTGCTGTCGGTAAAGACGCAAAAAACATGATTGGCCGTACACCGGGAAATGTAGTGGCACTTCGCCCTATGAAAGATGGCGTAATCGCTGATTATGAAACAACGGCTACGATGATGAAATATTATATGAAAGAAGCTCAGAAAAAAGGCGTATTTGGC
Organism: Peribacillus sp. NPDC097197; assembly: GCF_050278025.1. Classification (NCBI taxonomy): domain Bacteria; kingdom Bacillati; phylum Bacillota; class Bacilli; order Caryophanales; family Bacillaceae; genus Peribacillus; species Peribacillus sp. NPDC097197. The sequence continues at coordinate 160,985 of NZ_JBNNST010000004.1, read as the reverse complement.
AACAAGCCATATGTCATGATTTGTGTGCCTTCAGGAATTACGGCTGTTGAACAACGTGCAGTGATTGACGCAGCTAGACAAGCTGGTGCTCGTGATGCTTATCCGATTGAAGAGCCATTTGCAGCTGCTATCGGAGCGGATCTTCCTGTTTGGGAACCTACAGGCAGCATGGTTGTTGATATTGGTGGAGGTACTACGGAAGTGGCCATCATTTCCCTTGGCGGTATCGTGACAAGCCAGTCAATCCGAATTGCTGGTGATGAGATGGATGATGCAATCATCGTTTACATACGTAAAAACTACAACTTGATGATTGGTGAGCGTACATCGGAAGCTATTAAAATGGAAATCGGTTCTGCAGGTGATACAGAAGGAATCGAAAACATGGAAATTCGTGGTCGTGATTTATTGACGGGTCTTCCAAAAACGATTGAAATTACGGCAGAGGAAATATCCAAAGCATTACGTGATACAGTGTCAGCCATTGTGGATTCTGTCAAAAACACGTTGGAAAAAACTCCACCGGAACTTGCAGCTGACATCATGGATAGAGGCATAGTACTAACAGGTGGCGGTGCTTTACTGCGTAATTTGGATAAAGTCATCAGTGAAGAAACGCAAATGCCGGTTATTATTGCCGAAAACCCTCTTGATTGTGTAGCGATTGGAACAGGGAAAGCTTTGGACCATATTCACTTATTCAAGACGAAATCTAGAGATTCTCGCTAAGCGGTACTTATAAAAAAGGCCGGCTCAACAAAAGATCGCAATTTTGAGCCGGCTTTTCTATTTTTTTACCTGTCTTAAATGTGTAGTTTTTTGACAGAGGATATTATTATACTTCATGCAAATAGAGTAAATTAAAATAGAGGTGCAGATCATCATGCCACAGTTTTTTAATAAAAAGCTCCTTCTCTTGCTCGTTAGTATTATCGTTCTCGTGGCATTGATCGGTTTTTCATTAAAAGAGAGAGAAGAGTTAACTTGGCCCGAAAAGTTCTTGAAGGATACAACCGGTTGGGTTGGTAATGTGTTTAATAAACCAGTATCGGGTATTACAGGTTTTGTAGGGGATTTAAAAGACCTTCAGCATACATACGATGAAAACAAGAAATTAAAAGCTCGTCTGGATGAATACGTCTTGTTGAAAACGCAGGTGCAGGATTTGAAAGAAGAAAATGAAGAGCTTCGTGATAATCTAAAAAAAGAAGATGACTTGCGAAAGTATGCACCTATTCAGTCAACGGTCATTGGTCGTAATCCGGACCGCTGGCATGAAATGCTAACAATTAACAAAGGCGAGCGTAACGGTGTGGAAAAAAATATGGCTGTCATCACTGCCAATGGCTTGATCGGTAAAGTTAAAGCCACGACTGAATTCACGGCTTCCGTTCAGCTTTTGAGTTCAATCGATAAAGCGAACCGCGTCTCAGCTATCGTCCAGGGTAATGATAAGGCATATGGTTTGATAGAAGGGTTCGATGATGAGAAGAATCTTCTATTAATGAAACGGATTCCTTATGATAAAAAGATCAAGAAGAACTCTAAGGTCATCACATCCGGTTATGGCGGGATCTTTCCTAAAGGTCTGCTAATCGGTAAGGTTGTTGACGTGAAGGTGGATCAATATGGGTTGAACCAAACCGCATATATTGAGCCGTCAACGGATTTCTATGATATCAATAATGTCATGGTCGTTAAACGTGAAGTTGAGGGAGCTGAAGAAGAAAGTGAAGGGGAGGATGAAGCTAAGTGAAACATTTCATCCTTTCTTTTGTAGCCTTACTCTTCTTCGTTTTTGAAAGTATCTTTGCGCAACTATTCGCGGGGGATGTCTTTGGAAGCAATAACATTCTCGTTCCCCGTTTCATGATCATTTTCGTCTTCTTCCTGACCATGTATGGTTCAAGGAAGCTGGGGATGTTGTATGGAGCCATTTTGGGGCTGACCTATGATGTCGTATATACGGAGATTTTGGGGATTTATATGTTCCTTTTACCTTTTCTAGCATATTTGATTTCCAAAAGTATGAAGATCCTTCAAAACAATATTCTCATTAACTGTTTAATGGCACTTGTCTTTACGGCAATTGTAGAGTGTGTATCTTATCAAATGAATCATATTCTTACTTTTGCGGATATGGGATTCGGGGAATTTGTGGACCGGAGATTCATTCCAACACTCATATTGAATCTCATTTTTATAATTATTAGTTGCTACCCTTTAAAGAGACTTATTGAAAAGTTTGATTTGCAGGGAGAAATGGAATAACGTTCACTGGACTGTTGGATGCGGTCTAAAATGTATTTTCTCTTTAACATGTGCGTAGAAAAAGGTAAATTGTTTTCCTATGTCGAATTATATTTCATTGAGGTGAAACAAACGTCATGAATAAAAGAATTCAGCAAAATGTTATGATTAAGGGGACAAAGGACGGGTTTATGCTTCATCTCGATGATTCTTGCTCATTTTCCGAATTATTGAAAGAGTTAGAAGTGAAGCTTTCGGCAAACTATCAGTTTCAAGAGAACGACCCGTCCATTTCCGTTAAAGTACATACCGGGAACCGCTATCTAGATGCAGAACAGAAGGAAAAAATCAAAGAAGTTATTCATAAAAAGAAAAAGCTTATCGTCGATGAGTTGATTTCGAATGTCATGTCAAAGGAAGATGCGAAACAGTGGAAAGACGAAAACCAAGTGACAACTTTGACCAGGGTGATAAGATCGGGACAGGTTTTTGAAGTGCCCGGCGATTTGTTGCTCATTGGCGATGTCAATCCAGATGGTACTGTCCGAGCTGGTGGGAGCATCTATATTATGGGACAGCTGAGAGGCATTGCCCACGCTGGTTATTTGGGGAATAAAAAGGCCATCATCGCTGCATCCATCATGAAACCTGCACAATTGAGAATTGCGGGGAAAGTGAATTTATCTCCTGACCAATATACGAAATTTGGACATGACTTGGAATGTGCATTCATGGACGACGAAGAAAATATCATCATTGATAAACTGCAAGTTTTAAAGAAATATAGACCTAATTTAAATAGATTAGAAGGGGGTCTCTAATCGTGGGAGAGGCAATAGTTATAACATCTGGTAAGGGTGGTGTCGGCAAAACGACCACCTCGGCCAATCTAGGAACGTCGTTAGCTCTTCTAGGCAAAAAGGTTTGCTTGATTGACACGGATATTGGTCTTCGGAACTTAGATGTGATTATGGGGTTGGAAAACCGTATCATCTATGACTTGGTCGATGTAGTCGAAGGGCGTTGTAAAATTCATCAAGCACTTATTAAAGATAAGCATTTCGAAGATTTGCTTTATTTGCTTCCGGCTCCACAAAATAGTGACAAATCAGCTGTGAATGAGGAACAGATGAAGAAACTGATCAGTGATATGAAACCGGACTATGATTACATCGTGATCGATTGTCCGGCAGGTATCGAGCAGGGCTTTAGGAATGCGATAGCGGGTGCGGACAGGGCCATCATCGTCACCACCGCTGAAAGACCGGCCGTCCGTGATGCAGACCGTATCATCGGCCTGCTTGAGAAAGAAGAGCATATCGATCCTCCTCAATTGATCATCAATAGAATCCGTGGACATCTTTTACATGAAGATGAAGAAATGGATATTGACGGAGTAACCAATTTCCTTAAAATTGATCTTATCGGTGTTATACCTGATGATGATCAGGTCATTGTGGCTGCGAATAAAAAGGAACCGATAGCTTACAATCCGGACAACAGGGTCTCGATTGCCTATCGGAACATTGCCCGCCGGATTCTCGGTGAATCTGTGCCGTTGACTCCAATTGGTGGAGAGCAAAAAGGTTTCATGTCTAAATTGAAAAAATTCTTTAGTGTGCGTTAATTTAGTAAGCGGGAGCATTCCATGCCCTCGCTTTTTTTATTTTTATCGAAAAATGGATATAAAAAAGGTAAGCCTCATAATAGGCTTACCTTATCTATTGTACTAAAGTATTAAAAATGCAACAGGTTATCCGCGTCTTCCGCCTCTACCGCCACGTTTTGATTCTGTACTACGTTTGAGCGTAGATAAATTCTCTTCGCTAGTCTTTAAAAAACGGACCATTTTATCTTCGAAGTTTTCCTTAGGTTGAAAATTGCCTTTAGAACGAAAATCTTTATTACGATTATCGCCTTGGCGTGGTGGGCGTTTAGTATAAGAAGAGGTTTGTCCTTCGGGTCTATCTATAGCTTTTTTGATGGACAAGGCAGTTTTTCCGTCTTTCTCGCTGATCACTTTTACCTCAATTTGGTCGCCTATTTTAAGATGGTCATTAACGTCTTTTACATAGCTGTCCGCTACCTCACTGATATGCACAAGACCTGTTGAGCCTCCTGGTAATTCTACGAATGCTCCAAAATTAGTGATACCTGTTACTTTACCTTGTACTTTGCTGCCTATTTCGATTGACATATTAAAATTGTTCCCCCTCAATAATGTTAAAACAACTTCATTATAACAAATAAAGTAGGAGAATATCAATTGGATTTTTCACCTCTTCCATTATTAAAAGGGAAAGGCTTTCAAAACGTTTGAAAATCAGTCTTTTTTTCTTTCGTCCATTCGTTTTTAAAACGCAAACCATTCATCTGTCGTAAAGAAAAACGATTCCTCGTCATAGTCTGGACAGGTTGCTCATAAGTTTTAATATGAGCGCTTTGATATGAGCAGGGGGTAGATTTGGAATGGATGATCGCAGGAAAGATATCCGCAATCGTATCGCCAAGAGACGAAAGGTGAAGGATAGCCCAGTGGTTAACAGTACTTGGACGGAGATTGAAAAGGAGAACCCGTACGAATTCGAATCTTTTGACGGGTATTCAGAAAAAGATCATCCGCTCTTTAAGAAGGAATATTTCTTTTTGAAAATCTTGGTGAGCATTTGCCTATTCTTAGTGGTTGCCGTGATGTTCAAGCACCCTTCCGTTCGCTTGGACTCAGCCAGAAGCTTTGTTACGGAAAACATGAACCAAGAGTTCCAATTTGCATCGGTTTCCAGTTGGTATGAAAATGCATTTGGCAAACCTATCGCATTTTTACCGACTGAATCCACTACTGAAACGGCGGATTCGGGTGAAGAATATGCGATGCCTGCATCGGGGGAGATCACCCAAACCTTCGAGGCGAACGGCGAGGGAATCATAATGGAAACGAGCTTAGGGTCCAAGGTCGAAGCCATCAATGAGGGGGTGGTCATTTTTGCAGGAGAAAAAGAAGGAATCGGTAAGACTGTGGTCATACAGCATGCCAATAAAAGTGAGTCATGGTATGGCCAGTTGGAAAAGATTGATGTGAAGCTCTATGATCTGGTGAAGAAAGGGAAAGAAGTAGGACAGGTCACCGTAAGCGAGGATGGTTCCAAAGGCAGGTTTTACTTAGCCATTAAAGAAAATGATGCATTCATCGATCCTAAAAAGGTGATTTCCTTTGACTGAATATGCGAACTTACTGTCCAAAATCAAGATTCATCCGACGCTGTGGTTCGTCATAGGAATCGCCATCCTTACGGCACACTTTATTGAAGTGATGATGCTTTTACTCATCGTATTTATCCATGAGATGGGACATGCTGCGTGTGCACAGTATTTTAAATGGCGGATCAAGTCGATTCAGCTCCTCCCCTTTGGTGGGGCTGTCGAGACCGAGGAATATGGCAATAAAAGTTTGAAGGAAGATCTTGCAGTCGTACTGGCGGGTCCACTGCAACATATATGGCTCATTGGAGCGGCTTACCTGCTCTATTTCTTTTCTGTCGTTTCTTCTGATCTGTATCATTCCTTCTTCTATATGAATCTTATGTTGTTGTTCTTTAACCTGCTGCCAATTTGGCCATTGGACGGGGGAAGGCTACTCTTCATTGGTGTTTCCCTATACTGTACCTTCCTTGAGGCTCAGAAATATACCTTATATTTTTCTGGTGCATTCGCTGTATTGGCGTTTTTAACATGGCTTCTTCTCGAACCGCTTAACCTGAATATTTGGCTGATCATCTTTTTTATCAGTCTTTCTCTAATCATGGAGTGGCGACAGCGATATTATGCGTTCATGCGGTTTCTTCTGCAGCGCCATTACGGAAACACGAATGATCTGGCCAAATTAAAACCCATCATGGTGGATGCCCATGAACCGATTTATAAAGTGCTGGAATTGTTTCAACGTGGCTGCAAGCATCCCGTCATCATCATGAAAAATGGGAAAGAGAGTGGCTCATTGGATGAGACGGAAATACTTCATGCCTATTTTTCCGAGAAAATGACCAATGGGCAAATTGGTGACCTGTTATATTCTTATTAAATATGATATCCTTTCTTCAAATTGAGGAGAGGATTTTTTTGATGAAAAAAGTGATTGTGAACCTATCTTCGCGTGAGAAGAGAGTAGCTGTCCTAGAAGATGAAGTGTTACGGAAAGTCGAAGTCATGCCACCTCATCAACATAGTACGGTAGGTAATATTTATCTTGGCAAAGTGACTAAGGTCTTGCCAGGAATGGATGCCGTGTTTGTCGATTATGGTGCAGACAAGAATGGTTTTCTGCATCGGGATGAAATTCCGGCATATCAACTGACGAAGCGTGATGGAAAATCACCCATCAATCATTATGTTAAACAGGGTGAAAAGCTGCTCGTTCAGGTGAGCCGTGATGAAACGGGTACAAAAGGGGCGAAATTGACGGGGCTGATCGAGTTTTCGACGGATTCCCTCGTTTACATACATGGAATAGATTATGTTGGTGTGTCGAAGAAATTCAAAAATGAACGTTTGCAAAAGTATTGGAGAGAAAAAGCAACAGAATATAAGCAAAAGGACGAGGGGGTGATTGTTCGCACCTCGATGGAGAAGGAAAGTGAGTCGGCATTTCTCGACAAGCTGAATACACTGAGGCAGCTGTATAAAGAACTGGAAGGAAAGTCCGGTACGATGAAGGCACCTGCCCTCCTCTATGAGAAAGATACATTCCTGGAGATGGTTATCGCTGAAATGGAGAAAACGGTATCAGGTCAGCTCTTTATCGACGATTTTGATGCGAGTCAAGAGTTGAAAAAGTGGGTGCTGGCTAATGGTAAGGAATGGAGTATATCCTATGAGACTGGTGCGAAGAACATTTTTTCAGAACGGAATCTAGATAACCAGTTCGAAAAGGCCATGAAAAAAGTGGTCTGGCTCGATAATGGGGGTTATCTGATTTTCGAAGAAACCGAAGCGTTCACCGTAATCGATGTCAATTCAGGGAAGTTTACAGGCAAGGTGGAAAAGGAAGCGACGCTTTTTGAAGTGAATGCAGCGGCAGCAAAAGAAGTCGCCCGTCAGCTGAGGCTTAGAAATATTAGTGGAATCATCTTGATTGATTTCATCAATATGGAGAAACCGCAACACAGGCTTGAAATCATCGATCTGTTTAAAAAGGAAGCCGCGAAAGATGAGATGCGGATGAAGGTTGTCGGATTTACTGAACTAGGAATCCTTCAAGTGACGAGAAAACGGACATCCCCTTCGCTTAGTGAAACCATGACGGTTCCTTGCCCAACCTGCAATGGAAGTGGAAAGGTGGAAAGCGCTGAAACCGTTGCCTTCCGCTTGGAGCGGGAGTTGCTGGAGCACCGCAAAACGGACGATGAGGCCGTTTGGGTGGAACTTAGCCAATCAGTGGGGGATGTCCTGTTGGGGGAAAAGGAATCATATAAAGCGACATTGGAAGAACTAATATCCAAAAAGCTAGTGATCTCTTATGTTCCAGGCCCGGTCCATACATATTCCATCAGGCGCTTCGGAAGGTATGAAGAAATCAAGCGGTCAGTAAAGTGATGGACAAGAAATCCAACAAATGTATTGACAGTCATTCAGGTTTCATGATAGGATTTTAATGTTATGTTTGTAGCACCCGTGCTACAACCGCTCAACAACAGGTCTTAAGTTTTTTGTCTTCTGGACAAAACGCCTGTGATTGGCGAGTCTGAGACATTCAAGGAGGTGCAAGTATGTACGCAATTATCGAAACTGGCGGAAAACAAATTAAAGTAGCAGCTGGCGAAGCGGTTTACATTGAAAAATTAAACGCTGAAGCAGGCGAAACTGTTACATTTGACAAAGTTTTATTCGTAGGTGGCGAGGACGTGAAAGTCGGAGCTCCACTAGTGGAAGGCGCTACTGTAACAGGTACTGTTGAGAAACAAGGGAAGCAAAAGAAAATCACTGTCTTCAAATACAAAGCGAAGAAAAACAATCGTAGAAAACAAGGTCATCGTCAACCATACACTAAAGTTGTTATTGAAGCAATCAACGCGTAAGGGCTGATATCAAGATGATTAAAGTTATCTTTGATGCTCCGCAAGAACGGATCACTTCGTTCACATTAAGCGGACATGCTGATTTTGCTAAAAAAGGTTCCGATATCGTTTGTGCAGGCGTATCGGCGGTATCCTTTGGATCGGTCAATGCGATTATTTCCTTAACGGATGTAGAACCTGAGATAGAGCAAGGGCAAGACGGCGGCTACCTTCGCTGCGTCATCCCGGGGAATCTTTCGCCGGAATCCGAAGAGAAGGTGCAATTGCTCTTGAACGCAATGCTCATATCGCTACAAACCATCGAACGTGATTATGGTAAATATATGAAAATTATCCTCAACCAGTAGGAGGTGGAACAAATGTTAAGATTAGATCTTCAGTTCTTCGCTTCGAAAAAAGGAGTAGGTTCTACAAAGAATGGACGTGACTCAATCTCTAAGCGTTTAGGCGCTAAACGTGCAGATGGTCAATTCGTTTCTGGTGGTTCTATCCTTTACCGTCAACGCGGAACAAAAATCTATCCAGGTGAGAACGTAGGCCGTGGTGGAGACGATACTCTATTTGCAAAAATAGACGGTGTTGTTAAATTCGAACGTTTCGGACGTGACCGTAAAAAAGTAAGCGTATATCCAGTTGCACAAGAAGCATAATTGGCATCTTTGAACAGAGGCTGACTCAAAAGGGTCTGATTCCTTCTATGAGACACTATATATCGCGTCATTATTGATAATGGTATGCTTTATATAGTGTAGAAGGGGTCCGGCCCTTTATTTATACTATAAATATGATGAATAACCAGCGTTTTGCAGGAGATTTTAGTCAATTAGTATGGAAAACCACCTCTGATTCACAAAAGGCTCGCCAGTTTTGGCGGGCTTTCTTATACTTTAGGGGGTAAAATCCTGGATTGCTCTAACTAACACATTGATTGAATTTAAATAGACTGTTCAATTCAACTATTATATCTCCAATTGTTGCATGAATAAGCCCATTCTCTTTGCAAGTTCAAACGGCTCTACCATCGTCCAAAGAACTCAGGGTGTGTGGCTGTATTTTTTGGACGGGGGCTTTCATATGAAGGCATGTGAATCGAGCTTCATTTCCTGTTTGTTTTGTTTTTTGATATACTGATACAAATGGAAGTATTCAACATGATAGAGCCAAAAAAAGTTTCTTTATCATAATTGAAGGTGTTAATAATGGATAAAAATTGGACGACTATTGAAACGCTTCGTCAGACTAGACATGATTGGCTGAATAGAATTCAAATTATAAAAGGGAATTTGGAGTTGAATAGAATTGATCGCGTCAAAGGATTCATTGACGAGATCATAATTGAAACCCAGAATGAGGCAAGGCTCTCTAGTTTGAATATGCCAAAGTTCAGCGAGATGCTGTTGACGTCGAATTGGAGTAATTCAACATTTCAATGTGAATTTGAAATTATCGATGTTTTTGCGGGCTCCAATGAGTTGGACGAGTTGATGTCTCGTTGGACGAACGATTACTTTAAAGTTTTAGAAAAGAATCTCGATCCTTTTGGAGAAAATGTACTGGCTGTTTCTATGTGTAAAAAAGAAATAAGTGATATGCGTTGTTCTTTTCATTTGCAGGGCCGTTTCAATGATCAATCCGCGGTGGTGGAATTTATAGAAAAATCCTTAACAGCGGAGCAATCAATAGAAATGCGTATTTGTAGTGAGAATGAATTATTCTTTAAGATGGATATTAAGTTTTAGAGAAGTATACAGCAAGAAATGACTTGCAGAAAACAAGGAAGTGATAGCATGTTTGTCGATCAAACGAAAGTCTATATAAAAGGCGGAGATGGTGGTAACGGAATCGTTGCTTATCGTCGAGAGAAATTCATACCAAAAGGCGGACCTGCCGGCGGAGATGGCGGCAATGGAGCAAACGTCGTATTTGAAGTGGAAGAAGGATTGCGGACGTTGATGGATTTCCGTTATCAACGTCACTTCAAGGCGCCTCGCGGGGAACACGGCATGTCTAAAAATATGCATGGTGCAACTGCGAAGGATATGGTCATTAAAGTTCCACCTGGTACAGTTGTCATTGATGAAAAAACGAAAGAAGTCATCGCAGATTTAGTTGAACATGGACAACGTGCCATTATCGCTAAAGGCGGCCGTGGTGGACGCGGGAATTCCCGTTTTGCGACACCAGCCAATCCGGCACCGGAAATTTGTGAAAATGGCGAACCAGGACAAGAACGCGATATTATCATGGAACTGAAGTTATTGGCTGATGTAGGCCTTGTAGGATTCCCGAGTGTTGGTAAATCTACATTGCTTTCAGTCGTATCAGCAGCCCGACCTAAAATTGCCGAATATCATTTCACGACAATCGTGCCGAATCTTGGTATGGTTGAAACGGAAGATCACCGCAGTTTCGTCATGGCCGATTTACCGGGGCTAATTGAGGGTGCTTCTGAAGGAGTAGGTCTTGGACATCAATTCTTGCGCCATATTGAAAGAACAAGAGTCATCGTTCACGTGATAGACATGTCTGGCCTTGAGGGCAGAGATCCGTACGAAGACTACCTGACAATCAATAAGGAACTAGAAGAGTATAATCTTCGTTTGACTGAACGTCCGCAAATCATCGTAGCCAGTAAAATGGATATGCCTGATTCAGCAGATAATTTAGCGGCATTCAAAGAAAAGCTTGAAGAGGAATTCCCGGTCTTCCCGGTTTCAGCTGTAACACGTGAAGGTATCCGTGAACTTCTTTATGCAATTGCCGATAAAATCGAAGAAACACCTGAATTCCCGCTTGATCATGAAGAAGAGAATACCGGGGTTCATCGTGTTCTTTATAAACATACAGCCCTTTCAGATGAATTTGATATCGAGCGTGAATCGGATGGCAGCTTTGCTGTTAAAGGATTCAAGATTGAACGTCTATTCAAAATGACGGACTTCACACGTGAAGAATCCATCAAGCGTTTTGCTAGACAACTTCGCTCATTCGGTGTCGATGAAGGATTGCGCCAAAAAGGTGCGAAAAACGGGGATATCGTTCGTATCCTTGAATATGAATTTGAATTTATTGACTGATAATATGTAAAAACCATGGTGGTAGGCAAAAGGAGCGTGCGGACTTTGAATAAGGCCGATCAGAAATTTTTCCTCGTTCGAGAGGATGTCCTCCCCGAAGCGATGAAAAAAACGCTGGATGCTAAAGAAATGATTGAACGGGGAAAAGCAGATTCAGTTTGGGAAGCGGTACAAAAAGTGGATCTGAGTAGAAGCGCCTTTTACAAATATCGGGACACGGTCTTTCCGTTTCATACGATTGTCAAAGAAAAGCTAATCACTCTGTTCTTTTACCTCGAAGACCGTTCCGGGACTCTATCGGAGCTCTTACGACTGGTCGCCTCATCTGGCTGCAACATCATGACGATTCACCAAACGATTCCCTTACAGGGTCGTGCCAACGTCACTCTCTCGCTCAACACGAGTGGGATGACGGTGGATATTGATGATCTTTTAACAAGATTGCGTAAAATGGAATTCGTCGAAAAGGTCGAAATCCTTGGGAATGGTGCATAGAATAAAGCCTGTACAGTTCATTGTACAGGCTTTTTTTTATGTGTGGTCATTAAAGATTAACTATTGTAATAAATCAGAAAATGGCATAACATAAACAATAGATTGTCCGTGAAAAGGGGATTATAATATGACTTCAAAAATAGCATTTCTTGGACCGAAAGCAACGTTCACGGATTTAGCTGTCTCTCGCTTATTTCCTAATGATAGTAAAATTCCGATGAGTACGATTCCAGACAGTCTCGACGCTGTCCGCGATGGGGAAGTAAGCCATGCGCTGGTCCCAATCGAGAATGCGTTGGAAGGTTCGGTAAATATAACGATGGATTACCTGGTTCATGAAGTGAGGCTTCCGATTAAAGGGGAAATCACGATTCCTATCGAACAGCATTACATGGTTCATCCGGATCATGCCAATCCTGACTTTAAACCGGATAGGGTCTATTCCCATTCACACGCTATTGCACAATGCCGTAAATTCCTACATAAAGGTCTAAGTGGCATCCCATTTGAATATGTTACGTCAACGGCTGCAGCAGCAAAAATGGTAATGGAGAATCCGGATGCCAAAATTGCAGCCATCGCGAACGAAATGGCAGCACAGGAGTATGGGTTGACGATTCTTGAACGAAATATTCACGACTATGAGCATAACCATACCAAATTCATTGTCGTATCCAACGGCGAAGTCGATTTCAGTGGGCATTTAACTACTGAGGGAGACAGTAAAACGACGTTGATGATCCAGCTCCCAGCCGATCATTCGGGACAGCTTCATCAAGTCCTTTCCGCTTTCTCATGGAGAAAGCTCAACCTGTCCAAAATTGAATCTCGGCCGATGAAAACAGGACTAGGTCATTATTTCTTCATTATCGATGTAGAAATGGCACTTGACGAGGTGCTCATCCCAGGCACGATTTCTGAACTTGAGGCCCTTGGATGTACCGTGTCAATCTTGGGCAGTTATCCATGCTTTACCGTTCAAAATGGATTGGTGCACCGATAAGGACAGATGTAGACAGAAGGAAACACAGTTAAATGGTCTTTAAAGTACATTCCTAAAAAATCTCCTTGGATAAAAGTCCAAGGAGATTTTTTTAGGAGGCCTTGAATCTAATTAGAAAAATAGGGAGTGACACATTGTTCTGCCTTTTTTAAAGAACGTAAAGCTATTAAGCCCATATAATAGGATTTAATAGGGTTAATTATGAAGTGGGTTGGGAGAAATACATACCAAGAGGTAAACCAGATTTATCGTTACAATATCCTCTTACAGAATTTAAATGTAAAAGACTGAAAAAGATGAAAGAGGGGATGGGAGATGTGCGGTAAAGATGAGTAATGAGTTCAAAGAAACGTTCGGATCTTGGCTGCAAGCCATCGGAACGGTTTTATCCGCCATCGCAAATACACCAACCCTTATATCGGATTACGATTCTGCAAATAACTTGGATGTGGTGGGGAACACTCTCCAGGGAACAGGTAATGCTTTAATTGCCGATGGAGAGGAAGCTTTCACTTTAGATCAAATCGGAAGTGCAGTTCAGGCCATTGGAAATTCGACGGTTATTACAGGATTGATAGGTACTTTTTCAGATGACACGAATGATCTATTGATTATAAACGGAAATTTTATTCAGGCTTTAGGCGGTGGCGTATCTGCGGCGGATATAACCGAAAATGCACCAGCTGAAGGGATAAATATAGTTGGTAATTTAATGCAGCTGTTGGGAAATTCATTACAAGCACTGTCTGGGATTATTGAATTGAAAAGAGAAAATACGAATCCAAGCCTGGAAAGCAAAGGAAATGGGAGCCAAGGGAGTGGGAATCAAGGGTACGGAAGCAAAGGAAATGGGAGCCAGGGAAATGGGAACCAAGGGTACGGAAGCCAAGGGAATGGGAACCAAGGGTATAATGAGGGACAATTAGACCCGGAAACATTACAAACGTTAGGGAGCTGGATTCAAGCGATAGGAGCCGTTCTCAACCTGATCGCTCAATTAATAAGCAATGAAGAGGGGGAGAGTGGAGATGAAGGCGAAAACGAGAGCGATTCGTAAGAAAATAGGACACTTCGAATGCCTTTACTTCGAAGTGTCCTATTTTAGTTAACTAAAATCCCGGCTTTATTCAATGCTTCTTCTGCTTCGTCCAGTAAGTCTTCTGAAGCGGCACTAATGGTATGAAGGTGAATGCCGCTAGTCAGTTCCGATAATAATGTGGCTTTTGTTTTAGTAACCTTTGAAAGGAAGGATGCCACTTCTTTCCGATTACTGACCATGATGGAAGCCGTTAAGTCCCCATACACGGGATGCTCTATTTTCACGTCTTTGACGGTTATGCCGATATCGACAAGTAGAAATAATTCCTCCTGGGCTCGCGTGGGCTCGTGCTGGCAAGCGATGGTCCGTTCAGGGTTTTGTCTAGTCTCGGTTTGCAAGTAGATATACCCCTGGCTAGTAGCGATAATCGGCTCATTTCGTGCTTTAAGAAGGGTAATGTCACCGACGATGACCTGCCGGCTCACATTGGTTATTTGGGAGAGTTCGCTACCGGTAACAGGCTGTGAACTTGTTTGTAGGATATGTAAGAGCTTGGTTCGTCTTTCTTCGCCTAATAATTTCTTTTTTTGCATGATCCTTCACCTCGTTATGTACAAATAGTTTACCATAAAATAAAGGGGCTAATCGAATGAAAGTCGATTTACCCATGGTGTTCCTTAAATGCATGCGGGTGAATGCAGCAAAAAAGAGGGAGGCACATGGAAACGTCCGCCCTAATCTTGTACAATCATAGGTTACTTGCCTTGAAAGTATTGCCCCCGTTCATATCACCAGATTGGAATCCTTTATTAAACCAGCGCTTTCGCTGCTCGGAGGTTCCATGCGTAAAGCTGTCAGGAACAACATACCCTTGAGCTTTCTTTTGGATGGTGTCGTCTCCCACTCCACTGGCTGCACTCAAAGCCTCTTCGAGATCGCCTTCCTCAAGTAAGTTCTCTCCTTGAGCGTGATGAGCCCATACCCCTGCTAAATAGTCAGCTTGAAGTTCCAGTCGAACAGAATATTTATTATATTCTTTTTCACTGACCCTTGACCGGTCGGGCATTTCTTTTCTAGACGTGCCCAATAGGGTCTGTACATGATGTCCCACTTCATGAGCTATGACATAAGCCATTGCAAAATCTCCGGGTGCCTGATACTCATCTTGAAGTTCCTGATAGAAACTCAAGTCAATATAAAGCTTCATATCACCGGGGCAATAAAAGGGTCCCACTGAAGAACCGGCCGTTCCACAGGCCGAGTCGACACTTCCTGTATACAAAACGAGAGTGGGCTCTTTATATTCTAGACCTTGCTTACGAAACTCTTCCGCCCAAACCCGCTCGGTATCTCCAAGAACGACCGAGACAAATTGAGCGAGCTCCTTCTCCTGGTCCGTTTCCTCATAGGAGTCATTGTCTGTAGTATCATTGGAACCAAGGCCATTCAAAAGATCACTTGGGTTGCCACCTAGGAACATAACGATCAAAACGACAACTATACCAAATCCGCCACCAATCCCGGCGATGCTCTTTCCACCCATTCCTCTTCTGTCCTCAACGTTCGAACTCTTTTGTCTTCCTTTCCATTTCATTCAGATACCCTCCTAGACTGTTGTTTTTTATGTAGTGCCATCTAAATCAGCATTTTATAAATCCTATACCCTATACCCAAAGTTCGGATTGATTAGACAGAGATGCACGCTGGCAAAAAGCGGTCAATCCTGCTACCCCCCTCATTTGAACGGGTTTTTCTGACTGTGTGGCTTTCATTCATATTTTAGTTTCATCAAGCATAAGTTTTCATGATAAATAATAATGGCAATTTACCCACTACATCATAGTATATATGGACATATGCACAGGAGGGGTTATCAGCGTGAAAATTCATATAGTCCAAAAAGGCGATACGCTTTGGAAGCTCGCAAAAAAATATGGCGTGAGTTATGAACAACTGAAAAAATCCAATTCTCAGTTAAGTAATCCGGATATGATGATGCCGGGCATGAAAATTAATATACCTGGAAATACATCGGGATCAATTAAAAAAGAGATGGGCACGCCACAAGTGACATATCAATCCAAAGAATCTCAAATTCAACCGATTCAAATGAAAGAACAGCAAATTCAACAGCAACCCGTGATGAAGGAACAACAAAAATATCAAGCACCCATAAAAGAACAGCAAAAGTATCAGGCACCTATAAAAGAACAGCAGAAATATCAACAGCCTGTGATAAAAGAATATCAATTGCCTATTAAGGAAAAACAATTGCCTGTTAAAGAAAAGCAAATGCCTATAAAGGAAATGCCCGTTAAGGAAAAACAAATCGTTGTCCCGAAAGAGGTTCAGGTACCGAAACAAGTGATACCAGAAATAGATATCAATAATTATTATTTGGTCAATATGACCAACATGAGTGTACAGAAGCCACCAACTCCGCCAACTCCCCCAAAAAAGGTTGAAGCGGTGAAGCCAGTAGAAAAACCGGTAAAGAAAAAATCAAAAAAGAAGCCAGTTGTTCAGGAAATATGTGAACCGGTAGACGATTGCATTCCAATCACCCCTATCATGCCAGGAAGCGGTTTTAGCATCGATCCACCGCCATGGGCATCCATGCCCATGCATGGAGTCCAAGGAGCTTTTCAGGGAGCCCCTCACTATCAACAAGGTGTTCAAGGCATGCAAGGCTATCAAATGATGGAAGAAAGTTCAGACGTATGGGGAGAATCTCCTGATATGCATTCAATGGGTCAAAGTACCGTCCAAGGAGCCAGTCAAAACCAGGCCGGTCAACAATACTATCCATATCAAGCTTCAGCACCCGTCCCACATCATATGTATGGCGGAACTCCACAACAAGTTGCAGGTGCGTATATGCCGCACCATTATGAGTCATCTTCCGAGTCGTCATCGTCGAATGCTCCGAATTTCCAATACTATCCACAGCAGCCCTATATGCAGTCCAATATGCAAGCCGAAAGTGAGGATTGTGGCTGCAACAAGGGAGAAATAGGAACATATGGACCAGAGAAAGAAGTGAAGGGCCAATACTATGCTATGGAAGAAACGCAAAGCAAGGCGCACCATCACCCTGATTATCATCAATTCCATAAAGGCAGACCACAATACTCAGAATCCTATGCGGGAGCTAGTATTCAAAGTCTAATGGGGGAAAAACAGCAACCAATCCAATATGAAGTAGAATCGGTGGATGAAATTCAAATACAAGAATATCAAGGAGGACCTCCTGGAGGCATGATGGGGAACCAGTCTGGCAATCAGATGGGAGACATGATGGGGAACCACCAATACGGCAATCAAATGGGAGGCATGATGGGGAACCAGCCCGGCAATCAGATGGGAGGCATGATGGGGAACCAACCTGGCAATCAGATGGGAGGCATGATGGGTAATCTATACGGCAACCAGATGGGAGGCATGATGGGGAACCAGCCCGGCAACCAGATGGGAGGCATGATGGGGAACCAGCCCGGCAATCAGATGGGAGGCATGATGGGGAACCAGCCCGGCAATCAGATGGGAGGCATGATGGGGAACCAACCTGGCAATCAGATGGGAGGCATGATGGGGAACCAGCCCGGCAACCAAATGGGAGGCATGATGGGGAACCAGCCCGGCAACCAGATGGGAGGCATGATGGGGAACCAGCCCGGCAATCAGATGGGAGGCATGATGGGTAATCCATACGGCAACCAGATGGGAGGCATGATGGGGAACCAGCCCGGCAACCAAATGGGAGCCATGATGGGGAATCCATATGGCCATCAACTAGGGGGCCAACCAGGTGCGATGCCAGGTCAGTTTGGCGGGCAGCCCGGAATGATGCGTGGACAGCTCGGAGGTCACCCTGAAGCAATGATGCCAGGACAAATGGGTGGTCAACCAGGTCAATTCGGAGGCGTTCAAGCACCTGAAACATTTGGAATGCCTACGTATGCGGACGAAAGTGATGACTACTAATTATCAGGGGGACAGTGTTTTTTACACTCGTCTCCTCTCTTATTTAAACCGCCGACCAAAGAACGTCCATCATCTTCAGAGCAATGTCTATATGATTTCATTCAAAAAAGACGCTCCCATCATTCTTAAAGGATTCGATAGCTTTGAAAAATGGGATCGACAAAGGGAATTGACTTCTTTGTTAAGTCAAAAAGGGTTCGAACAAACGTATCAGATTCACCAGAAGTTAATGCCGTTCCAATTCAAAGGGAAATGGTATGGCAGTATGGACTATATACCTCCAAGCAAGAAAAAGTTCCGTTTTTCCCATCATAAAGACCGGTTGGAGGGCATTGAATTATTGGAAAGATTTCACGATGTTTCTGAAAACCTGTCAATCAAAGCTCCCCTATTTGATCAGGTGAGAAAATGGAAAGAAAGATTGTCATTATTTAAAAAGAACATTTCGTATACTCGCCAATATGTTTCAGATGAAATCATCAATGAGTGGGTAAGGTGGGGGGAATGGTCCTTGGAGGGGTTTGAAAAAAACCAATCAAAATGGGATAAGGAAAAAAACGTCATCATTCACGGTGACTGTGCCCACCATAATTTTTTGAGAAGAGAAGATGGGTCACTTGCTTTAATCGATTTCGATTTAATGGCGAAGGCACCACGATGCATCGATTATTTACAATATGCCAATCGGATTTCGCCCCATCTCGATGATGCTGCCACGATGCTTTGGCAAGTTCCACAGTTGAAAAAGTATCAAAAAGATCGGGCATTTCTTTATGCTTTGGCTTTCCCTACGGATATATTCCGCGAGTGGAACAGGAATAATAAAAGTTCATCACAATTCCATTCCGTTTGGAAAATGACGGTGGAGGGGTTTTCGAAGCGAATGGAGATGAACGAAAAATTGGCGGACATGATTTCCAAAAGGTAATGAGTATCTAATATGGGCATAACTTACAGATTGAAATCCCTTCAATACACCCATGCTAATTATGAGCGAAAATAGGCTCAATCCATTTTAGCAAAGGGGGGATTGTTGGTGCGGAACAAAATTTGGGCACTGCCGCTTTGCACGGTATTCGTTGGGGGTTTGATTGGCTGTGCCAATAATGATACGGCAGAGAATCAAAATCCTATGAATGAAACGGGGTACCATACAACCGAAAAGAATGCACTAGTTCGTCAAATCAATTTTGATGATATGGAAAAGGATTTGTATGGAAAAGATGATGCATACAGCAAGAAGGACCGTAACTATCATGGTCATGAAAGCAAACCACTTCGGGCTAAATCATCCTATTATAACTCCTATGAAGGGACATTGGTCGACCAAGCGGATAAGATTGCAAATCGTGTAGACAATGTCATTGACGCCAGGGCCATCATCATGAAAGATGAAATGCTAGTGGCTTTGTTGCTAGATGATTATGATCAGGCGACGGCGGTCAAAGAAGCGGTGTGGAAGAAAATCGAACCTCTAACAGAGGGCCGGGCACTTTATGTAACGACGGATGAAGGTGTATACTACCGGACGATGACACTCGATAATAACCTGCGAGACGGAGATACAAAAGAATTAATTGTCCTGGATGCCAATGATATGTTCGACAACCTGGATATTCATAAAGATCATATAAAATAAACGCATCCAAGCTGGCTTCGAATGGAGTCAGCTTCTTTTCTTTAAAAAGACCAACGGAATTTTTTCGGTTAATAATCGAATTTCAGGTCAAACTATGTAAAAAGTAAACGCCTTAAGAGGTGATCGCATTGATTAATCAACTGAAAATCCAGTTTTTCTTGGCCTTGTTCGTCATCCCGTTCTGTTTGACTGCTTTTGCCGAGGAAGCAAAACCAGAGGAAAGTCAGCCAATCGAACAAAAAGTCATCCTCCAGCGTTTGTATCTCGATGGGGAATTAAGTGAAGAAAAATTGACGGAAAAGATTTGGACGATGGAAGACTTTTGGTTGAAATACCAAGGATGGAATGTGGTTGATCAAAATGATGACCACATTGTATTGAATAAAATAGAGAATGATATATCGCCTTTACTCAAAGCAAACGGCTATCTTGGGATGAAGGAGGATGGGACTCTATCCATTTTTATCGGGAAGCCGGAGCATGCCAAAATCATTCATACTTTCTATCAATTGGATGTAGGGAAATTGGAAGTGTACAAGCAGGAAGAATTGCAAAAAGGGATTCCAATCGTAAATAAGGATCAATATAAACAGCTTATTAAGGAATATGAGCCGTATTCGATTAACTAGGATGGGAGAAATACACCCGTCCTATTTGTCTGCCTTCCAAGGATTGATGGGTGACTTAACGCCAAACTGACGGGTAGGGAATTCAGGATATCCAGGGTCGGGGCAAAAGGTGCCTATCTCAAAAGAACATAAATAAGCATAGGAGGTGAACACCACCAATTGCTAAATAACTTTTAATAAACTTCCCTCTCCTTTTATGATAAAATGAGAGGTACAGCTAAATCAGGGAGAGAATTAATTTGTATGATTATATAAAAGGCATGGTCGATTATATTGGACCTGAATACATAGTCGTGGATAATGGGGGAATCGGATATCAAGTGCTGACTCCGAATCCTTTTATTTACTCCGCCCAATTTAAGAAAGAGACTCAAGTTTTTCTATATCATTATGTACGTGAGGACATGATTTCTTTATACGGATTTCAATCGCGGCAGGAAAAGGCTCTGTTCACGAAACTATTGAATGTGACGGGAATCGGGCCGAAAGGGGCGCTTGCTATATTGGCGTCGGGCCAGGTGGATCAGGTTGTGCAAGCCATCGAAAATGAGGATGAGACGTTCCTTGTAAAATTCCCTGGAGTCGGAAAGAAGACAGCGCGCCAAATGATCCTTGACTTAAAAGGCAAGCTTGAGAATATCATCCCGGATGCTTTCCCGAACTTATTCAATGAAGGAGTTCCGACGGCAATCAATCAAAATGGGTATACCGAAGAGTTGGACGAAGCGATTCTGGCCCTGAAGGCACTTGGTTACTCGGAAAAAGAAATACAGAAGGTCGCGAAAAAGCTGCAAGTGGAAGAAATGACGACCGAGCAATACATTAAGAAAGCATTGCAAATGATGTTAAGATAAGGAGTGGCGCAATGGAGGAGAGAGTTTTTAATCAGGAAGCCGATTTGAACGAACTATCCTTTGAACAAAGCCTGCGACCGCAAAACTTAAAGCAATACATTGGACAGGATAAAGTGAAGGCGAATTTGAGTGTGTACATCGAAGCAGCCCGGATGCGCGAAGAAACGCTTGATCACGTGCTTTTGTATGGACCGCCGGGGCTTGGGAAGACGACGCTTGCCGTCATCATTGCGAACGAAATGGGAGTCAATATCCGCACGACTTCTGGACCGGCCATTGAAAGACCGGGAGATTTGGCAGCCATTTTGAGTGCCCTTGAACCAGGGGATGTCTTATTTATTGACGAAATCCATCGTTTGCCTCGGGTCGTGGAGGAAGTCCTCTATCCAGCCATGGAGGATTTTTGTCTGGATATCGTGGTCGGTAAGGGACCCGAAGCCCGTTCAATCCGAATCGATCTTCCACCGTTCACCCTTGTTGGCGCTACAACTCGTGCGGGTTCACTATCAGCACCTCTTAGGGACCGGTTTGGCGTCTTGAGCCGCTTGGAATATTACACGGAACATCACTTGACCGACATCGTTCTCCGGACCGCCCAAATCATGGATACGGAAATGGATGACCAAGCTGCCGGTGAGATTGCGAGAAGGTCGCGGGGGACCCCTAGGATTGCCAATAGGCTTTTACGCCGTGTAAGGGACTTTGCCCAAGTTCGCGGGGATGGCACGATCACGACGAAACTGGCTGATTATGCATTGGAATTAATGCAGGTCGACCGTTTAGGACTGGATCATATTGACCATAAATTACTTAAAGGAATCATTGAAAAGTTTCGTGGTGGTCCTGTGGGCTTGGAGACGATCGCAGCTACGATCGGGGAGGAAGCGCATACGATTGAAGATGTGTATGAACCCTATTTACTGCAGGTTGGTTTTTTACAGAGGACTCCTCGAGGTCGTATGGCAACTTCGCTTGTTTACGAGCATTTCGGGATGGAGATGCCTGAGCGATGAATATGCCTAAGACGATCATGACTCTAGGTGTGATTATTTTTGTGATTGGATTTGCGATGAAGTTCATTCAGCTTGGCAGGCTCCCGGGGGATATCTTTTTCAAGAAGGGAAATACGACTTTTTATTTTCCTATCATGACCTCGATCATCGTCAGCATTGTGCTGTCGGCTATTTTTTATTTAATTAGCCGTTTTAAATAATAACTAACTACATGATACACAGATTAGGAAGTGGAACAGATGAAATTAGAAGAGTTTGATTTTCATTTACCAGAGGAATTGATTGCCCAAGTTCCTTTGAAGAACAGGGAAGCAAGTAGATTGATGGTATTGGACAAGGAAACCGGTGAGATTCAGCATGATGTGTTCAGTTCAATCACGGAATATGTGAAGCCGGGTGATTGTCTTGTATTGAATGATACGAAGGTTTTACCAGCAAGACTTTATGGAAGTAAAGAGGAAACAGGCGGGAAAGTTGAAGTTCTTTTGTTAAAACAAGAGAGTGACGATGTTTGGGAGACCTTGGTGAAACCTGCAAAACGTATTAAAGAAGGATCCACTATCGTTTTTGGTGATGGCAAGCTACGTGCAGTCTGCACAGGCATTCTGGATCATGGCGGCCGGATTATGAAATTCCAGTATGATGGCATATTCTATGAAATATTGGACGAACTTGGCGAAATGCCGTTGCCACCTTACATTAAAGAACAACTTGAAGATCAAGACCGCTACCAGACGGTTTATGCACGTGAACGTGGATCGGCAGCAGCACCTACGGCTGGTCTCCACTTTACGGAGCATTTGCTTGAAAAGCTTAAAGACATGGGGGTTCACATTGCTTTCATCACGCTACACGTTGGGCTTGGAACGTTCCGCCCTGTAAGTGTGGAAGACATCGACAGTCATGAAATGCATTCGGAATTTTACCAAATGACCGAAGGCACAGCACGGTTGTTGAATGAAGTGAAAGGAAACGGCGGAAGGATCATCACAGTCGGCACGACATCAACAAGAACGCTGGAAACGATTGCATCCCGTAATGACGGGGTTTTCAAGGAAGAAAGCGGCTGGACAAGCATTTTCATCTATCCTGGTTTCGAATTCAAGGGAATCGATGCAATGATCACGAACTTCCATCTGCCAAAATCAACGTTAATCATGCTTATTTCTGCACTTGCAGGAAGGGAACATGTTCTGCATGCCTACGAAACGGCAGTGGAAGAAAAATACAGGTTCTTTAGTTTTGGAGATGCAATGTTAATCAAGTAATATAAAGAGTGATAGGCTCTTGAAGGGAGTTATTGCGTTGACTGCAATACGATATGAGTTAATCAAAACATGTAAACAGACGGGGGCACGGCTTGGCCGCGTTCATACGCCACATGGTTCTTTCGAAACTCCAGCATTTATGCCGGTTGGGACGATGGCTACCGTCAAAACGATGTCACCTGAAGAATTGAAACAAATGGGGGCAGGCATCATCCTCAGCAATACGTACCATTTATGGCTACGTCCAGGGCATGAGATCATCAAGGAAGCTGGAGGACTGCATAAATTCATGAACTGGGATCGTGCAATATTAACGGATTCCGGCGGTTTCCAGGTATTCTCCCTAAGCAAATTCCGTCAAATTGAGGAAGAGGGCGTCCATTTCAGAAACCATATCAATGGTGATAAGCTATTTTTATCTCCTGAAAAGGCAATGGAAATCCAAAATGCACTAGGCTCAGATATCATGATGGCATTCGATGAGTGCCCTCCATT
Source organism: Peribacillus sp. NPDC097197 (assembly GCF_050278025.1). NCBI lineage: Bacteria > Bacillati > Bacillota > Bacilli > Caryophanales > Bacillaceae > Peribacillus > Peribacillus sp. NPDC097197. The sequence goes on along the minus strand of NZ_JBNNST010000004.1, from coordinate 137,168 downwards.
CCCGGCTACCGAGGAATACATGAAGAAGTCTGTCGAACGGACATCACGCTGGGCAGAGCGCTGCTTGAATGCTCATGAACGTCCAAATGATCAAGGATTATTCGGTATCGTTCAGGGTGGGGAGTTTGAACATCTCCGTAAACAAAGTGCGAAAGACCTTGTTTCCCTTGACTTCCCGGGTTATGCTATTGGTGGATTATCGGTGGGTGAACCAAAGGATATCATGAACCGTGTGCTAGAGTTCACGAGTCCGCTCTTACCAACGAATAAGCCTCGTTACCTCATGGGGGTTGGATCACCTGATTCATTGATTGACGGTGCAATCCGTGGGGTTGATATGTTTGACTGTGTATTGCCAACACGAATCGCTCGTAATGGTACATTGATGACAAGTACTGGCCGATTAGTCGTAAAAAATGCGAAGTACGCGCGTGATTTTGGTCCAATCGATGAAAATTGCGATTGCCATGTTTGTAAAAATTATAGCCGGGCATACATTCGCCACTTAATTAAATGCGAAGAAACGTATGGTATTCGTCTAACGACTTATCACAATCTTCATTTTCTGTTAAACTTGATGGAACAGGTCAGACAAGCTATCCGAGAAGATCGCCTTGGAGACTTTAGGGAAGAGTTTTTTGAACAATATGGTTTCAATAAGCCAAATGCAAAAAACTTCTAATTCCATAAATACTTTAAAAAATGAAAGGAGTGAATATAAATGGGTGGTTTAACACAATTACTTCCGTTAATCTTAATGTTCGTATTGTTCTATTTCCTACTTATCCGTCCGCAGCAAAAACGCGCCAAGAATACAAGAAACATGCAAGAGAGCTTGAAAAAAGGCGACAAGGTTGCAACGATCGGTGGAATGCACGGAACAATCGATGCTATCGATGAGTTAAAAATCGTCATTAAATCTACAGATGGTTCAAAACTAACGTTTGACCGTGCTGCAATCCGTGAAATTACGGAAAGCGCACCAGCTAGAGAAGCACAAGTATAAGACAGACGAAAACCGGGCCCTGTGCCCGGTTTTTTTGTTTCTATTAATTCGTCCGTGATTCTGAGCTCATATTCACTCCAAGTACTCCACCCATCATAGCGGTAATGACAAAGCATCCGTAATAAATCCATTGTTTCAAGGTAAACAGTGCATCATGTCCCAAGTATTGAAAAAGGAACACGACAAGGAGATACAGTAATCCTGTACTGCCACCTAGGAATAACCCCTGTTTCTGACCTTTGCCCCCTGAAATGAACCCGCCAATGAATAATGATATAAAGGACACGATCATGATTACGTATGTCAGGGATGATTCCGTCAATGAAGTGAAACGAAGAAGAATCGAAAATAGAAAACTTGCAATCACAGCTATGGCAAAGATGGAGCCGACGCCATAAAGTACGGCGACGATCATTTTTTTTGTTTCGATGTTTATTCCCCCTTTTTAAAAGGCTGAATCGACTAGCCTGTTGATGTGTTTGTACAAGCATATTCCACTTTTATCCGCTTTAGACCAGGTTTGGGAACCTTCCGTGAATTTTTAAAATAAAAAGAGTAATTATTCGTCATCCCAGCCATGATAATGGTGAAGGAAGTGCTTTGTATGGAAGATTATTTAAGCAGTGGAATAAGGACCCTATTTGTTTATTTATTCATTTTGCTCCTTTTTAGGTTGATGGGAAAACGAGAGGTCGGGGAACTTAGCATCCTGGATTTGGTGGTTTCCATCATGATAGGAGACATTGCTGTATTAGCCTTAGAAGGAAATGATGAACCATTTTTTGGAACGATTTTCCCGATGTTGGTCCTTGCAGTTGTTCAAATCATATTGGCATTCTTTTCATTGAAGAGTGTAAGGTTCCGCTATCTCATGGATGGCCAGCCGCAAATCATCATCAACCAAGGGAAAATAGATGAGAAAGTAATGAGAAGGCAACGGTATAATTTTAATGATTTGTTGACGCAGCTCCGCGAACAGGGAATCAGTGACTTGAATGAAGTGCAATTTGCGATACTTGAATCTTCGGGCAAGCTCTCTGTCATTAAAAATAGCCAAGGGAAGAAGTCAAAAAGTATCGAAACACCATACCCGCTTATCATCGACGGAAAGATACAGGAAAACAACCTAGCATACATAGGAAAAGACAAATACTGGCTTCTGCATCAGTTGAAAAGGCATGGATACCTGAAGCTTGAAGAAGTCTCGATTTGCGGTTTCATCAATGGTCAGATCTATATTGATAAAAAAGAAGTGAGGAAATAACCAAGGGAACTTGGTTATTTCTATTTCCAAGCAAACTTTGCTAAGAAACCACCGATGAAAGGAATACGAATCAAATCCACCTTCTTTATGCTGCCCGTCCCTAACATGAAAAAGATGAAAAGCACCAACAATACTGAAACGGAGAGCAATAAGCGCGATCCCAATGGCAGAGAGGCGAGAGGGAATTCGTAGACATAATAACCCCCAAAGCCAGAAATCAAAGCAATGATCAAAGAAAGGATGTAGCTCCGGAAATGGAGCGTGAATGGAACGACTTTTATAACGGTGGAAAAGTGGAGGAACGTAACGAGCATGGTCCCTACCGCTATTCCGATTGCAGCCCCCATGATGCCGAAATTCTCCTTTGAAGCCAGCATCCAGATTACGCCGATCTTGAGGATGTTTCCTGCCAGACTGTTAAACATGGCAGCTTTTGCAAGGTCAAGTGCCTGAAGCATGGACTGAAGTGGATATTGAAAATAGAAAAGGATAAAAAAAGGTGCCAGGAACTTAATGAATACGGCTGCATGAGAAGAACCATACATCACCTGTAAGATTGGTTCAGCGAAGATGAAGAGAGTGACGACGGCTAGACAGCCGGTAATGAAGGTAATTTTCAGTGCTTGCTGAAGCCTATGTTCCACTAGCAGATAATTTCCTGTCGTCCGTGCTTCACTAACAGCAGGAACGAGGGCTGTAGCCAGTGAAGCCGTGACAAAGGAGGGAAGCATGAGAAGGGGCAAGGCATATCCAGTCAGCTCCCCGTATTGACTTGTGGCCGCTGCAGCCGTCACGCCTGCCAGGGCTAAGCTCTGAGCAACGACGATTGGTTCCAGGAACCAGGAAATGGAACCGATCATGCGACTGCCTGTCGAAGGAAGGGCAATTCCCATTAGTTCGGTAAACGTCCCTTTTCCCGATTTAACATTTTGAAAGAAACCCTTTCTGAATCTGAAATGCTTCTTGAATTTAAAGCTTGTTAAAAGGTATGCGAGAGAAACGAGTTCACCAATGATTGAGGCAAACATGGCACCGGCTGCGGCATATTCAATTCCATACGGTAAAAAGGCTTTTGTCAGCACCGCGATGAAGGTAATCCGGGCCACCTGCTCAATCACTTGTGAGAACGCAAATGGTTTCATATTTTGCTTACCTTGGAAATATCCGCGCAGGACAGATGAAATGGCGATGATCGGAACAATAGGGGCAATCGCCATAAGTGGCCAAACCGTTCGTCCGTCCGTGAACAAGTGTTCAGAAAGAACGGGTGCCAACAGGAGCATGGCCGGGGTGAAAATCATCGATAAACCAAATGTGCATGCCAAAGAAACAACGAGAATTTTCTTGATTTTCCGTTCATCGCCCCTGGCGTTCGCTTCGGCTACATATTTGGATATGGCAATCGGCAGACCCAATTGAGTCATATTGATAACAAGAAATAATGTCGGCAGTGCCATCATATATAAACCAACGCCTTCTTCGCCGATGAAACGGGCGATGACGATGCGGTTGATGAATCCAAGAACCTTTGTAATCAGGCTTGCTATTAATAAAATCAGCGTCCCTTTCAAAAATTTAGACATTGAACTCCCTCCCTGCCTTCTCAAAAAAGCGGTTATACTATACAATTATCTATATGCTTGTACTTGGACAAAGCATGACAAAAGTGTTTGTGTTCTCTCAAATGATTGAGTCTCTTCTAAGAAATGTACGCATCCAATTGAGAATCATTTTAATGGAGGCAAAGTGATGAAGAAAAAAAATCATCCGTATCAGCGGTATTATTTAAAGGTACGACCATTCCTGAAAAGCAAATGCGAGGAGTTCGAAATGATTGGATTAGAAGCTGTTACCGAGGAGGACCTTTGGAGTACATTGACAGACATGAAATGGAAACGACCGCAGGAAAGCGTCCATCTTCACGAATTGGTCGCTGACATCGTTACGTTTTCAAGCAATCAGTTCATGTCGTTCCAAATGGTCCAAGCTTTTAAATCACCCAATCTATTCGCCCCCCTTTCTGAAGAAGAGTTAAAAGAGCTTTTGAAAGAATAAAAGAGATATATACTTAAATTGACAGCCGTTTGTAAATGAATCATAATAGATATGGTTATGCTTTTTTTTGGAAAAAAGCATAAAGAACTGTGCCTTTTTTCTCAAACTAAAGAGCAAACAAGATCATTCATGAAAAAATAAACAGTTATTTATACTCCAAGAACAGGCGTAATAAAGAAAGGGGCCTACTACATAATGGTAAAAAGAAGCAGAATCGTTGCGTTTTTTCTAATTGTTCTTTTGATTGCCGCAGCGATGGGAACGACTTCAAAAGGAATCCTTGGGAACATCAAGCTTGGTCTTGATCTTCAAGGCGGTTTTGAAGTGTTATATGAAGTAAAACCGCTTGCCGGTGAAAAAATCACCCAGGATGTTTTGAGCAGTACAGCGAGCGCGCTCGATCGGCGTGTCAATGTATTGGGGGTCAACGAACCTATCATTCAAATTGAAGGAAATGATCGGATCCGTGTTCAGCTAGCGGGTATCCAAGATCAAAATAATGCCAGGGAAATTCTTTCGACTCAGGCAAAACTATCCTTCCGTGACTACAATGATAAGGAAATGATGACAGGGGCTGACCTGAAAGAAGGCGGCGCAAAGCAAACGTTCCAAGATAATAAACCTGTCGTTGAAGTCACATTGAAAGATGCAAACAAGTTTAAAGAGATCACTGAAAAGATTTCTTCCATGGAGAGCCCGACGAATGTACTGGCTATCTGGTTGGATTTTGAAGAAGGAAAAGATTCCATTAAAAAAGTAGATTCACAGGACAATATGATTTCAGCACCAGCTGTCAGTGAAGTCTTCAGTACAAATAAAGTATTCATAACGGGTCAATTTACAGTAGAAGAGGCAAAAGAGCTTGCTGGGTTATTGAACGCAGGTGCCCTGCCCGTTGACTTAAAAGAAGTGTACTCCACTTCCGTTGGGGCCCAATTTGGTGAAGGGGCTTTGAATGATACTATTTTTGCCGGCATCATCGGAATTGCACTTATTTTTATCTTCATGCTTGTGTATTATCGCTTCCCAGGCTTCATTGCGATCGTCACATTGAGCATTTACATTTTCTTAACGCTATTAGTCTTTGATTGGATGAATGCGGTTCTTACGTTACCTGGTATAGCGGCTCTTGTACTCGGTGTTGGGATGGCAGTCGATGCCAATATCATCACCTATGAGCGAATCAGGGATGAGTTAAAACTTGGACGATCTGTGAAGGCAGCATACACAGAAGGTACGAAAAATTCACTTGGCACAATCATGGATGCTAACTTGACGACATTGTTGGCCGCAGCCGTACTATTCTTCTATGGGACAAGCTCGGTTAAAGGATTTGCCACAACGTTGATCATTTCCATCTTAATGAGTTTTGTCACCGCCGTATATGGTACGCGTCTTTTCATGAGCTTATGGGTGAAAAGTGGGTTCCTGGACAAACGGAAATCTTGGTTTGGCGTGAAGAAAAAATACATTCACAATCTATCCGAGAAAATCGATTTAATGTCATTGCCAACTCGCTTTGATAAAATCGACTTCGTAAAACATCGGAAAGTCTTTTATAGCATTTCAATCGGTGTTACGCTCATCGGGATCATTTTCTTGTTCGTATTCAGATTGAATCTGGGCATTGACTTTACCAGTGGTACCCGTATTGAAATCGCTTCGAAAGAGGCACTTACGACTGAACAGATTAAGACGGAGATGGACAAGTTCGATATTGAAGCGAAGGATATCAGGCTTGCCGGTACAGATGATAAAAATGCTGTCGTTCGTACGGTCGGTGTCCTTGATAAACAGGAAATCGCTGAATTGAAGGACCACTTCAATAAGGATTATGGTGCCGAACCTAATGTCAGCACCGTTTCTCCTACAGTCGGAAAAGAACTTGCTAAAAATGCGATGATTGCTTTATTGATCGCATCACTTGGCATCATCCTTTATGTATCCGTACGCTTTGAATGGCGGATGGCTTTACCGGCTGTTGTAGCCCTAATACATGATGCATTCTTCATCATCACGATATTCAGCTTGCTTCGCCTTGAAGTGGATATCACATTCATCGCAGCAGTCTTGACGATTGTGGGTTATTCCATCAATGATACAATCGTTACTTTTGACCGTATCCGTGAGAACTTACGATTTAGCCGTAAGGTCAAAACGGTCGAAGAGCTTGAGAATATTGCCAATATCAGTATAAGACAAACGTTGACGAGATCGATCAATACGGTCTTGACCGTTCTTGTGACAGTTGTGGCGTTAGCGATATTCGGAAGTGAAGCTATTCGAAACTTCTCGATTGCTTTATTTATCGGTTTATTATGTGGCGTTTACTCGTCCCTATTGATTGCTTCTCAATTCTGGCTCGATTTAAAAATCAAAGAATTGAAGAAAAAAGGACCATTGAATACAGCAAAAGAAAAGAAACAGAGTATGGAAGGTCAAGTTTAATAACTAAGAGGGGGCTGGCATAATTGCCGGCCTTCTTTTTTTTCTGAACAAGAAAGTCTATAATATAAAATTGAAACCAAACTTGTGATTTTGTATAATAAGTAGGTTAAGGGGTGAATGCATGTTAAAGCCAAAAACTCGATGGAACGTAAAATCCGTCGATGAAAATAAAGTAGCTATACTAGCCGAAGAGCTTCATATCACACCTTTGGTTGCGACATTACTAGTGAATAGGGGCCTAGATACCATTGAAAGTGCCCGTTCATTTCTATTTGTAAAAAATCAAACTTTCCATGATCCGTTTTTAATGAAAGATATGGATAAAGCGGTATATAGAATAAGAGAAGCGATACAAAATAAAGAGAAAATCAGGATTTTCGGGGACTATGATGCGGATGGTGTAACGTCCACGACGGTCATGATGACGACATTGACTAAATTAGGTGCTGATGTCGATTTTTACATTCCCAACAGGTTTACGGAAGGATATGGACCGAATCCAATGGCTTTCCGCCTGGCTGCAGATCAAGGCGTTAAGGTGTTAATAACCGTCGATACGGGAATCTCTGCTGTGGAAGAAGCGAAGCTGGCAGCTGAGCTAGGCATGGATTATATTTTGACCGACCACCATGAACCAGGTCCTATCCTGCCTGAAGCACTGGCCATCATCCATCCAAAGCTTGAAGATAGCGCCTATCCTTTTAAAGACCTTGCAGGAGTGGGGGTTGCGTTCAAACTGGCCCATGCTTTACTTGGCGAAATGCCCGAGGATCTGCTGGAAATCGCGGCAATCGGTACCATTGCCGATTTGGTCCCTTTACAAGGGGAGAACCGTCTGATTGCTGCGAAAGGAATCGAAAAGCTGCGGTTGACCAAACGACCAGGGCTCGTAGCCTTGATGAAAGTGGCGAATATCCAGCAGGAGGCATTGAGTGAAGAATCAATCGGATTTGGGATGGCGCCTCGAATCAATGCCGTTGGCCGCCTTGGAGATGCCGATCCGGCCGTCGATTTACTGATGTCGGATAATTTGGAAGAAGCGACCGAGCTTGCTGTGGAAATCAACGATATTAACAAAGAGCGGCAAACGATGGTTGCATCGATGGCTGAAGAAGCCATTCGGGAAGTGGAGGAAAACTATCCGCCTGAGACCAATGGTGTCCTTATCATTGGAAGGGAAGGGTGGAATGCGGGGGTTGTCGGGATTGTAGCCTCTAAGCTCGTTGAACGTTTTTACCGACCAACCATCGTATTAAGTTTTGACCAGGAAAAAGGACTTGCAAAGGGATCGGCCCGGAGCATTTCCGGCTTCGACCTTTTCGCAAGCCTTTCAACCTGTCGGGAACTATTGCCTCATTTCGGTGGCCATCCTATGGCTGCAGGGATGACATTGAAAATCGAAGACGTTCAAGAGCTTCGGGACCGTATGAATAAGATTGCGAACGAACAACTTAACGAAGAGGACTTCACACCGATTACCAATCTGGATGGGGCGACGACATTGGCTGAAGCCTCCATTCAAACGATCCAGGAAATGAGTTTGCTTGCTCCCTTCGGTGTGACGAACCCTAAGCCGAAGATTTTAATAGATTCCGTTCAGCTTGCGAGCGTCCGCAAAATTGGCACGAACCACAACCACTTGAAGGTTCAGCTTGAGGATAGCGAGAATCATAAACTGGATGGGGTAGGGTTCGGCCTTGGACATTATATGGAAGAGATTGCCCCACACGCAAAGGTTTCCGTTATCGGTGAACTTTCCATCAATGAATGGAATAACATCAAAAAGCCGCAAATCTTTGTGCAAGATATAGAAGTCAATCATTGGCAACTTTTCGACTATCGAGGCAAGGGACAAGCTGATAAATGGCTGGCGGACATTCCGGCACATAACCGGAAGATCGTTATCTTCTCTGAGGAAACCCTTAAAGCCTATCCATTTCTACAACAACATCCTGACCTTGTCCATATAGAGGACGAAAAGGATGCCTTGGAACTGGAATGTCATGAAGGCCATGTCGTATTCATGGACATGCCACCGCTGAGAAACCTGTTGAAACAGGTGGTTGAAAATAAAAAACCAGCACGAATCTATGCTCATTTTTCTCATGTGCAGGATCATTTTTTGAGTACGCTACCGACGCGTGACCACTTCAAATGGTTTTATGCATTTCTTTCCAAAAAGGGCCCGCTCGATATAAAAAGGTATGGCGATGACCTTGCCAAATACCGCGGCTGGTCAAGAGATACAGTGGATTTTATTTCTAAGGTGTTTTTTGAGCTTGATTTTGTTACAATAGACAATGGATTAATTATGCTCACGACCAACCCGAAAAAACGCGATTTCAGTGAATCTGTTTCGTTTATAAGAAAGAAAGAACAATTTGAGCTCGAGCAAGAGCTAGTTTATTCTTCCTATCAGCAATTATTCGATTGGTTCAATCATATATTGATTCATGAGGCAATAGACCTTGAGGAGGAAACAAAGCAATGGATTTAAAGCAATTTGTAACGATTGTGCAAGACTGGCCGAAACCGGGTGTTATCTTCAAAGATATTACAACATTAATGGATAATGGTGCCGCTTATAAATACGCAACAGATCAAATCGTGGAGTACGCCCGCGATAAGAAGATTGATTTAGTTGTTGGACCTGAAGCGCGCGGATTCATTATCGGCTGCCCAGTCGCATACTCTTTGGAAGTGGGATTTGCACCAGTACGAAAAGAAGGTAAGCTTCCACGGGAAACAATCAAAGTCGAATATGGTTTAGAATATGGAACGGATGTATTGACAATCCATAAAGATGCTATTAAACCGGGCCAACGCATTCTAATCACCGACGATTTACTTGCTACTGGCGGTACAATCGAAGCGACGATTAAATTAGTAGAAGAACTTGGTGGAATTGTAGCGGGAATTGCATTCCTGATTGAATTAACAGACCTAGATGGAAAAGATAAATTAGAAGGTTATGATGTTTTAACATTAATGACATTCTAAAAACAAGGGCGCTCTGACCAGAGTGCCTTCTTTTTTTTATCATTTTCAGTGATTTTGTCGAATTTCCAATGAAAAAAAGAAGCATTCTAAAGAAAATACACGTTTAACCCTTTACATCCTTGCATTTTTTTTCGATAATAGTAATAATAAAGAGTTTTTCTTCTACTAAATCAATTTGCACATGTATCCGTTTAGGCGGATTTATTTTTTTAGCAAATAATGTAGGTTTTTGTTGAAAGAAGGAAAGTGTTACCAATCATACTCAATCCGGACGGAAAAGTATCCGGTGGCAGTTAAAGTGGGGTTAAGGTGATTAAATGGCTAATGATCAAATATTGACTGCCGAGCAGGTTGTAGAACGGGCCAGCTTATATCTTCAGCCGGAAGAAGCTGAATTTATTCATAGAGCGTTTAAATATGCAGAGCATGCTCACCGAGAACAATTCCGTAAATCGGGGGAGCCGTATATTATTCATCCGATTCAAGTCGCTGGTATACTGGTGGACCTAGAAATGGATCCTGCAACTATTGCCGCAGGTTTTTTACATGATGTTGTTGAAGACACGGAGATCACGCTAAAGGATATCGAAGAAAATTTCAGTCCTGAAGTAGCCATGCTCGTCGATGGCGTAACCAAATTAGGGAAGATCAAATATAAATCACAGCAAGAACAACAAGCGGAAAATCATCGGAAAATGTTTGTTGCAATGGCTCAAGATATTCGGGTCATTTTAATCAAGCTAGCCGATAGATTGCACAACATGCGGACGTTGAAGCATCTTCCACAGGAAAAGCAGAGAAGGATTTCGAATGAGACCCTGGAAATCTTTGCACCGCTTGCACACCGTCTAGGAATTAGCACGATTAAATGGGAGCTGGAAGATACCGCACTAAGGTATTTGAATCCGCAACAGTATTACCGCATCGTCAATCTCATGAAGAAAAAGCGTGCGGAGCGCGAAGAGTATTTAGAAGAAGTTATTGAAGAAGTGCGTAAGAATGTTACGGAAGTCCATATAAATGCCGACCTTTCCGGCAGACCGAAACATATTTACAGCATCTATCGGAAAATGGCTCTCCAAAACAAGCAATTCAGTGAAATTTATGATTTATTAGCGGTACGAATTGTGGTTAACAGTATCAAGGATTGCTATGCAGTCCTGGGGATCATCCATACATGTTGGAAACCGATGCCTGGCCGATTCAAGGATTATATTGCAATGCCAAAGCCGAATATGTATCAATCGTTGCATACGACGGTAATCGGACCAAAAGGCGATCCGCTTGAAGTGCAGATCCGTACATCGGAAATGCATCGCATTGCCGAGTTCGGGGTAGCCGCTCACTGGGCTTACAAAGAAGGCAAGGATGTCGGTGAACAGCCGTCCCTAGAGGAAAAATTGACATGGTTCCGGGAAATCCTAGAATTCCAAGATGACGCTACAAATGCCGAAGAATTCATGGAGTCCCTGAAAATCGATCTTTTCTCCGATATGGTGTTCATTTTCACACCTAAAGGCGATGTAATTGAGCTTCCTTCAGGATCTAATCCAATTGACTTTGCTTACCGTATCCATTCCGAAATCGGTAATAAAACGATAGGTGCCAAAGTGAACGGGAAAATGGTACCGCTGGATTATAAGCTGAAAACAGGTGACATCATTGAAATCCTGACTTCGAAGCATTCATATGGACCTAGTCAGGACTGGCTAAAACTTACCCAAACGTCCCAGGCGAAAAATAAAATCCGCCAATTCTTCAAAAAGCAGCGCCGCGAAGAAAACATTGAAAAAGGCAAAGAGCTGGTTGAAAAAGAAATCAAGGAAATGGAATTTGACCTGAAGGAAATCCTGACTCCCGAAAACATTAAGCGCGTGTCGGATAAATTCAATTTCCTTAATGAAGAGGACATGTATGCAGCAGTCGGCTACAACGGGATTACAGCCCTTCAAGTAGCCAATCGCCTTACTGAAAAATGGCGTAAGCAGAAAATGGTCGAGCAAGAAGCGGACATCACAGAAGCGGTTTCAGATCTCAAAACCTTCCCTAGCTCATCGAAAAAACGTGACTCTGGGGTTCGTGTACCAGGCATTGATAATCTGCTCATACGTTTATCAAGATGTTGCAATCCGGTCCCAGGCGATGAAATTGTCGGCTATATTACCAAAGGACGTGGAGTCTCCGTTCATAGACGAGACTGCCCTAACTTGGAAAGTGGCGAATCGGATCACCGTCTGGTCCCTGTTGAGTGGGAAAGCAGCATAAACGATCGCAAGGAATACATTGTTGAGATTGAAATCAGCGGATATGATCGACGAGGCTTATTGAATGAAGTCCTGCAAGCGGTCAATGAAACTAAGACAAATATTTCAGCCGTTTCAGGTAAGTCAGACCGTAATAAAGTGGCCACCATCAATATGTCCATTTACATTCATAACATTGCCCATTTACAAAAGGTCGTCGTCCGTATAAAACAAATACCAGATGTCTATTCCGTAAGAAGGATTATGAACTAAGGAGTTTTATCACTATGCGTGTTGTTTTACAACGTTCCAAAGCTGCCAAGGTCGTTGTGGCAGACAAAACAATTGGTCAAATTGATAAAGGGCTCGTGCTTTTAGTCGGAGTCACCCATGGGGATACCGTGGCTGACGCCGTCCAATTGGCTGAGAAAATTGTCAATCTTAGAATATTTGAAGATGAAAATGAAAAGATGAACCATTCACTACTGGATGTTGGTGGTTCGATCCTTTCCGTTTCACAATTCACCTTATACGGCGATTGCCGAAAAGGCCGTCGCCCGAACTTCATGGACGCCGCCCGTCCTGATGAGGCGAAAGCTTTATATGATCTATTCAATGAAGAGCTACGCAAACGTGGCGTCCATACCGAAACAGGTGAATTCGGTGCCATGATGGATGTTCAGCTCACCAATGATGGTCCAGTAACGTTGCTATTAGAAAGTAAAAAGTAAATCCCTGCATTGTGCAGGGATTTACTTTTTTGTATTCAAGAAAAGGGAAAAGCCGAGGCCCCACATATTGGAGTCTCGGCTTTTCATCATTTAAAATACCTTGCCAAACCATTATAGATGGCAGAGGTGACAGTTTCTTGGTATTCGTTCGTTGTAATCGTCAATTCGTCGACAGGGTTACTTAAGTAACCTAATTCAATCAGTGCAGCGACTCGTTTGTTTTCACGGATTACATGATAATCCCCAAACCGGTACCCGCGATTAGGCACCTGCATGGTGGAACCGAGTGAATGGGCTATGGAAGAGGCCAAGGCCTGCTGATAGCCGTGATAATAATACGTGGTTATCCCACTTGTGATCTGATCGATGGTGCTATCATAATGGAGGCTGATGAATGCATCGGCATTATGAATATGAGAGATGTTGACACGTGATGGAAGAGCCACATACGTATTGGAGCTTCTTGTTAGGATGACTTTTGCACCAGCGGCCTGAAGCTTGTCCCGAAGCAACTCAGCCGTCTGGATGGTCAAGTTCTTTTCAAGAGTACCACCAACTCCGATTGTCCCGCTATCGCGGCCTCCATGGCCTGGATCAATGATGATGACTTTATCTTCTAAATATTTTTCAACACCTGGTCGTTTAACTTGATCGGCGTTGCCCTCCACTTTAACAATCCAGCCTGCTACATATGCGGTTTCCCCATTCTTAAGCTTAATGGAGTACCAATCTCCCTCCATGCCAAGGACGTGGAAGGTTTCACCCGCATTAACTTGTCCAACGATGTCGGAGCCCGTATTCGGTTTACTTCTAAGGATGGTGCCGTCATGTATGGTTGTGATGTTAGTACCTTTGATAGGATGGTTCGTTTCCTTGGACGTTTGTTCCTCATTCTCAATTTCTAGGAACCAGCTGACGACCCATCCTTTTTTTGCGTCGGAAAGTTGAAGCTGTGTCATTTGTCCTTTTTGTTGGAGAACTGGATAAGTCTCATCCTTATTGACCGAACCGATGACTTCGCTATTCAAAGAATCTTTTTTCCGCACATTTAAACCTGTGGCGGTTATTCTTGCTATGGCCGTGCCTGCCGTGATTTCCTTGGTAACGTCTTTATCCTTGCCAATTTCTATGTATGATTCAGCGACCCATCCTTTTTTGCCTTGAAAGTTAATTTCAGCCCATTCATTATTGATTTGATAAACGGTGACCGAAGCACTCTTATTCAGCTTACCTAATGAGGCACTGTTTTTGGATGGTTCTGAACGGACATTAAGGTTGTCGACCATGACGAAACCGGTTTTCAGGTTCTTTCCCGATTCTTCCTTAACATCTTGATTCACCTTGTTCTCTGCTGAAGAAGAAGGAAGCTGAATATAGTCAGCTGCGACCCATCCCTCGATGTCACCTTTTTTAATTTGGACCCAATTTTCATTCTTTTCCATTATGTCCACTGGTGTACCTTTTGATAATGTACTTACCGTTTGGAATGTGGTGCCTGGACCAAAACGGACACGGACGGAATCGCCGGTAATGGTACCTTGACCAGTTTTCATCCTGACTTGACCCGACTCCGTATTTCTTTCCACAAGCCAATTGGCCACCCAGCCTGTCCTACCGGTACCAATCCGTATTTCGTACCAATCATCTTTTTCACTTACGATTTCATATTTGTCGCCCTTTGAAAGCCTTTTGACGATAGGGTAACTAAGGCCCGCACCTTCACGGACATTGACCACCTTTGACGTCACGATAATTTCTCCTTCACTTTCTCCAAGTACGTGTTGTACCGGTGAAAAAGCCGTCATCATCAGCAACAGGGCAAGGGCAATGAATCCTGGTTTCCTTTTCATGGCTGTCTCTCTCCCTTTTCCGTCTATCTGTATCTATTCTCGTTCAATAAAAAATTTCCCTCTTTATTATGCAAAAAAGATTTATTTTTGGAAAGACTAAATCATATCTAAACGATGGAGGGGTACAAATGAAATTCAGCGAGAAGGCCCAAACGACATTAAATGGAGGCAATCAAGTATTAGGCGTCGATTTTCATGATTTCATCCAAAAGGAACAAACTGCAAATCTTGTTGAATTAGCATCCGAATTCGAAGTGAACGTCCGGACAATCAAAAACTTGAAAAAGAATCTCAATCAATGAAAGTTTCGACAAATTTCTCAAGGAATCTTGACATTTGAAGGCAACGTCCGTATGATTATACAATATCAGAACTATTACTGTAACAACCAATGATGGAGAAGAGTAATTAAGAAACACATGAACAAGAGAGGAAATGCCGAGGCTGAAAGCATTCCACATGATGACTTAATGAAAGAACCCTCCGTAGGTTTCACTCTGAACGATTTCACTAGTAGGAGATGGACGTAAGCAGGCGTTAACTGCTTTTAAGCGGAGGCACGTATTTATTGTGTTTCAACTAGGGTGGCACCACGGGATATTCAACTCTCGTCCCTTGTAACGATTATGTTACAAGGGACGGGAGTTTTTTGTTTGGGATAAAATGGCGTTTGCTGTAAAGGAGGAAATAATTATGTCGATTCAGATTCCAAGAGGGACACAGGATTTACTGCCTGAACAAACGGAGATTTGGCAGTATATTGAAAAGACTGCGCGCGAAATTTGTCAACGTTATCAGTATAAAGAAATCCGTACGCCGATATTTGAACATACGGAATTATTTTTGCGGGGTGTAGGGGATACGACCGACATCGTGCAAAAAGAGATGTATTCATTCCAGGATCGCGGCGAAAGGAATCTGACGCTTCGTCCTGAAGGAACAGCTTCTGTCGTTCGTTCATACATTGAGAACAAAATGTTTGGTTGGGCGAATCAACCGGTCAAACTTTATTATATCGGACCTATGTTCCGGTACGAACGACCACAGGCAGGACGTTTCCGCCAGTTCGTTCAATTTGGGATCGAGGCTTTGGGCAGTAAGGATCCTGGCATTGATGCAGAGGTTCTTTCATTGGCCATGAGTCTGTACAAGGCACTTGGATTGAAAAAACTGAAATTGGTCATTAATAGCTTAGGGGATAAAGAAAGCCGGACAGCGCACCGCAATGCTTTAATCCAGCATTTCGAGCCACGCATCGGCGAGTTCTGTGGTGATTGCCAGCAACGCCTGGAAAAAAACCCACTACGTATTCTTGATTGTAAAAAAGACCACGATCATGAATTGATGCAAACGGCACCTTCCATCATTGATTATTTAAATGAGGAATCACGTATCTATTTTGAAAAAGTGAAGCAACACTTAACAAATTTGGACATCGAGTTTATCGAAGATCCAACACTTGTTCGCGGCTTGGATTATTACAATCATACAGCTTTTGAAATCATGAGTGATGCCGAAGGATTTGGAGCCATCACGACTCTATGTGGTGGAGGACGTTATAACGGTCTTGCCGAAGAGCTTGGCGGTCCGGAAACGCCAGGAATTGGTTTTGCCCTTAGCATCGAGCGTCTCATTGCTGCGCTTTCAGCGGAAAATGTTCAACTTCCGATTAAGAAAGGCATCGATTGCTATCTTGTTTCATTAGGTGAAGCGGCTAAGGATTATAACGTCAAACTTGCCTATCAATTGCGTAATGCTGGATTCAAAGTCGAAAAGGACTACCAGGACCGTAAAGTAAAAGCCCAATTTAAATCAGCTGACCGTTTAGAAGCGAAATACGTGGCGACTCTCGGAGACGATGAATTGGCAAACAATAAAATCAGTCTAAAGTTCATGGAAACGGGCGAACAGGTCCAAATGGACCTAGCTACATTCGTTGAACAATTTAAAAAGCTACAGGCTTAAGGGGGAAATACCATGTTTGGCAGAACATACTTCAATGGAGAAGTAACAGAAGCAGCAATTGGTGAAAAGGTTACATTAAAAGGATGGGTACAAAAACGTCGTGACCTAGGTGGAGTCATCTTTATCGACCTTCGTGACAGAAGCGGAGTCGTACAAGTCGTTTTCAATCCGGATATCTCGGCAGCAGCCTTGGCAACCGCTGAAAAAATCCGTAATGAATACGTTCTTGATATCCAAGGAACGGTCATCAAACGTGATGAGGCGAACATCAACCCAAACGTGACAACAGGTACGATTGAAGTTCAAGCGGAAAGCGTAACAATCTTGAATGAAGCAAAAACACCTCCGTTCATCATTGATGAAAGAACGGAAGTCTCAGAAGATATCCGTTTGAAATATCGTTACCTGGACTTACGTCGTCCGGCAATGTTCGAAACGTTGAAAATGCGTAACCAAACGACTAAAGCAATCCGTGATTTCTTGGACGGAGAAGGATTCCTTGATATCGAAACACCGATTTTAACAAAGAGCACACCAGAAGGCGCACGTGATTATTTAGTACCAAGCCGTGTCCATGATGGTGAATTTTACGCCTTGCCACAATCTCCACAGCTATTCAAACAGCTGTTGATGGTATCTGGCTTCGAACGCTACTACCAAATTGCCCGTTGTTTCCGTGATGAAGATTTACGTGCTGACAGACAGCCCGAATTCACGCAAATTGATATTGAAACTAGCTTCATGAGCCAGGAAGATATCATTAAAACGGCTGAAAACATGATGGCAAAAGTCATGAAAGACGTAAAAGGAATGGACGTTACCCTTCCATTCCCGCAAATGACGTATAACGAAGCGATGAGCCGTTTTGGTTCTGACAAACCGGATACACGTTTTGCAATGGAATTGAAAGACGTATCTGAAATCGTGAAAGATAGCGACTTTAAAGTATTTACAGGAGCTATAGCGAACGGTGGACAAGTAAAAGCAATCGTCGTTAAGGACGGAAATGCAGACTATTCCCGTAAAGATATCGATGCATTGGCAGAATTTGCAGCGATTTACGGCGCGAAAGGCCTTGCTTGGTTGAAAGTCGAAGAAGACGGCGTAAAAGGACCAATCGCTAAATTCTTCGCTGAAGATCAACAACAACTAGTAGCTGCAGTGGAAGCGGAAGTAGGAGACCTTATCCTATTTGTTGCTGATAAAAAAGGAATCGTAGCGGATGCACTTGGTGCACTTCGTAACAAGCTTGGTAAAGAAAGAGGCTTGATCGACGAAAGCAAATTCAACTTCCTATGGGTTACAGACTGGCCATTATTTGAATATGATGAAGACGAAGGCCGCTACTACGCAGCCCACCATCCATTCACAATGCCATTCCGTGAAGACTTGGATATTCTTGAATCCGATCCAGCCAATGTCCGCGCACAAGCCTATGACCTTGTATTGAACGGATACGAGCTTGGCGGTGGTTCATTACGTATTTTCGAACGTGATGTTCAAGAAAAAATGTTCAAAGTACTTGGATTCACTGAAGAAGAAGCAAAAGCACAATTCGGCTTCCTAATGGATGCCTTTGAATACGGAACACCTCCACATGGCGGAATTGCCCTTGGATTAGACCGTATGGTGATGTTGCTTGCGGGTCGTTCAAACCTTCGCGATACCATCGCGTTCCCGAAAACAGCTAGCGCTAGCGATTTGCTTGTAGATGCTCCAAGTCCGGTAAGCGACAAGCAATTAGCAGAACTAAGCATCAGATTGGCTGCAAAGAAAAGTAAGTAAATTGGTAAAAAATGATAAATTATACCTAGATGCTTTCTCTTGAAACAGAGCTAAGTGATATGCTATGATGATTTCAACAAGTAAGAGTCCTGATGTGTTCGTTCTTTAACCTATAAGTTTTGACCGAACACTTATAGTTACCGGGAGCACTAGTTTCCAGGCCGCGTAAATGCCTCCTTCGTAGAGGACTTACAAATGCAAGGAACCGAGCACCCACCTGCGGAGAGCGGGTTCAAAACAAAGGCATAAACGGCACAATTGGGACTCTTACTCATAACAAAGTAACTCATGTTGAGAAAACATGGGTTTTTTTGTGTGCTTTGGATGGGGTTTGGTTTGACTGATAAAAGAGGCGTTTTGACCGATAAATGTATTCATTTGACCGATAAAAGTGCTGATTTAACCGATAAAAACACAAACGGACCGATAAAAGACGTGCAGAACCCTTTTATGCAGGATTCATCTGCAGACATGTCGAAAAAAGCATGTAAGGAGAGTGATGAATTGATTAAAAAACCATGCAAGAAGCCAATTAAGATGCTCAAACTAGAAGCGTTGACCAGGAGGCTACCTGAACACCATCCTAAGCAATACCTTATAACGAGTGATTATCGGAAAATACGCACGGGCCATAAGGGAGAACGAGCCATCGGTGCTGAGTTAGCCTATCTAACAGGGGAATTTTACATCTTTCATGATCTTCGTTTACAGCATGACGCAACCCGTTTTTTTCAACTGGATCTATTGCTTTTGTCCAAAAACGTAATGATCATTATAGAGGTGAAAAACTTTGCCGGTTCACTTTATTTTGATCGACTTTATCCTCAATTGATCCGTACGAAAGACGGGCAGGAACAAGCCTACCTTGACCCGCTTCTACAGGTGAATATCCAGAAATCCCGCTTAACCGATTGGATGAGGCTTCATAAATTCCCGGAGATTCCGATAGAAACCCTCATTGCCAATGCAAACCCGAATGCCATCATCAAAACTACGCCTGGGCACACTTCGATTTTCAACCAAATTACTGGTAAAGAAACCCTCAACGCTAGAATACGAACCCTTGAAAATGAGTATCCTTCCCATTTACTGACGCAAAGGCAATTCAACAAACTTTCTAATAGCTTACTCCAAAAAAACACCCCGCTTAATCAGAATATCCTACACGTGTACCAAATCCCTGAAACTGAATTATTGAAAGGTGTCCAATGTCCGGAATGTATGGCTCTTCCCATGAAACGCGGGCGGGGAAAATGGATATGCCCTTCATGTTCACATAGCTCAAAGAATGCTCACTTACAAGCATTGCATGATTTTGCCCTCCTTGTCCGTCCTACGGTAACGAATAAAGATGTACGTTCGTTTTTGCAAATTGAATCAGGAACGGTTGCCAATCGTATCCTGTCAGGAATGAATGTCGATCATTACGGATCATATAAAGGGCGAGAATATGTTCTTGAATGGGAGGTTGACTGATATAAAGTGAGTTTTGACCGATAAATGTTACATTAGACCGATAAAAGTGCAAAATTGACCGATAAAAACATTAAACCGACTGATAGCCGCACTATTTATGGAACATTCCGTGATGTACGTTCGTAAATTATGAGTAGGAGTATAAATCTTTAGCGAGGATAGAAAGTAGTGAGGGCTTTGAAGGACTTATTGCACGCGAAAAGGAAAGAAATGCTCCAATTATTGGAGCAGCTTGTGAATATCGATAGCGGTTCTTATGCAAAAAAAGGCATTGATGAAATCGGAGCGATTTTAAAAAAGAAATTTGAGGATCTTAATTTTCTAGTGACGGTAATTAAACAGGAGAAATATGGCGATCATTTAGTCATCCAGCACCGTGAAGCAATGTCTCCGCATATTCTCATTGTTGGCCATATGGATACCGTTTTTTCGGAAGGGACGGCGAAGAAACGTCCGTTCAAAATGGTGGGCCCGCGTGCATATGGGCCAGGTGTTATTGACATGAAGGGAAGCTTGGTCGAGCTTCTATATGCGATTTTTTGCATGAAGCTGACTGGACAAACCGGCTATAAACATATACAGATCATCCTAAACAGCGATGAAGAGATAGGGTCGCCATCGTCTGCCGCGCTCATTTCGGAAAAAGCCAAGGACAAGAAGTTCGCGCTTGTGTTAGAGCCAGCGAGAGCAGATGGTTCACTTGTCACCGCGAGAAGAGGTTGCGGCCAATTCAAGGTGGAGGTTGTAGGGAAATCTGCACATTCTGGGGTTGAACCGGAAAAAGGTCAGAGTGCGATTGAAGAATTGGCTCATAAGATTCTCGCCCTGCATCGGTTAACGGATCATCAACTAGGCATCGGCGTAAATGTTGGAATCATAGAAGGCGGGGTGGCGGTCAATACAGTTGCACCCCATGCATCAGCTTTAATAGATGTGCGAATCTCGAAAAGAAACCAGGCGCAGTTCGTCTTTAAGCAAATGAAGGATATCTGTGCCCAAACGTTTGTAGCGGGAACAAAAACTAGCCTAAGCGGTAAGATGGACCGGCCGCCCATGGAAAAGACGGAGAAAACCACCGTCTTATTGGAAATCATCCGGGAAGCGGGTGAGGAATTGGGCATCACCATCACCGATACGGAAACGGGTGGAGGCTCGGATGCGTCGTTTCCCTCTGAATTAGGGATCGCAACGATTGACGGACTCGGACCGATTGGAGGCCATGCCCATAGCGAAGATGAATATTTAGAGATAGAAAGTCTGTTAGAACGCACACTCCTATTAGCCACCCTGCTCGAAAAATTGTCTCGAATGAACTAGCCTGCCAATTCCGATAAAACTAGTCATATTTGCTTGTCATCCCCGATGTTTATGATATATTGTTAATTGGGAACACAAATAAGATCAGAATTTATTGGAGTTGAAAATATATGCTGCATCAGTTTTCACGAAATGAACTAGCGATTGGTAAAGAGGGCATGGACCGGTTGAAAAACACGACGGTCGCTGTCCTTGGTGTAGGCGGAGTCGGTTCTTTTTCAGCCGAAGCGTTGGCACGTACAGGTGTTGGCCGGATTATCCTTGTCGATAAAGATGATGTGGACATCACAAATGTAAACAGACAGATCCATGCGCTTCTTTCGACTGTGGGTCAGCCAAAAGCCGAATTGATGAAAGCGCGCATCCAGGATATTAATCCGGACTGTGAAGTCATCGCCTTGAAGATGTTTTATACAGAAGAAACCTTCGAGGAATTCTTCAGTTATAATCTCGATTATGTCATCGATGCATCCGATACGGTCATCTACAAAATGCATGTCATGAAAGAGTGCCTGAAACGAAATATCAAGATCATCGCAAGTATGGGTGCCGCAAATAAAATGGATCCAACCCGCTTCCAGATTGCCGATATTTCCAAAACACATACCGATCCGCTTGCGAAAGTCATCCGCACAAGATTGCGTAAAGAAGGCATCACAAAAGGAATTCCGGTTGTATTTTCCGATGAAAGCCCAATTGTGATACGTGAGGATGTCCGGAAAGAGGTCGGTAATGATGAGGCGAAAATCCGTAAAGCTCAAATGCCTCCATCTTCCAATGCGTTCGTTCCATCTGTAGCCGGCTTAATTGCGGCAAGCTGGGTCATTAATGACCTATTAAAAGATATTGAAGTTCGTCGTGTTAACGATTAATAAGCGGTAAACTGACTCTGATCTAGGGTCAGTTTTTTGTTTTGATAATTACATATATTTACTATTTTACCGAAAAATATAGACAAACTACCTAGAATGAGATACATTATTTTCAGAATATTCTTTTTGTTTTCTAAAGAAAAAGGGGGTTTCAAATGAAAAAGAAAAAGTTAGCAGGCATGGTTCTATCACTATCATTAATCGCAGGGGCACTGGCAGGTTGCAATGGTGACTCGAAAACCAGTAGTTCAGGCGGAGGATCATCCAGTTCAGAAGACACCATAAAAATTGGTGCCAACCTTGAATTGTCAGGTGGGACGGCCTCATTTGGTCAGTCTGCAATGGATGGTTTGCAATTGGCCATCGATGAAATCAATAAAGAAGGAATCAATGGTAAGAAAATTGAAATTAAAAAAGTGGATAATAAATCGGATGCAGCAGAAGCAACGAACGGTTCGATTAAACTTGTCAGTCAGGATAAAGTAGTGGCGATTGTAGGATCCGCTACAAGTACAAACACGTTAGCACAAGTTCAAGTCGCACAGGATAACAAGATTCCTCTACTTACACCAACCGCAACAAATCCCGATATTACGAACAAAGCTGGAAAATTGAATGATTATGTGTTTAGAACGTGCTTCATCGATCCATTCCAAGGAACCGTTGCAGCCAATTTTGCAACAGATGAAGTGAAGGCGAAGACCGCTGCCATTTATGTTGACAGTGCAAGCGATTACTCAAAAGGACTAGCTGCAGCCTTTAAGGAAGCCTTTACGAAAAATGGAGGGAAAATCGTTTCGGAAGAAGCCTATGTGACAAAAGATACTGATTTCCGTGCGACATTGACTCGTATCAAGTCCGCAAAACCAGAATTCGTATTTCTTCCAGGTTACTATGAAGAAGTCGGTCTGATCTTGAAGCAAGCTCGGGAAAATGGAATGGACCTTCCGTTCATGGGTGGAGACGGCTGGGATTCACCAAAAGTCGTGGAAATTGCCGGAGCAGAAGCTTTGAAGAACACCTATATCACTAATCACTATTCGCCGGAAGATGAAGACGCTAAGATTCAAGATTTCGTTTCAGCATTCAAAGCGGAATACAAGAAAACACCTGATGCTTTTGCTGCATTAGGCTATGACACTGGTTACTATTTGGCTGATGCCATTAAAAGAGCCGGAGATCCAACATCTGAAAATATCAGAAAAGCATTAGAAGAAGTGAAGGATTTCGAATTAGTATCAGGAACCTTGAACTTGGATGAAAATCATGATCCGATTAAATCGGCCACCATCTTGGAATATGTGGATGGTAAACAAACCTTTAATACGAAGATTGATCCGTGATCTCGCTTGATTCAAAGGGACCGCCATATGGCGGTCTTTTTGTTGTAATGACCAGCAGAAATACATGAATATTTATATAGTATTATACAATTTCGAAATAGAAATCTGTATAAAAGATACGCGCTGGATGTAGGTGTAAAAACCTATCAGGATACTCGAGAATAGAAAATTAAGGAAATGATAAGGTTGGATGTTACTAATGACGGAATAAAAAACGACTGATGATAAACATAGATTTATAACATTGAAATAACGAAACTCTTTGATTTTTCTCTGTTAAAAACGATGATGGCATATATAAATATAATAATAGCTTGCAAAGGTCTATGAGATATAGACTATTGGACAAAATGTTCATGCATTTTACGTCTAGACGTGGTGAAAATTATGCGGTACACTATTTTCAAAATATTTATTAAATTTTAAATATTTATATTTATCAATTATTTAGACAGCGTATTGAATAAATATTCATGCGCCACAAATAAAGATTACAAAATAGGGGGTTCATTATGAAAAAGAAGAAATTAGCAAGTGCATTTCTTTCGCTATCACTAGTAGCAGGGGTATTGGCAGGTTGTTCCGGTTCGGACTCTGCTTCAACAACAAAAAAGGGTGAAGAGGGAGACACGATTAAAATCGGGGTGAACCTTGAATTATCAGGGGGAGTTGCTTCTTACGGACAATCGATTTCAGAAGGTCTCAAGCTTGCGACTAAAGAAATTAACAAAGAAGGCATTGATGGAAAAAAAATCGAACTTATACCAGTTGATAATAAATCCGAAGCGGCTGAAGCGACAAGTGGTGCCATAAAGCTGACTTCTCAAGATAAGGTGACAGCAATCGTCGGTGCCGCAACAAGTACGAATACAATCGCACAGGTGCAGATTGCCCAGGATAATAAGGTTCCGGTCATCTCTCCTTCTGGGACAAGCCCAGAAATCACATATAAAGATGATAAATTGAATGATTATGTTTTCAGAACAAGCTTTATCGATCCTTTCCAAGGAACCGTGGCAGCGAATTTCGCCACTAGCGAAATCAAAGCAAAAAGCGCAGCCATCTATATTGATAGTGCAAGCGATTATTCAAAAGGGTTAGCGGCAGCTTTTAAGGAACAATTCGAAAAAAATGGTGGAAAAGTTGTAGCGGAAGAAGCTTATATTGCCAAGGATACTGATTTCCGTTCTACACTGACTCGCCTGAAATCGGCAAAACCGGATTTCATCTTCCTACCAGGCTACTATGAAGAAGCTGGATTGATCGTTAAGCAGGCTCGTGAAACAGGTCTTGACGTTCCATTCATGGGCGGCGATGGTTGGGATTCTCCTAAACTAGTTGAAATTGCTGGTGAGAAGGCTCTAAATAATACATTCATCACCAACCATTATTCTTCAGGTGACCCTGACGAAAAGATCCAGAACTTTGTGTCGGCATTCAAGGCTGAATACAAAGACAAATCCCCTGATGCTTTTAACGCTTTAGGCTACGATACTGGCTACTTCCTTGCCGATGCCATTAAACGTGCCGGATCTTCGGATTCGGATAAGATCAAGGATGCTTTGGAAAAAACAAAAGATCTTAGCCTTGTGACGGGAACATTTACATTAGATGAGAAACACAATCCAATCAAATCCGCTACGATCCTTGAGTTTAAAGAAGGAAAACAGGTATTCAATACAAAAATCAATCCTGAATGATCTGGGAAAGGTTTTAGCCTTCGCCGGCCCTTCTTCGATTAGAAGGTGCTGGCGACTTCTCATTTTTTACCCACTGAAAAAATAGACGTGCCGCATTATAAAATTAGATTTTTCAAGGAGAGTCGAATATGGAATTGGTACAACAGCTAATAAATGGAGTTTCACTCGGTAGCATTTATGCCCTTATCGCTCTCGGATATACGATGGTGTATGGAATTGTTAAACTGATAAACTTCGCACATGGTGACGTCTTCATGGTCGGATCATTCGTTGGTTTCTACTCGATAACGGTTTTGGATCTGTCGTTTGTGCCAGCCCTCCTCATTTCAATGACGGTCTGTGCACTCTTTGGCGTATTAATTGAACGGATCGCATACAAGCCATTGCGCAATGCAACGCGCATTGCCGCTCTTATAACCGCCATCGGTGTTTCCCTTTTGATCGAATATGGATTCATCTATGTCCGTGGTGCACAGCCGGAAGCTTATCCGAGTGATGTATTGCCTTCGGATAAAATCAATATATTCGGTGCTTCGATAAACAGCCAGTCGGTATTGATCTTTGGCGTAGCCGTCGCATTGATGATCGTTCTACAAATCATTGTTCATAGAACGAAAATCGGGAAGGCGATGCGTGCCGTTTCTTTCGATGCAGATGCGGCTAAGCTGATGGGGATCAACGTCAATAATACGATTTCAGCAACATTTGCAATCGGTTCCGCATTAGCGGGAGCAGCAGGGGTCATTTTTGGTATCTATTATATAAAAATCGAGCCTTTGATGGGAGTGCTCCCAGGGTTGAAGGCATTCGTAGCCGCGGTGCTTGGTGGAATCGGAATTATCCCGGGTGCGATGGTCGGAGGATTATTGCTTGGAGTCATCGAGGCTTTGGTCAGTGCCGCTGGCTATTCATTATGGCGGGATGCCGTAGCCTTTATCGTACTGATTCTTATCTTGATTTTCATGCCACAAGGCTTGTTCGGTAAAAACAAAAAAGAAAAAGTATAAGGGAGACAAAGCTATGACTACTTTTAAGCGAGCTAAAGGTTTTTGGCTCTCGATCGTCCTATCACTGATCTTTTTCGCCGTGGTCCAGGTACTGATCGGCGGCGGTTCTTTGAATCCTTTTTATCAAAATACGCTCATGTTCATCGGGATCAATATTATTTTGGCAACGAGCCTTCATTTAATCATCGGGATTACCGGTCAATTTTCAATCGGACATGCCGGCTTTCTGGCCGTCGGTGCATACGCTTCAGCGGTCGTTACCATGAAGTTGCAAATGCCGTTTCCCCTGGCATTGATTATAGGTGGGTTGGTCGCAGCGCTTGCCGGTTTGGTCATTGGGATTCCAAGCTTACGTCTTAAAGGGGATTACCTGGCAATCGCGACCTTGGGATTTGGAGAAATCGTCCGGATCGTGCTCTTGAATATTGACTATGTAGGCGGGGCAAGCGGAATGCAAGTATCGCATTTGACTACATGGCCATGGGTGTTCGGTTCCGTACTCATCACAGTCCTTGTCATCCGGAACTTTACAAGTTCGACACATGGAAGGGCCTGCATCTCGATCCGTGAGGACGAAACGGCAGCCGACTCGATGGGGATTAACACAACCTATTATAAAGTTGTCGCGTTTGCAATCGGTGCTTTCTTTGCTGGAATCGCTGGAGGGTTATATGCCCACAACTTCTATATTATCCAACCGTCGAACTTTGGGTTCTTGAAATCATTCGATATCTTAATTCTAGTCGTACTCGGTGGACTTGGAAGCTTATCCGGTTCCGTATTGGCAGCTATCCTTCTTACGGTCGTCACGACATTCCTGCAAGACTATCCAGAAACAAGAATGATCATTTACAGCCTTGTTCTGATTGTGATGATGATTTATCGTCCACAAGGCTTGATGGGAACGAAAGAAATAACGTCCATGTTCAATCGTAAAGGAGGCAGCAGCCATGGCAACAACAAAAACACCGCTGCTTAAAGTCGACTCGGTCGGCATCCAGTTTGGAGGGCTTAAAGCGGTATCCGATGTTAACGTCGAGTTGTATCCGGGGGAATTGGTCGGTTTAATCGGACCGAATGGAGCTGGGAAAACGACATTTTTCAACCTATTGACTGGGGTTTATGTCCCGACTGAGGGCACCATTTCCCTAGACGGGGAAAACTTAAGGAAACGTCCGCCCTATAAAATCACGCAAAAAGGAATCAGCCGGACGTTCCAGAATATCCGTTTGTTCAGTGAACTTTCGGTGATTGATAACGTAAAAGTAGCCTATCATTCTCTTTCGAAACATAGCATTGTCAGTTCCATCTTGCGTTTCCCCACCCATTTTAGAGGGGAACAGGAAATGGAGGAAAAGGCCATTGAATTCCTGAAGATCTTCAATCTGGATCGATACAAGGATGAAAAGGCGAAAAACCTGCCGTATGG
This sequence comes from Peribacillus sp. NPDC097197, assembly GCF_050278025.1. Lineage (NCBI taxonomy): Bacteria > Bacillati > Bacillota > Bacilli > Caryophanales > Bacillaceae > Peribacillus > Peribacillus sp. NPDC097197. The sequence continues at coordinate 109,677 of NZ_JBNNST010000004.1, read as the reverse complement.
TCAGCAAAGGCGCTTGGAAATTGCCCGTGCCCTTGCCGCTAACCCAAAACTGCTCTTACTCGATGAACCGGCGGCCGGCATGAATCCCCAGGAAACACACGAACTCATGAAATTGATTGCGCTAATCCGTGAGAAATTTGACTTGACCGTGCTGTTGATTGAACACGATATGCCTCTTGTCATGGGTGTATGCGAGCGTATCTATGTGCTCGATCATGGCCAGTTGATCGCTCAAGGAAAGCCGGAAGAAATACGTAACAATCCAAAAGTCATCGAGGCCTATCTGGGCGAGGAGGTTTCATAATGTTAACAATCGAGGATATTAACGTATATTACGGGAACATACAGGCATTAAGGGGTGTCTCCCTCACAATCAACCAAGGTGAAATCGTCACCCTGATTGGGGCGAACGGAGCAGGTAAAAGTACGATGCTCAAGACGATTTCCGGCTTATTGAAACCGAAACAAGGAAAGATTCTTTATGAGAATCAATCAATCGGTGGCAAACCTGCCCAATCGATCGTGAAGATGGGAATCTCGCATGTCCCGGAAGGACGCCGTGTTTTCGCCAACATGACGGTGGAAGAAAACCTTCAACTAGGTGCTTATTTACGAAAAGACAAGGCAGAGATCAAAAAGGATATGGAAAAGGTATACGAACTATTTCCACGCTTGCTTGAGAGACTTAAGCAACAATCGGGAACCCTTTCTGGCGGAGAGCAGCAAATGCTCGCCATGGGTCGGGCCCTTATGGCAAAGCCGCGTCTGCTCTTATTGGATGAGCCTTCGATGGGACTTGCACCGTTACTGGTAAAACAGATTTTCAGCATCATAGAAGAAATCAATAAAACGGGTACGACGATTCTGCTTGTCGAGCAAAATGCGAATCTTGCATTATCCATTGCAGATCGAGCGTATGTAGTGGAAACGGGCCGCATCGTCCTTTCTGGTCAAGCTGAGGAACTAACGGCGAGTGAAGAAATAAAGAATGCCTATTTAGGAGGACACTGAAACCGCAAATTGCGGTTTTTTCTTTTGATAAAAATGGAAATGATTCATATTGACTAGATGAAAAGATTAGTAAATCTATATCTATCAGTATACAATTTAGATAGAGGGAACTAATGAAAAGTACCCATAATAATCTATTGGAGTGATTCCATGCAAAAGTTATTTCGGTCCATCGTACCTATCGCACTTCTTTTAACATTTTTGCCGATTCAACAGCCAGAAGCCGTTTTTGCAGAGGAAGCTCCTAATGCCGATGGTGTCATTGTAAAATATAGAGAAACAAATGATGAGCCTATCAGCGAATTAATTGAAACGGTAGACATCCCTAAAGGGCAAACCACAGAAAAACTAATAGAGAAGCTTGAAGATCAGAAAAAGGTAGAGTATGCAGAGCCAAACTATCTTTTTAAAAAGATGGAAAGTCTGTCTGACCCCATTTTTAAGGATCAATGGCATCATCAAAAAATCGGGACGAAAGCTGCATGGAAAAAGACCATGGGCTCAAAAGAAATGATCGTGGCCATCATTGATGATGGCATTGACCGTAATCATGAAGATTTAAAAGGGAAGATTTATAAAGGTTATGATACTGTGCGTGAGAGAATGAATATCCTGCCCAAAGGAGAACATGGAACGCATGTTGCGGGCATCATTGCCGGCTCTGCTAACAATAAACTAGGAGGCGCAGGTGTGGCCCCTACTATAAAAATTATGCCGATTAACGTTTTTGATGGGAAATATGCAGATACGGTCGATATCATAGAAGCCATCCATTATGCAATCGAAAACGGAGCCGACATAATTAATATGAGTCTAGGAGAGACCTATTATTCAAAAGCGCTAGATAAAGCGGTCCAGGAGGCGTATAAAGAAGGGGTTCTGATTATTGCGGCGGCTGGAAATGAAGGGGATTTGAAAAAGAGCAACAAACGTGTATACCCTGCCGCATTCAGTCATGTCATTTCGGTGGGTGCCACCACATCAAAAGATAAGCGCGCCACTTATTCCAATTACGATTCATCGGTGGATATTACAGCCCCCGGGGATAAAATCCTTTCAACGTTTCCTTATAATCGATATGCCTTTATGAGCGGAACGTCCATGGCGACACCCGTTGTTACCGGTGTAGCCGCATTGATTTGGTCCAATGAACCGAAACTTTCCCAATTAGCGGTGGAATATCGATTATATGACTCGGCTGTCGATCTAGGCACAAAAGGAAAAGATGTCTATTATGGTAACGGGCGTGTCAATGCAAAAAAGGCACTTGAGATGAAGACCCTCAGTAGACCTTCTGTGACAGGCATCTCAGATAGGGATACAAAGATTAAAGGGACGATACCTAGCCAGTTTACAACCGGAACCGTCTCCATTTATACGAAGAAAATAACACTAGCCACGGTGAAAATCAACGGGGAAAAGACATTTTCAGCGACGGTTGAAAAACAGAAGGCTGGCCAGAAAGTGTATGTACGATTAGTCGATAAAACAGGTAATAAAAGCGTGCCGGTCTTCCTTACCGTTACCGATAAAACCGCACCACCTAAGCCGACAGTAAATGCTGTGGGTGACAATACGACAAAGGTGACGGGGAAAGCGGAAGCGAGTTCCAAAGTGACCGTCCAAACGGGAACCACTACGCTTGGAAAGGCAACCACTAACAGCTCAGGCACATTCACCGTGACGATGACGAAAAAGCAAAAGGCTGGAAAAGTGCTGACTTTAATCGCAACCGATAAAGCAGGAAACAAAGGCCCTGCCAAAAAGGTGACGGTCAAGGATAAAACCGCCCCAAGCATGCCGACAGTCAATAAAGTCACGCCTAAAACAACAAAGGTGACAGGGAAGGCAGAAGCAAGCTCCACCGTATATGTCAAAGCATCGGGCAAAGTCATTGGCTCTGCCAAAGCTACGAACAAAGGTAGCTTCACGGTCAAGATTGCCAAGCAAAGTGCCGGGAAAATCGTGTATGTCTACGCAAAAGACGAGGCAAAGAATGCAAGTAAGTCAAGAAAAGTGACCGTGAAAAAGTAAAATTATAATAGAAAGGAAGCCTCCGAGAATCTTGGAGGTTTTTTTGTACTAAATACCGTGAAATAAGTATATGCATTAGTTGATAACTTGGTAAATTTATAGTTCATGAGTACGGGGAAGAGGGGATGAGTATGAAGCGGATGTTTTCTTTATTGGTTATCATCGCCTTTTGCATCCAAATTGGCGTTGGTAACGGTCCACCTACACTAGCAGCTGAACAAGCCAATCCAACCGCGATTGAAACAGATCGGGTCATTGTCAAGATGAAGCCTTCAGCCAAAGAAGGTAGTTTGAAAAAGTACAAGGTGAGCGAGAAAACGATAGATCAACAGGGTCTGTTGAAAACGATGGAAGTCCCGGATGACACAAGCCTAGTTGGTTTTATAAGGAAGCTAGAAAAAGATAAAAATATTGAGTACGTGGAACCAGATCATCTCATTCAATTGATGAAAAAACCGAGTGATCCCCATTATACGAAGCAATATCATCACAAGTTGATCCAAACCGAGAAAGCCTGGGACAAGACGAAGGGCTCGAAAAGTATTATAGTGGCCGTCATTGACAACGGGGCAGACCTTAATCATCCCGATTTAAAAGGAAAATTCTTTGCTCCCTATAACATGGTGAACTTTAGCCCCCATTTGCCGGCAGGAGAACATGGAACACATGTGGCCGGAATCATTGCGGCTACGATGAATAATGGAGCTGGCGGAACGGGTGTCGCCCCGAATACTAGAATCATGCCAATCAATATATTTAGGGGAGAATATGGCTATTCCTCTGATCTCATCTATGCCATTTATTATGCCGTGGAATATGGGGCCAATATTATCAATATGAGTTTAGGAGGCTTCAATTATTCTTATAGTGAAGATCAAGCCATCCAGTATGCCCATGATATGGGATTGGTCATCGTTGCCGCAGCTGGAAATGAAGATACTTACTGGAACAGTTATCCCGCTTCCTATGAGAACGTCATTTCCGTCAGTGCGACGTCAAAGAAAGATCGAATTGCCGACTATTCCAATTATGGAACCAATATTGACTTGGCTGCACCAGGTGATTCGATCTATTCAACGCTTCCTTATAAATCGTATGGGTATATGACAGGAACCTCGATGGCCGCGCCTATCGTCACTGGGGTCGCAGCCTTGGTCTGGGGGAACAAGCCCACCTTGAAGAATACGCAGGTCGAAGAACGCCTATTCAGCACGTCCGATGATCTGGGTAAAAAGGGAAAAGACGATCTTTACGGAAATGGGCGTATAAATGCCAAAAGGGCCGTGAACTACGTCGCAAAGCCAACCGTTCATACAGTCAAGGACAATGCTAAAACAATTACAGGAAAAGCTGAAAAAGGCTCGACCGTTACCGTTAAAAAAGGAAGCAGCCAGCTCGGAAAAGCAAAAACCAACAGTGCGGGAACATTTAAAGTTACGATGAAGACAAAACAAAAAGCAGGAACCAAGCTTTCCGTTACGGCCAAAAGCAAAGCGGGATATTCCAGCAAAGCAAGAACCGTAACTGTGGTCAAAGCGAAAAAATAAACAGAAACAGCCTCCGGAATTAACCGGGGGCTGTTTAATATAAGATGATTAAACATTGTCACTTCATAAATAAAAGGATAACTCAACCACGCAAACAGCAATAATTCAACCATGCAAGGTGAAATAGGCAACTATACTACTAACAGTCCGGGTAAATTGGACAATAAAAATTAGTTAATAGTGAAAGATTAAATTCAGGGAAATGTAATAGATGGTTTTTTAATGCCATGATATTCAAAAACAATATTATTGTTATGAAAATCAAAAAATGGTAAATTAAACTAAAATAACGATAAAAAAGACTGCAATGGCAGAGGGATTTTTTAAATACTTGACATTCTCATTTTCAGAGGAGATAGATGGCAGAAAAATCATAATCACCGAAAGTTTAGCTAGGGTAAAGTTCGCCGCTTTCAAAGAGATTTAAATAATCGTTTCCGTAATTAACCATACATAAGACCTCTTTGACACTCCCAAATTTTTTTAGAAGTTAACTTTTATTTAATAGATGCTCTCAAAAGTTGAATTAAGATTGAAGGATAAAACTAAAAGAGTTCATGGAAGGACTATCAAATGATGAATCGTAAGTGGGTATTCCCGGCTTTGCTTATTTTATGGGCAATGCTGATTTTCTCCTTTTCCTCACAGACATATGAAGAACAGAGTCTTGCTTCTTTTTTAGGACGGTTCAATACGCCCTATTGGTATGAATTGCTTGAGGGTATTTCCTTTTTGTATGGTGGTGTTGAGGTGAGTGCTCATACCGCTGGGGTGGATGGTTTTTTCGAGTTTTTCATTCGAAAGGGTGCGCATCTTTTTATCTTTTTTGTATTCGGATTTTTGACATTTGGTGTTTGGCGGGATTTTGTGAAGAATAAGTTTATTAGCCTTTCGGGTGCACTTGTTTGCGTGCTATTTTATGCGAGTGCTGATGAATTGCATCAAAAATTCACCGGTGGGCGAACGCCTTTGATGCAGGATGTTATAATCGATACGTTCGGGGGACTGTTAGGTATTTTGTGTTTTTTTATAGTCAATAGATGGTGGAGGCGCCGTAAGAAGTATGTTTAATAAGCAAGCTTCTTTTTTTGTCGTTTTTCTCATGGATATAATGTAAGGATAGGATAGCCTTTCTGAAGGTGATGAAGATAAGAAGACATAATAGGAAAATGGCAGGAATGATGGCTCTTTTTTCCCTGATTGTAGCTTTCGGTGGCTGTATTGTTTTCCTTAGGCCCAGTGGACCAGAACGATTAGTGGATGAGTTCTATGCGTACGAGAGTGAGGCGGAATTCGGGAAGTCGAGGGATTTATTGAGTGCTGAAATGAAGCTGCGGTTTCCGGTTCGTGCTGATTATGTGCAAAATCGGGCTCATGTCTTCTTGCAGCATATGGATGTGGAAACCTTTCAGTATGAAGTGGGACGTTCAAAGAAAGTGAAGGATTGGAGCATGGGGAAAGGTGGCAAGGTCCATAAAACAGCGTACAGGGTTCCTGTCACACAGATGTTTGAGTCTCACTTTGGTGTGTTTACCATCGAACAGGATTGTTATGTAGTGAAGGAAAAAGACGAATGGCGTCTGTTTTGGGATTATCGATTTGAATAGATGCCTCTCCTTTTTCAACATTTCGCTCCTTTTATCGAAAAGGGAGAGGATATTTATAAGGGAATTGACGGATTAAAGTATTAATCATGAAGCATATTTCATTCTAGAGCGATCACTGATGGCCTTCAGAATAAACATTTTGTCTTGTTTGCTTAACATTGCCCAACTACCTGCCTTGATTTTCATACAATCCACTCCTTTTATTTGTTTGAAATGTTTAAATCTAAGCATGATGATTCACATGACCTTGTGTCTAATGAAAGTTGATTCTCGTAATGAAAGGTTCAAGGGGAAGAAGGAATTTCTTAGCTCTTATTAGATTATACCGTCTTTTCCCCTCTAATAAACAACAAAAATTCCAACAAATCTCTACAATGGGTGTCCGTTTTTTGTCAGAATGTTGGATGGGTAAAATGAAAAAGCTGTCTGGATGCGGTCCAGGCAGCTTTTTCGTTTTGCGTTATTTGACGGTTAAATGTTCCTTTAATTCTGTTTGAATCTTTTTTTGTTCTTCTTCCGACACGATATAGTAGTAGATTCCGTCGATTTTCGTTCCGGTACCGGTTATGGATGATTGGGAAATGTCATTGCTTGCGTCTCTATAATTCTTTTGAATGTCCATCATGTCATCAAACGTCAAATTAGTCTGGATATTTTTACTTAGTGCGTCGAATACGTCGTCGTAACTCGTTAAGGTCGATACGCTCGCCCCTTCTTTAATGACAGCTTCGATAATGGCACGTTGTCTGGATTGACGCCCGAAATCACCATTTGGATCTTCATATCTCATTCTGGCATAGCTCAACGCCTCTTTACCGTTCAGTTCGATCATGCCTTTGTTGAAGGTCGTCCCCTCTTCAGTGAAGTTCAAATCATTTTGGACGGTGACACCGCCAACTGCGTCCACGATATCTTTAAAGCCTTCCATATTGATCTTCATATAATAGTCGATCGGGATATCAAGGAAATTCTCGACCGTATCCATCGCCATCGCGGCGCCACCGAATGCAAAGGCGTGATTGATTTTATCCTGGGTGCCATGTCCGACAATCTCAGTACGAGTATCTCGTGGGATGCTCAGCATCTTCACGGACTTCAATTTTGGATTGACGGTCAAGACAATCATCGTATCCGAGCGGCCTTTGTCGCCTTCCCGTTCATCGACACCGAGCATCAGCATGGAAAAAGGCTCATAATCCGATAATACGAGTTCTTTGGTCCGTTTATCTGTACTGCGCTCTATAGGTGTATGCATGGTTTCGACTGTCTTTGTTAAGGAATTCCATACGGAGAATGCAAAAGTCCCCCCGGCTAGTATAAAAAGAAGGACGATAATGCCGACTACTTTTGGCCATGTTCGTTTCTTTTTTTTCTTCTTTTCATGTCTCATCGTCTACTTCCTTCCTCACTTTATAATCACTTAATCTATTATAATAAATTAGTTATTTAAATAATAGGATTTTTGGTATTTTATAGTATATTTGACAATGCATGTGTAGTCGTGTACTATTTAACTAACACAGTGGTAAAGGGGATGGGGAAGTGAAAGCGTTTAGAGGATTGATGCAAAAGGAGTGGCTGATCGGGAAGTCGGTTCTTCTTTGGTTGCTGCTGGCCCAGGCGGGGTTAGTGTTTGTTGCCTATTTACTTGCGAAGTATTTCGAAGTGGCTGGTTTGTTTTACATCAGTTCACCGATGGTCATGTTGATGCATCCGCTGATAATGATTTTCCTTATATGTAGTCGTTTGAATGTGGAAGGGAAGGCACAAGTCTGGTTGTATAATCCACAGTCTTCCGGGATGCTACTAGGTAGTAAATTGTTGATCAGTGTACTGTTCCAGGGGATGTCATTGCTGTTTGCCTGCCTGCTCACTTTTGTGACCATGAGGATTCCGACGAGCAATTTTGGTGTGAGTTTTCACACGGAGAGTATGATGTCATTCTATAATTTACTCCAAATGGGTATTTTCTTGATGGCGGTCAGTCTTTTCCTTGCCCTGGTCATGTTATTTTTATGGGTGGTTTACCATGCATTGGCTCGGGTGTCAGCCATTAAACCGTTTCGTTGGCTGATCGTTTCCCTTCTATTTATAGGGATGGTCATGGTGGGGAGCTGGTATGAAAGTACGGCTGTTTATCAACAAATGGATACGGTCTGGGTCGTGGACGTTTTGAGTGACTCTTCATTTACCATGTCGGCTGATAATTTGAAATTTTACCTAAATACGGGAGGCATATCCCTTCTGACAACCGGGTTGGATATCATCACGTTAGTGTTATTATTCCTAGCTTCATGTTGGCTGCTGGACCGAAAGATCGAGGTGTAAGTGTATGACAGAGGAGTTTCATGCGACAAAGCCGATTTATTTACAGGTAGCGGATCGAATTTGTTATTCGATTGTCCGCGGGGAGATAAAAAGTGGTGAAAAGCTACCATCGGTTCGGGAGATGGCTATTCAAACAGGCGTTAATCCAAATACGATACAGCGCACGTATGCTGAGATTGAAAGGGATGGAATTGTGGAGACAAAAAGGGGGCAGGGAACATTCGTTAAAAATGATCCAACCTTGATCGCTTCGTTACGGGTGCGGATCCAAACGGAAATCATGGAAACGTTCGTGGAAAATATGAAAGAGATTGGCTTGTCAAAGACGGAAATGCTCACAGCGGTACAGGCATTTTTGACAGAACGGGGTGATGTGGAATGATGATTGAAATGCAGGACGTGACGAAGAAGTATGGAAAAATTGTGGCACTGGATCGTGTTTCACTTTCGTTTGATGTAGGAAAGATTTATGGTGTGTTAGGGGCCAATGGAAGCGGTAAGTCGACCCTGCTCAAACTGATTGCCGGTTTGGTGAAACCGGATCATGGTGAGGTGACGGTCGAGGGAGAGAAGGTAAGCAGGAGGATTGCCTCTTGCGTGTCGTATTTGACGGAGTTGGATTTTTTCTACCCCGCGTTTACGGTCGGCCATTACATTGACTTTCATGCTTCGCAGTTTACGGATTTTAATCACGAGAAGGCCATGGAAATGCTGGCATTCATGAAGCTGGATGTTTCAAAGAAGGTCAGTTCGATGTCGAAAGGTAACAGGGGCCGGCTTAAATTGGTGCTGGCGTTGTCACGGGAGGCACCAATCGTATTATTGGATGAACCATTTTCAGGGTTGGATGTGATGGTTCGTGAAGAGATTGTTCGCAGCTTGCTTACGTATATTGATTTTGAAAAACAAACGGTCATCATCACGACACACGAAATCGATGATATCGAAAAGGTCTTGGATGAAGTGCTATTGATTCAGGATGGGCAAATCATTGGCAAAGAGGAAGTGGAAGGCATCCGTGAAAGAAACGGGGAATCGGTAGTGGGATGGATGAAAGCACATTATAGGTGATTAGTAGGACTCCAAATGAGGATTTGGGGTCTTTTTAGTGTAAAAAAGTCATTGGTTATAATTACCATACAAGAAAACGTTGATAAACTTATGGTTTAATAGGAAAATATAACTAATATCATTTAACTACTAATTTACATATGAAGGGAAATGAAACGTGTGCGGAAACAGAGTTATATAAGGTTTTTGATTATGTTTGGAGCTTGCATCTTTATGTTCTCAGTGGCAGGAAAAGCGGATGTACATGCGGCTTCGCCCGTGAATCAAGCTAAAGCGATTAACGTGAACAAGATGTATAAGGGTTCTTTAGCTAATAAGAAGGAGATTTTGTATAAAGTAACTTTACCCGAGCCGGGGAATGTCACGTTATCGATTAAACGGAATGCCAAGACCTCTTTTGAGGGACATATCCAGAATAGTAAAGGCTACATCTATACGTTCGTTTATACGAAAAGACAGGATGATACATCCGGGTTTGATGAAGTGCAAGTAGGTTTGCCTAAAGGGACGTACTATGTACGGATCAACAATAGTGGCGGGCAAGCCTCCAAAGCTGATTATCAATTTTCCACGAAATATACAAAAAGCCCGTTTTACGAAAAAGAGTCCAATGATAAGGTAGCTACAGCGAATCTTATCAACCTGAATGCCACATATAAAGGGGTCATTAGTCACTCTGATGATCGCGATTTCTTTACATTCATCGTCCCGCAAAATGGGAATGTGACATTGAACATGAAACAAAAACGGGACACGATATGGCGTGGATCTATCCAAGATCGTTCCAATAAAAAGTTGGCAGAATTAAATTCGAATGAAAATGGAAGCCTCACAACCTATATGAAAAAAGGGACCTATTACTTCGTGATGGAAAATTATGATGATTCGGTTGATGTTCCGTACGAGTTTACGATTTCAGATAGGACCAGTTCATTAAAGGCTTCCCAAATCAATGTGACGAACAATACAGGCAAAGCGGATAGTGTAAAGGTAAGCAGCCTGAAAAAAGGTGATGTCGTCACAGTGTATGATGCGAAAAGTAAAGGGAATGTCATAGCGAAAACGACGGCGAAAGGCACTTCAGCGAGTCTTAAGGTCAGCCAGCTCGGCAAAAAGACAGGTAAGGTCTATGTGACCGTGATGAAATCACCTTTGAGGGAAAGTGATCGTGTCGCCCAAACGTTTAAGGGCGAAACCTCGCCTTCTGTGAAAACAAGCCAGGTCAAGGTGACGAATCATAAGGGAAAAGCCGATACCGTGGTAATCAGTTCCCTTGCCAAAGGCGATGTCGTGAAGATTTACAAGGCAAAAAGCAAAGGAAACATGTTGTTGAAAGGGACGGCGAAAGGCAAAAAGCTAACTCTTTCTATAAAGCAGCTCGGTAAGAAATCGGGCAAAGTATACGTGACGGTAACCAAGTCAGGACAGCAGGAAAGTGGGAGAGTGGCAGTTTCCTATAAAAAAGAAAAATAAGAGGTGACCTCGGATGAAAATCCGGGGTCATTTTTTTTAGGAAGGCTTGTTCTTAGTCATTTTACGTGTACTCTCTCTAGGTAAACGACGATTTACTAGAAAATGGGTGCTTAGAAGAGTCCGCAATAGAAAGAAGGCGCATATATATGCAGTACGGATATCACTAAAGTATAAATAACTATTGGAGGCTAAAGGAAAAATGGCAGAAATAATTAGTTTACCGTACCTTCAAGCTTTGCAGGGGAAATTTGTAAGAGTATTTAAAGGCGGGCCTGATTCAAGAGAAGGCAGGCTGATAGAAGTGAATGATGAGTATATCGTCATTCTGACTGAGGAGAAGCAACTCGTGTATTATACGATTGCCCAACTGAAAATCGTGGTTGTTAATGCAAAAAAATCTCAAGAGGATTTACTACCTCCTTTCGATGATGGCTATGCATTTCCTCCAACGTTCGTGGGCTTATTGCAAACATTAGATAACCGATTCGTTCAGGTGAACGGCGGTGGCCCAGCTTCAAAAATCGGCCAGATCGTCGAGGTAACTACAGAATATATCGTGTTATCGACTAAGAAGGACGGGCTCGTTCTATTCCCGATTGCTCTTATTAAGAGCGTAGCGATTGTTGAGGTTTCCTTCCGTTCCAAATGGCCGGAGTTTCCAGATGTTCCTAACGATACTCTAAATGGAGCTCTTACTCAATTGATTTACTCCTGGATTTTGGTTCATGCAGGTGGCCCTGAAAAGGTTGAGGGTGTTTTGATACAAGTTGAAGAAGACTATATTGTTGTCGTGAATAAAGACGAAATATTTTATATCACGACAGATCAAATCCAATCCATCGGACTATTTTTCCCAAGGGAGAATGATGGTGGGGGGAAAGATAAGGACAAAGATAAAGACAAAGAAAGTTCTTCCCATGAGAGTTCCTCGAGAGAAAGTAGCTCTCATGAAAGTTCATCAAGTGAAAGCAGTTCCAGTGAAAGTTCATCAAGTGAAAGCAGTTCCAGTGAAAGTTCATCAAGTGAAAGCAGTTCCTATGAAAGTTCATCATCATGTGAAAGTAGCTCTCATGAAAGTTCTTCATGTGAATGTATAGCCCCTGAAAGTTCATCAAGTGAAAGCAGCTCTTATGAGAGTTCATCATCATGTGAGAGCAGTAGTTCGTATGAAAGTTCATCATCATGTGAGAGCAGCAGTTCGTATGAAAGTTCATCATCATGCGAGAGCAGCAGTTCAGATGAAAGTTCATCATCATGTGAAAGCAGCAGCTCATATGAAAGTTCAGATGAATGTAAGAAACGTCGTCGCCGTCATAGAAAGGATAAAAACCGTACGCGTGTCAATACGTTTAAGAAAATCTGGCTTGAGAACCTAATTAAAGTTTCAAAGACAACTCTATAAAGAATCGACCACACAGGTACAGCAACCAATGAAGTTGTTGTGCCTTCTTATTAAAAAGGGACAGGCATATGGGTTGTCCAAAAGGTGATCAAGGGCATATTGGACTAGACCTAGGGGTGATTCCTATAGCGAATCTCTGAAACAAGTCGGAGTGTCCCAAATTAGGACAGGATTCAAGAACGATTCCTCGCCATAAGGAAGGAAAGGTGGATTATATTTGTTTTCTAAATATATTGGACAGTATATGGAGCTAGAACTCTCAGGAAATATTCTTGTGTTTGGGAATTTAATAGAAGAAAGTACGGATATCTTAGTCCTATACACGGGAGAGGTGTACCGTTATGTACCGCAGCGACACATTAAGAATTATTCTTTTCCCATAATAGATGAAGGGATTGAAGGAGGAGAGGACCCGGAAATCAGTGAGACGTCATTTCGTAAGATGCTGATGAATGCGAAAGGGCTCTTTGTTGAGATTTTGCTCACGAAAAACAAACCCATCTATGGCTATATCGTGGGTATCATGAATAATTATTTCATTTTTCATTCTCCTGCCTATAAAACGATGTTCATCTCCATGGAGCATGTAAAGTGGCTAACGGTCTGTGATGATGAAAAGGGGCCATACGGATTGAGTAAAAGCGAGCAGCTTCTTCAAGTTTCCAGTCTAAGCTGGGCGCGTACTTTGGAGGAACAACTGAAAAAATTGACAAATAAATTGGTGGTACTCGATTTAGGGCAGCACCCGATGGACATAGGGAGAATCATACAATTGAAGGATGGTCTCATCCATATGATGGATGCTCAAGGCGAAGAGTTTTATGTAAATATGCGGCATGTGAAGAGCTTTCAGTTTCCACAATGAATAACTCCGGATCTACTACGATCCGGAGTTATTTCTTTTTCTCTATATTCTCATAGACCGATGCGAGGGCTTGTTCGAATTTCCCACTCTTTTTCGGTTGATAGTATTTTTTGTTGCGTAGTTTGTTCGGTAGGTACTGTTGTTTCACCCATCCGCTTTCATAATCGTGCGGATAGAGATAGTCGACGCCGCGGCCCAGGTCGGTAGCCCCTTTATAATGGGCATCTTTAAGGTGATCGGGTACATCGCCGCTATGGCCGGCGCGGATATCGGCGAGTGCCGCGTCAATTGCTTTATAGGCGGTATTCGATTTAGGCGATAGACAAAGCTCAATCACCGAATTGCTAAGCGGGATCCGGGCTTCCGGAAAACCGAGACGCTCGGCTGCCTCGACTGCAGAAAGGGCGCGAGGACCAGCTTGAGGGTTCGCCAGGCCAATGTCCTCATACGCGATGACGACCAAGCGACGGGCGATGCTGACAAGGTCACCGGCTTCTATCAATCGGCCCAAATAATGGAGGGCCGCATTCACGTCGCTGCCACGGATTGATTTTTGGAAGGCAGATAGGACGTCATAATGGGCATCACCATCCTTGTCATGCGAAAAGCTCTTTTTCTGCATGCACTCTTCGGCAATTTTTACATCGATGACAATCGTTTCGGATTCGTCAGGCTCAGTAGAAATGACCGCGAGCTCTAGAGCGTTAAGGGCGCTGCGGACGTCCCCGTTCGAAGCTGTCGCAAAATGTGCCAGAGCATCGGTGCTGACATCTGTTTGATAGTGACCGAGACCACGTTCCTCATCTTGTAATCCACGTTCGAGGGCTTTGATGATATCAGTGACTTCCAGAGACTTTAGTTCGAAAATCTGGCACCTGCTGCGGATGGCCGGGTTGATTGCATGATAAGGATTGCTTGTCGTCGCACCAATCAAGGTGATCATCCCATTTTCAAGGTAGGGAAGGAGGAAATCCTGTTTCGCTTTATCCAGGCGGTGGACCTCATCGAGCAGCAGGATCACTTTGCCGGACATCTTGGCTTCGGCAGCGACGATTTCCATGTCTTTTTTATTATTGGTTACAGCATTCAGTGTCCGGAAGGCAAACTTCGTGCTGCCGGCAATGGCGCTCGCAATGGACGTCTTGCCGATGCCGGGAGGACCGTACAGAATCATCGAAGATAGCTGTTTGGCCTTGACCATCCTCGCGATGATTTTCCCTTCACCGACGAGATGCTCCTGCCCGATGACTTCATCAATCGAACGGGGCCGCATCCGGAAAGCAAGCGGTTTAATATTCATGACGCACCTCTCCTTTTTATATAAGGTATCACAAACAAAGGGGAAAATGCTCAGAATATGCGTTAGTGGAGGGGAATTCGACGGTTGGGCGTAATAATTCAACATTCACGGAATTAATTCAACATTCAGGCGAATTAATTCGACATAAGCGAGTGTAAGAGATATATTCTACCCTTGGTATGTCCAATCTTGTCTAAGTTAAGGGAAAGTAATAAATTCTTTGCACTGGATGATGAGTGAAGTTGGAGGAAGCGACGGCATTCACCGTTGGTAATCGTGGGTTTGATGAGAAATGCATAATCCTGAAGTGCAGAGATATGAGCATCATGAGAAGAGGTCATACATATACGGCATATCCACTTTCTTAATCGTCTCTCCATGGACAAACTGCAACAATGAGGGCAGTAGACACCGGTTTGCAGGGAAGCGGTCGGGATTTTATAGATATCTAAAAGGTTTGGTAGATGAGGTGTATGTTCTTTAATGAATAAAGCGGATAGTTTTTTCAGCGCTTTAGGTGTGAGGATTTTCTCTTTATATTTTTCCTTGAATTCGGCAATATTCAAAAGTAGATAATCTTTACGTATCACTTTTCTGTTCAAAGCTGTATTTGATGCCCTTACTATAGTTGAGGAATTGGCGCTCACGACTAGCGTTTCCACCGGAAGCTTAGTGTATGACTTGGATTTCATCCATGCTAACAGTTGTTGGCGCTGCCGATTCACTTGCAAAATGGGATCGTCAAATGCTTCTATCTTTCCATCATATTTTGTACGAATCAGTTGATTGAAAGTCTGGTCAAAATAGATTTCACCTGCAATGTTTTTTACTTCAAGAATGAGGATGAAATAAGAAGTGAGAATGAGGATGTCCATTTGGAAGGGGTAGGGAGGACCAAGGAGGCGAAGGTCGTGAAAGATTAGATACTCTTTTTCAGGAAGTGCTTTTAAAGCAGAAATGACTCGAAGTTCTCCTTTGTAACCTGCCATGTTTCTGTTTAAGTCGGAGGTTAAGATAGGTTGTAATGGATGATTGCTTGGCAAGCGTCTTATAAGTGCTTCAAGCATGCGAGTTTTTATAGGAATCTCGCAATCTTTAATAATGATAGGAATCACGCTCCTTTTGATTTAGAATAAATATTCTATATTTTTGACGAAAAACCTTTTGATTTCCCCGGATTTCGACGGTCATGTTCAATATTTCAACATTCAGCGAATTAATTCAACATTCAAGATGTAAATTCAACATTCACAACGATAATTCAACGCTCACGTCATTTTACCCACCTCTCCAATTAGAATAATTTGACAAATGGAGGGTGGGTGAATGCATTTCTACTGGGTATATGCTATAATTTCAAGAGAATTTAGTAACGGATTAATAATTTGAGGTGTATATAAATGAAGATATCTACTAAAGGCCGGTATGGCTTAACGATCATGATTGAGCTTGCTAAGCATTATGGTGAAGGTCCGAAGAGTTTGAAGTCGATCGCTCAAACGCATAATTTGTCTGAGCATTATTTGGAGCAGTTGATTGCGCCCCTTCGCAATGCAGGATTGGTGAAGAGTGTTCGTGGTGCATATGGCGGATATGTCTTGTCGAAAGATCCTCATGAGATTACTTCTGGTGATGTGATTCGCGTGTTGGAAGGACCGATTACCCCGGTTGAGGGAATTGAGGATGAAGAGCCGGTGAAACGCCAGCTTTGGATCCGGATTCGCGATGCGGTTAAAGAAGTCCTCGATAATACCACGCTCGTGGATTTGGCGAATTACAAGGACAATGGTGAAACAAACGATTATATGTACTATATTTAATTGGGGCTACAGATTAATATGAAGCAAAAATACCTATTCAAAAGGGTTCTATCTTACAACCATTATTGGACTACCGGTTGATTTAAAGGTAAAATCCTATGTGAATAGGCATTTTTTTGCAAGTTTCATTTTATTAGTAAACACGAGAGTCAGGTTAATCATAGAGCATTGCCTAACTATTCTATGGAGGCGACAAAAAAGTGAACAGAATATATTTAGATCATGCTGCGACTTCACCGATGCATCCGAATGTGATTGATAAGATGATGACGGTCATGAGCCATGACTTTGGGAATCCGTCGAGCATTCATGCGTTCGGGCGGGAAGCGCGTCATGTTTTAGATGAAGCGCGTTCGAATATTGCCGCAAGTATCAATGCGGGACGGAATGAAATCATTTTTACAAGTGGTGGAACGGAAGCGGATAATACGGCAATTATTGGGGCTGCGCATGCGAATGAGAAAAAAGGCAAGCACATCATTACAACAGAGATTGAGCATCATGCGATTCTGCATACCTGTCAATTCCTTGAGAAGTCTGGTTTTGAGGTCACGTATTTACCTGTGAATGAAGAGGGGCTCATTTCGATTGCTGACTTAAAAGGGGCATTGCGGGACGATACGATTTTGGTTTCCGTCATGTTTGGCAATAATGAAGTGGGTTCGATCCAGCCGATTGCTGAAATCGGACAACTCTTAAGGGAGCACCAAGCCCTTTTCCATACGGATGCGGTGCAGGCATATGGTTTGATTCCTATCGATGTCCGGGAGCTGGGCGTGGATTTATTGAGTGTTTCCGCTCATAAAATCAATGGACCAAAAGGAACCGGTTTCTTATATATGCGTGATGGATTGAAGTTCGCCCCTCATTTATACGGTGGGGAACAGGAACGGAAACGGCGCGCGGGTACGGAAAGTGTCCCGGCAATCGCTGGTTTTTCCGAGGCCGTGTCCATTGCCCAAAGTACGATGAAGAGTAAAACGGAGCAATACAACTCTTTCAAAGACGTATTGCTTGCCGTTTTTGATAAGGCAGAGGTACAATATGAAATTAACGGATCGAGGGAGCACGCGCTTCCACATGTGTTGAATGTCAGTTTTCCTGGTACGAATGTTGAATCGATGCTCGTGAATTTGGACTTGGCCGGCGTCGCGGTATCAAGCGGATCTGCTTGTACGGCGGGGTCCATTGAACCGTCGCATGTTTTGGTCGCGATGTTTGGAAAAGGTTCGGAGCGGACGAAGAATGCGATTCGTTTCAGCTTTGGTCTGAACAATACCGAGCAGGAAGTCAGGGAAGCGGCAGAAATAACCGTGAAGATCGTTAAAAGATTAGTACAACAATAAATTTTTGTAAATAGATGAGGTGACAGAATGAAGAAAGCACCACAAGACACCCGCGTCGTCGTTGGGATGTCAGGGGGCGTCGATTCTTCTGTGTCTGCCCTGCTTTTGAAAAATCAAGGCTATGACGTGGTCGGGATTTTCATGAAAAACTGGGATGATACGGATGAAAACGGGGTCTGTACAGCAACGGAAGATTACAATGATGTGATTGCGGTTTGTAACCAAATCGGAATTCCTTATTATGCGGTCAACTTTGAAAAGCAGTATTGGGATAAGGTTTTCACATACTTCTTGGAGGAGTACAAGGCGGGCCGGACACCGAATCCGGACGTGATGTGCAATAAGGAAATCAAGTTCAAGGCTTTTCTTGAGCATGCGGTGAGCCTGGGTGCCGATTATGTGGCGACAGGTCACTATGCACAGGTCAAGTACCAAGATGGCGAGTACAAGATGCTTCGCGGCGTGGATAATAATAAGGACCAAACATATTTCTTGAACCAGTTAACGCAAACGCAGCTGGAAAAAGTCATGTTCCCTCTTGGACATATCGATAAGAAGGAAGTCCGTGAAATTGCGAAGGAAGCGGGTCTTGCGACGGCAACGAAGAAAGACTCAACCGGTATTTGCTTTATCGGGGAACGGGATTTTAAAGGCTTCTTGAGCACATATCTACCGGCACAGCCTGGTCAAATGACCACGATGGACGGAAAGGTCATGGGTACACATGATGGCTTGATGTATTATACAATCGGTCAGCGCCATGGTCTTGGTATCGGTGGAAGCGGCGAGCCTTGGTTCGTAGCGGGTAAAGACTTGAAACGCAATGTTTTATATGTGTGCCAAGGCTTTAACAATGATGTGCTTTACTCTGATTCACTGAAAGCTGTGAAGATGAGCTGGGTTGCCGAACACATGCCAGCCACTGAATTTACGTGTACGGCTAAATTCCGGTACCGCCAAGTGGATAGCGGCGTTTCGGTGAAAGTCCTGGAAAACGGGGATGTCGAAGTCGTATTTGACGAGCCGGTCCGGGCAATTACGCCAGGGCAATCCGTCGTATTCTATGACGGTGAAGTATGCCTAGGCGGCGGTACGATTGATGAAGTGTTTAAAAAAGGTGAAAAACTGACCTACGTAGGGTAAAATAAGCATGTCCCCAGCTGTATTTGCGGTTGGGGATTTTGTTTGCATTGTAGAAAGACCTAAAATGGTCTCAATGATATACATAAAAAAATGTGATAGCATATGCTATATACTTTTCAATAAAAAATGGAGCGTGAAATAGGATGGATAAGAATCAACAAGGTATTGAGTTTATGCAGCAAGGAAAATATGAGGAAGCGGCGAAGGTTTTTAATGAGGCAATTGAGGAAAACCCGACTGAGCCAGTTGCTTACATAAACTTTGGGAATGTGCTGACTGCGGTTGGCGAGACGGATAAAGCCGTTAAGTTCTATAAAAAGGCGATCGAACTCGATGAAAATGCAGCGGCTGCTTATTATTCATTAGGGAACTTATATTACGAAGTGGATTCTAAGTTGGTTGAAGCGAAGGATATGTTTGAAAAGGCAATCCGTTTGGGACTTGATCACAGTGATGCTTACTTTATGCTTGGACTGACATTGATGGCGTTGGACCAGCCGAAATTGGCGATGCCTTATCTGCAAAGAACGGTGGAATTGAGTCCCGAGGATGTGGATGCAAGATTCCAATTCGCGCTTTGCCTGGCCAATGCGGAATTATATGATGAGTTAATCAAGCAGTTGAATATCGTGGTGGAACAAGACCCTGGTCATGCGGATGCCTATTATAATCTAGGTGTGGCGTATGCAGGGCATAAGGAAGATTCCAAGGCTGCCATCGGTTATTTTGAAAAGGCACTGGAAGCACAGCCAGATCATATGCTAGCGGCCCATGGTAAGAAGCTGATGGAAGAAATGGCTGCTGAATAAATAGAATGGAAAAAAGCATGGGAAGGGTGGGGAGAAGCGTTGGCTCAGCAGGATTCGATGGATTTGTTTTCTGAAGAGAAGATGTTTATGAAAGGCCGTCATTTGGTGACGATTTTTCATAACGAAGATAATATGTATTCGGTTGTCAGAATCCGTTTGGATGAAACAAATTTGAATTATGATGAGAAGGAAGCGGTCGTTACCGGGTATTTTCCGAGGATGCATGAGGACGAGGTGTATATATTCTATGGGGCCCTGAAGGAGCATCCCAGGTTTGGCCTTCAATTCCATGTGGAACAATTCCGGAAAGACCTTCCCCAATCCAAGGAAGGCGTCGTCAGTTATTTATCCGGTGAACTATTCAAGGGCATCGGGAAAAAGACTGCCGAGAGCATCGTTGAAAAGCTGGGGGAGAATGCCATTTCCAAAATTCTGGCCCAGCCATCCATTCTTGATGATATTCCGAAGCTGACAGGTGAAAAGGCGAAAAGTCTTTACGATACATTGGTCGAGCACCAGGGCCTCGAGCAGGTGATGATTGCCCTGAATCAATATGGATTTGGTCCACAGTTATCGATGAAGATTTATCAAACGTATAAACAGGATACCGTCACGATGCTTCAGGGGAATCCCTACAAACTTGTGGAGGATATAGAAGGGATCGGTTTCGGACGTGCCGATGAGCTTGGCCACCAGCTAGGCATTTCAGGCAGCCATCCCGATCGCATCAAGGCTGCCTGCTTATATACGCTTGAATCTCAATGCTTACAGGATGGAAACATCTACATAGAGGCCGAGCAGTTATTAGAAGCGGTCAAACGGTTGCTAGAGGAAAATAAGCGGGACCGAATAGAGTTTACGAATATTTCCTCGGAAATAATCGAATTGACCGAGCTGGGCAAAATTATTGTTGAAGACCAACGAATTTACTTGCCGTCCCTCTACTTTTCGGAGAAGGGAATCGTAGCGAACATAAAGCGCCTGCTAGCCCAAACGGAGTATGAAGACCAGTTTCCGGAATCGGAATTCCTACTTGCGCTTGGTAAGCTGGAAGAACGGCTCAATGTTTCCTATGCTCCTGCACAAAAAGAAGCGATCCAAACGGCGCTCCAATCGCCGATGTTGATTTTGACGGGTGGTCCAGGTACGGGGAAGACGACTGTCATTAAAGGAATCGTCGAGTTGTATGCGGAACTTCATGGGGTTTCGATGGACATCCACGATTATAAAAAAGAAGGGGCAGATCCTTTTCCATTCGTCCTAGCGGCTCCTACAGGTCGAGCGGCAAAACGGATGGCAGAGTCCACTGGACTTCCGGCGGTGACCATTCATCGATTGCTTGGATGGAACGGAAGCGAGGGTTTTGCTCATGATGAAGATAATCCACTCGAAGGACGAATTGTCATCATTGATGAAGTGTCCATGGTGGATACGTGGTTGGCTCAGAAGTTATTTAAAGCGTTGCCGGAAAATGTCCAGCTGATTTTGGTGGGCGATGAAGATCAGCTTCCATCGGTGGGACCAGGTCAAGTGCTCAAGGATCTGCTCGGGTCAAAGTGTGTGCCCACTGTCAGTCTTGAACATATTTACCGTCAGGCAGATGGTTCATCAATCATTGAACTGGCCCATGATATAAAAAAAGGCCGGCTTCCAGATGATGTGACGAAGCAGCAGGCAGATCGCTCGTTCATTCGTTGTCAGACCGGACAAATCGCTCAGGTGATCGAGAAAGTCGTCGCGAATGCCAGGACGAAGGGCTTCACGGCCAAGGATATTCAGGTGCTGGCGCCGATGTACCGGGGGCCTGCAGGAATTGACGCTTTGAATAAGATGCTGCAAGAAGTATTCAATAGCAATAAGGATGAAAAGCGTCGCGAAATCAAATTCGGTGATGTCGTCTACCGGACGGGTGACAAGGTTCTCCAGCTGGTGAATCAGCCGGAGGAGGGCGTCTTCAATGGAGATATGGGTGAAATCGTCTCGATTCTGTTCGCAAAGGAAAATACGGATCATGTAGATAAGGTGATCATCTCGTTTGAAGGCATTGAAGTGACCTACACGAAGCAGGACCTGAACCAGATTACGCACGCGTATTGCTGTTCAATCCATAAATCACAGGGAAGCGAATTTCCGATCGTGATTTTACCTGTCGTGAAAAGTTACTACCGGATGTTACGCCGGAACTTATTGTATACAGCGATAACGCGAAGCAAAAGTTTCCTGATTCTGTGTGGTGAAGAAGATGCTTTCCGCCTGGGTATCGAGCGCAACGATGAAATGCGCAGGAAAACGACCTTGCTTGAAAAGCTCCGGGAAACCTTGGATGGGGATTTCTCTGTTAAGGAAGTTGTAGGATTGGATGGAAAAGCAGGAGTGCCGGAACATGAGGAAAGCTATCTTGATGTACTCCTGCATGCAGATCCAATGATCGGTATGGGCAATGTTACGCCCTATGATTTTATGTAGCCGAAGATTAAATCTTCGGCTTTTTGTCTAGATTTAGTTTATAACTCATAGTTTTAGTGGAATAAATATAGAATGTAATTATACTTAGAAACAAAATAAGGGGGAAACAGTATGAAAAAAGGTTGGTTAATCGGACTAGTTGTCGTGGTCCTGCTTATCATTTTTGGCGCGACTTCCTATAACAGCCTCGTCAGCAGCAGTGAAGATGTGGACAATAAGTGGTCACAGGTGGATAACCAATTAAAACGAAGGGCGGATTTAATACCGAACCTTGTGGAAACGGTAAAAGGTTATGCCTCACATGAAACGGAGGCCATTAAAGCGGTCAGTGATGCCCGCGCGAAGTTAGCCGGTGCCAATACCACCGAGGATGCGATCGGTGCCGATCAAGAACTGAGCGGGGCATTGAGCCGCCTCTTGGTGGTAGTGGAGAAGTATCCAAACCTTAAGGCCAATGAGAATTTCAAAAGTCTTATGGATAGCTTGGAAGGAACGGAGAACCGCTTGACTGTGGCAAGAAAAGATTATAACGACCAGGTCACCTCGTATAACAAGGAAATTAAACGCTTTCCGAAGAACATGATGGCAGGTGCATTCGGCTTTGATACGAGACCGTATTATGAAGTGAGTGAACAAGACAAAGAAACACCAAAGGTTGATTTCGGGAGCGATAAGTAATGAAAAAGCTTGCTGTGTTTGCGCTCCTTTTCCTTTTCACTTTCAACTTTGCAAACGTAGTCGCAGCAGAACCGAATATCCCAAAACCAGTTGGTGACATCTATGTCCAGGACTTTGCCGGCGTCTTGAATGATCAGGAAAAAGCCGAGTTAATTGAGTTGGGAAAAAGGTTGGAGGATGCCAGCAAAGCACAGGTGGCCGTGTTGACCGTCAATTCCATGGAAGGCTCTGAAATCGAAGAATATTCTGTTGAGGCTTTAAGGTCATTCAAACTCGGCGATGCGGATTTGAACAATGGAGTCCTTATTGTTCTCGCCGTCGAGGAAAAGAAAATTCGGATCGAAGTGGGGTACGGATTGGAAGGGGCCATTACGGATATCCAATCAGGACAGATATTGGACAATGTGGCCATTCCGCATTTGAAGGCGAATCAATACAATCTTGCTCTGACTGAAACATATAAGGCCGTCTATAATGAGGTTTTACAAGAGTACAATCTAGGGGAAGACTTTTATCAAGATTATGCCGTTCAACCGGAAGAAAACACTCAGCTATCGGGCATTCAGATTTTCCTCATCATCATCGTAGCGATTATTGTGGTCTTTTTGGATGCTAAACTTTTCAAAGGATTTTTCCTTCAAACCTTACTCAATATCCTCTTGATGTTCATCAGTCGCGGAGGCGGAGGGGGCGGCCGTGGCGGTGGCGGTCCTCGAGGCGGAGGCGGAGGAAGCTCGGGAGGCGGAGGTTCCAGCAGGGGTTGGTAGAAAGGCAGGACCGGGAAACCGGTCTTTTTTCTTGCCTGAAAAAGGAATGGAAAACCTTTCAGTACATCTAATGGAGGGGAGGAAGCAATACTAAAAATGTTCGGAGGGGCGGGATGACTTTGCGGACGTTTTCTGTATTGAAGGGGTTGCCGGTCTTTACTGCCCAGGGTGAGAAAATCGGGATGGTTCACGATTTATCACTATCAGATGCTGGGCTGGTGAACGGTCTGGTCATCCATCGGCAAGCATTATTCAAGAAGGATCTTCTTCTGGCACTGGAAGATATCTTTTCCTTTGGTCCCGATGGGGTCGTCCTGCAACAGGATATGACACCAAAGAAAATGATGGACGATTCCATCTGGTTTTCAAAGGATCAGGTAGTGGGTCGTATGCTTCTTTCAGAAATGGGCGACGAGCTAGGCTTACTGCAGGACGTATATTTTCTGGAAAAAATGGGCACGATTATAGCGTATGAAACAACGGATGGTTTTTTCTCAGAATCGACAGTGATTGAGTCAAAACAACCACCTACTTTAGGGAAGGATGCCATCATTGTTTCAGTTTATGAACAGTGAGGTGTCCATTTTGGAAATACAATGTCCGAATTGTCGCAGTAAGGATGTCGGGAAAATTGGCGTAAACCAATTTTATTGTTGGAATTGTTTTATAGAAATGACCATTTCTGAAGGTTTGATCAACACGCATCAGGTCGAAGAAGATGGAAGTTTAAGCTCTTTGGATGATTTGTTCGAGGAAAATGACCGCCGCTTCAAATGTAATTAACGGAAGAGGTGCATGTAATGGCTAGACGATTCATGAACATGATGAATTCTAAAACGATAAACAAAAAAATGAAGAGAATTCGAAAGAAAATAAAATCGATGCTCTAACCATTTGAAAAGGCGATGCAATGATTGCATCGCTTTTCTAGTATATGGGTATGAAAAACCCTTCCCCTTCGAATAATAAGTGGGCTAGGGAGGTGGGTAAGGTGAGTATTCGCATGAAATGGTTTTATCGACTCGGTTTTTTGTTGCTCTTATTTTTCATCATCTATATTTTTATGAAACTGAAGCCTATGTGGGGTCCCGTTGTTACGGTGGTTTTAACAGTCCTACTGCCATTTTTCATCGGAGCGTTCATTAGTTACTTGCTGCATCCGGTCGTGGAATTCTTGAACAAAAAAGGGATGCGCCGTTGGCTATCGATTGTGATTATTTATTTGGTTTTTTTCGGAGGAATCGGATTTGCGGTATATAAGGGAATTCCCATGATGACCAGTCAAGTACGGGAACTTTCGGAGAGTGTACCGGAACTGGTTGAACAATATCGGAGCAGGGTGGAAAAGCTTAATCATCAAACCGCAGACTGGCCGTTCGGCATCCACGAACGATTCGAGGAAGGCGTTGTCCTTTTTGAAAATTGGTTAAGTGAAATGCCGGAAAAGCTGATGGACTTCGCCTTGAAACTATTCGATTTCGTACTTTTAATTGGCATCATCCCATTCATCGCTTTTTATATCCTGAAAGATTTTGCTTCTTTGAAAAGGATGGCCTGGTACATGACGCCGAAAAGGTGGCGCAAGCAGGGCCGTGCCTTTGTCCAAGATGTCGATGCTTCTCTTGGGGGATATATCCGGGGACAGATTATCGTATGTGCTGCGATCGGCGTGATTTCATCCTTGCTGTTTTGGATCACCGGGATGGAATATCCTTTATTATTGGGTGCAATCATCGGGATAACGAACGTAATCCCTTATTTTGGTCCCATCATCGGGGCCATTCCAGCGGTCATCATAGCCGCTACCATTTCTGTCAAAATGGTGATCATCGTCGTTGTCATCGTGGCCATCCTGCAATTTCTTGAAGGGAATATTTTGTCGCCACTCATTGTCGGGAAAAGCCTTCATATGCACCCACTTTTTATCATGTTTGCCCTCCTGGCTGGTGGTGAGGTAGGCGGAATTATTGGAATGGTGCTTGCGATCCCGATTTTGGCCATTTTGAAAGTTTTCGTGCAGCATGCCAGGGTTCATTTCAGAAAGAGGCCGCCGCTTGTTGACAAATAAAACTCTTGTGAATATAATCCAATACATAAGATAATTCGTTGAAGGACGAAGTATGCTGAAGACCATCTAAAAGAGAGGCATCCCCTTAGGCTGAAAGGGATGGCGAGGTGAAGAGCAGCAGAAAGCTAGTCCGGAGAGCAGTTAATACCTGCCGTCTTGCCGCGTTAAGGCATTTATGAAGGTGATGGACAAGGTGTTTTATGTGTCCATAATCAGGGTGGTACCGCGAGTTGACTCTCGTCCCTGTTTTTGGGATGGGAGTTTTTGTCGTGCGCAAAATTACATATTTTTTAGAGGAGGATATATAGATGAAGTATTTAACTGGTGCTCAAATCCGCCAAATGTATTTAGATTTCTTTAGTGAAAAAGGTCATAATATCGAACCAAGCGCGTCATTGGTTCCGCATGAAGATCCATCATTGCTATGGATCAATTCCGGGGTAGCCACATTGAAAAAATATTTTGACGGACGG
Source organism: Peribacillus sp. NPDC097197 (assembly GCF_050278025.1). Taxonomy (NCBI): domain Bacteria; kingdom Bacillati; phylum Bacillota; class Bacilli; order Caryophanales; family Bacillaceae; genus Peribacillus; species Peribacillus sp. NPDC097197. The sequence continues at coordinate 83,469 of NZ_JBNNST010000004.1, read as the reverse complement.
GTGATTCCTGAGAATCCAAGAATTACGAACGCTCAAAAAGCAATCCGTACAAATGATATCGAGAACGTGGGGAAAACAGCACGCCATCATACATTCTTTGAAATGCTTGGTAACTTCTCCATTGGTGAGTACTTTAAAGAAGAAGCGATCACATGGGCTTGGGAATTCCTGACCGACGAAAAGTGGATTGGTTTCGATAAAGAAAAGTTAGCCGTAACGATCCATCCGGAAGATGAAGAAGCATTCGAGATTTGGAACAAGAAAATCGGCATTCCTGCTGAACGAATCATTCGTCTGGAAGAAAACTTCTGGGATATCGGTGAAGGTCCGAGTGGCCCGAATACGGAGATTTTCTATGATCGTGGACCTGAATATGGAGATGACCCGAATGATCCAGAACTATTCCCAGGTGGCGAAAATGAACGTCATCTAGAAGTCTGGAATCTTGTTTTCTCTCAATTCAACCATAATCCGGACGGTTCTTACACACCGCTTCCAAAGAAAAATATAGATACAGGCATGGGGCTTGAGCGTATGGCTTCTGTCGTGCAGAATGTAGCAACCAACTATGATACGGACCTCTTCACGCCGATCATTCATGCGGTAGAAGAAATCGCCGATGTGAAATATGGTGTCGATCCCGAGAAAGATGTGGCATTCAAAGTCATCGCCGACCATATCCGGACCGTGGCATTCGCTGTTGGGGATGGGGCACTCCCATCCAATGAAGGAAGAGGCTATGTATTACGCCGTTTACTGCGCAGAGCGGTTCGTTATGCTAAGCAAATCAACATCAACCGTCCATTCATGTTTGAACTTGTGACAGTGGTGGGCGAAATCATGAAGGATTTCTACCCAGAAGTTCTCGACAAGAAGGACTTCATTGCGAAAGTGGTCAAAAATGAAGAAGAACGTTTCCATGAAACGCTTCATGATGGTCTTGCAATCCTTTCTGAAGTCATCAAGAAGGAAAAAGAAAAAGGCAACACGGTCATTCCTGGTAGCGATGCATTCCGTTTGTATGATACATACGGCTTCCCGATTGAATTGACGGAGGAATATGCGGAAGAAGAAGGCATGACAGTTGACCAAGATGGCTTCGCAAAAGAGATGGAAGCACAACGCGAACGTGCACGCTCTGCTCGTCAAGATGTAGACTCCATGCAAATCCAAGGTGGAATATTAGGTGAGATTAAAGTCGAAAGTGAATTTGTCGGATATGATCAAGCTTCAATTGAAGCGAAAATCGTAGCCATCGTGAAAAATGGTGAGCTTACGACGGAAGCACATGAAGGCGAAGATGTACAGGTAATCCTGGATAAAACGCCATTCTATGCGGAAAGTGGCGGGCAGATTGCCGATAAAGGAACGCTTGTGAGTGAATTGGTGAAAGTGGATGTCCTTGATGTGCAAAAAGCACCGAATGGCCAAAACCTACACCGTGTCACGGTTACTGCGGGTACATTAACAACTGATGCAACAGTCATGGCAGCGGTCAATCAAGAAAACCGCATCCAGATTACGAAAAACCACACGGCTACACATCTTCTACACCAAGCTTTGAAGGATGTCTTAGGAACGCATGTCAATCAAGCCGGATCGCTTGTACAAGCGGAGCGCCTTCGTTTTGACTTCTCACACTTCGGTCAGATTACGGCAGAAGAAATTGAACAAATCGAAACGATTGTAAACGAAAAAATTTGGCAAAGCTTACAAGTGAATACGGAATATAAAAATATCGAAGAAGCAAAAGCGATGGGTGCGATGGCCCTATTCGGTGAGAAATATGGCAAGATTGTCCGTGTCGTTCAAATAGGCGACTATAGCCTTGAGCTATGTGGTGGTGTCCATGTACCGAATACAGCAGTGATCGGCTTATTCAAAATTGTTTCTGAAAGTGGCATCGGGGCGGGTACACGCCGGATTGAAGCCGTTACAGGAGCGGGAGCCTACAACTTGATGGCTGAACAGATTCATGTATTGAAGGATGCAGCGTCTAAATTGAAAACGAATATGAAGGATGTTCCTGCAAGAATCGAAACCATTTTGGCGGATGCTAAAGAACTTCAACGTGAGAACGATAGCCTTGCTGCTAAATTAAGCAATATCGAAGCGGGAAGCCTTGTTTCGAACGTAAAAGAAATCAATGGCGTGAAAGTCCTTGTGGCCAAAGTCCAAGCTACTGACATGAATAATTTACGTGCAATGGCAGATGAGTTAAAACAAAAACTTGATTCAGTCATTATCGTGTTGGGATCGGCTCAAGGAGATAAAGTCAACTTAATAGCCGGCGTTACGAAAGATTACATCGATCGCGGTTTCCATGCAGGTAAATTGATTAAAGAAGTCGCTACACGTTGCGGTGGCGGAGGCGGTGGACGCCCAGATATGGCACAAGCAGGTGGGAAAGACCCAGAAAAATTGGATGCGGCACTTAATTTTGTTGAAGAATGGGTCCTAACGATTTCATAATCAGTGAAAAGTGTTGTACAATGAGGTAATGATGGAATTCTAAGACGCTGAGGAGAGGTGTATGATAATGAGTTCCTTTGATAAAACGATGAAGTTCAATTTCCCTGAAGAACCATTCGAAAGAGATGTTCAGCAAGTCTTGTCAAAAGTGTATGTGGCTCTCCAGGAAAAAGGGTATAATCCGATTAACCAGATTGTCGGTTATTTATTATCAGGTGACCCGGCCTATATCCCGCGCCATATGGATGCTCGCAACTTAATCCGCAAGCTGGAACGCGATGAAATCATTGAAGAATTGGTCAAATCGTATCTTAAGAACCATCGAGAGGAATACTAATGCGCACAATGGGTCTTGATTTAGGTTCAAAAACCATCGGTGTCGCCGTGAGTGACGCGATGGGTTGGACTGCACAAGGATTGGAAACAATCAAAATTAACGAAGCTGGAAACGAATTCGGCTTAAAACGTCTCAAGGAAATCATACAAGAATACGAAGTTTCTAAGATTGTCATTGGTCTCCCGAAAAACATGAACGGAACCATTGGCCCGCGCGGCGAAATCAGTCAAGAATTCGCCAAGCGCTTAGAATGGAAATTCAAGCTGCCAGTGTTTCTCTGGGACGAACGGTTGACAACGATGGCAGCTGAACGTGTCCTTCTCGAGGCGGACGTGAGCCGAAGTAAACGCAAGAAAGTCATTGATAAAATGGCAGCTGTCATGATTCTACAAGGGTTCTTGGACAGACAAACAAATTCAATATGAGGTGAAGATAAATGGAACACGGTGAAAACAATATTACAGTAGTAGATGAGAATGGTAACGAACAGCTTTGTGAGATCTTATTCACATTTGACTCTGAGAAATTCAACAAATCTTACGTACTTTATTACCCAATGTCTGCTGAAGATGACGAGGAAGAAATTGAAATCCACGCTTCATCATTCACACCAAGTGAAGACAGCAAAGATGGTGAGCTTGCTCCAATCGAAACTGAAGAAGAGTGGGATCTAGTCGAGGAAATGTTGAATACATTCCTTGATAATGAAGAAGCAGAAGAAGAAGGAAGATAATTTCTCAAAAACTGGCCTTGTATCCCAAGGCCAGTTTTTTTTAGTATGTCCCCATCCCTTATCTTTTCTCCACAAACAAGAGAATAAAAGTAGCGACTGGACCTAAAACTAATGATAATAGAAACCAATTTAAACCCGTTCTGTTTTTACCCTGGGCAATTCCGGCATTGATTAATGCTAATGTGCCCCACCCCATGACATAGGAATTATCCATTTTTTCCACACCCTTCCACACTAAAAGGATTTTATCATGAATATCCAAATAGTTGTATGAATTAAAGAAACTGATACAACGAAGTTCGGAAAATTCATTGTATTTATATAGACGGGAACCTATCACTTTATTCCTATAAAATAACCACCTTCTATTGACAAAACTGGCCTTCTTTTGCCATAAATAGAGTAGGAACGAAGGTAGTTATACAAAAAACATGTATTTATTTGTAGGTTTTAGTATAATATTCGAAGCAAAGTTATTCTTAGAGAAAGCATCTTCTAGAAACAATCTGTAGTGGGTGTGCAGTTTGCAGGGGGAATGGAAATGGATGAAAAGAATCAAAAGCTATCTAAAAAACAACATATTCGAATGAAGATGCTAGAACAACAAGGGGAGGCCAAGCTTGTCCGTAAAATTATCATGATTACGATTGCTGCACTTATTTTAATTGTAGGGATAGTCGTCCTTGTGGGATTCTTCTATATTAACTCGGCGATGAAGCCCTTTGATCCAGAGGATGATACGATCAAGACGGTGAAAATACCGATTGGTTCCTCCATTAGTGATATTTCGATTTTGCTTGAAGAGCAGGAAATCATCAAAGACGCGCGTGTTTTCAAATATTATATTAAGTTCCGAAATGAATCCGGCTTTCAGGCAGGAGAGTATAAGCTCTCTCCATCGATGCCAATCAAGGATATTGTGACGAGCATCAAAACCGGGAAACTGATGAAAGAGGCCGTCCTTAGGATAACGATTCCGGAAGGCAAGCAGCTAGTCCAAATAGCCGATATTATCGCTGTGAAGACAGATCAAGACTCTAAAGAGATATTTAAGAAATTGAATAATGAGGAATTCGTAAAATCCATGCAAACGAGATTCCCTGAGCTTCTGACATCGGAAATCGATAATGAAAATGTCGTATATCCACTTGAAGGGTACCTGTATCCGGCAACCTATGACTTTTATGAAGAAAAACCATCCATTGAATCCATGGTAGTGGAGATGCTCCAGAAAACGGAGGAAACCCTTCAGCCATTCGAATCACTGATGGAGAAAAAAGAGTATACGGCCCACCAGCTATTGACATTTGCCTCACTCGTTGAAGAAGAAGCAACAGCTCAGGTCGATCGTAAGACCATAGCTTCGGTCTTTTATAATCGACTCAAGGAAGATATGCCATTACAAACGGATCCTACCGTTTTGTATGCAAAAGGCTCACACAAAGACAGGGTCCTATACAAAGACCTTGAGGTGAAATCACCATATAATACGTACAAAAACAAAGGCCTGACTCCAGGTCCGATCGCTAACGCCGGAAAGTCTTCGATTGAAGCGGTCTTAAAGCCTAAGAAGACCGATTACCTTTATTTCTTGGCTACACCTGAAGGAGAAGTTCTATATTCCAAAACACTGGAAGAGCACAATAATAAAAAGGCACAGCATATTACCAATAAATAAATGGCAAGGCCAATAGGGACTAAGGGGAGAGGGATATTACTTTCCCCTTGTTTTTATGATAGAATAGTAAACGTAAAAATTTCAGATCCGATTTTATTGATGACTGTAACTCGGCTTTTGCCGGGTTTTATTTTGAAAAGATAAGGAAACGTAGATAGTCAAGTGATGCTGGTTCTAGTTCGTTTTGTATATGATGCGGAATTTCATTGAGAGCCGGCCAAGACGCTTTCGTTTTTTTTATCATTGGAGGAAATGTCTTGAACGGAAAAATAGACCAATATCTTCACGACTTACTTCCGGAACGTACCGGATTGATTAAGGAGCTAGAGGATTTTGCAAGGGAACATAATGTACCGATCATGGAGCCTGAAGGAATAGAGGTGCTGCTACAGATTTTGAGGCTTCACCAACCGAAGGCCATATTGGAAGTGGGCGCAGCAATCGGATATTCGGCGATTAGAATGGCAGAAACCTTACCGGATGTGCGTATTGTCACGCTGGAACGGAATGAAGCGCGTATTGAACAGGCGAAGGCGAACATAGCCAAGTCTGGTCTTTCGGAGCGAATCACACTCATAGAAGGCGATGCACTAGAAGCAGGGCCTCACGTGAAGGATCATGGCCCGTTCGACATCATCTTTGTGGATGCAGCGAAAGGACAGTACAAGCGTTTCTTTGAGCTGTTCGAACCTTTCCTGAATGAAGCTGGCATAATCATTACTGATAATGTATTATTTAAAGGCTTGGTTGCTGAAAACATCGAAGAGATGGAAATGACGAGACGTAAGCGAGCGCTTATTAGAAAAATAAAAGACTTTAATATCTGGCTGCATGACCATCCTCATTACGATACCGTGATTTTACCGATTGGTGATGGTGTAGCTATTAGTAAACATAGAGGTGACAAACATGAAAAAGCCTGAATTACTGGTGACTCCGATAAATATCGCACATCTAGCTGAACTGATCGAGGCGGGTGCTGATGCATTCGTAATCGGTGAGCAGCGTTATGCGCTTCGTTTAGCGGGGGAGTTCACTCGTGTGGACGTTAAGAAGGCAATTGAAATGGCGCATACTGCAGGTAAAAAAGTATACGTGTCCATGAATGCAATCTTTCATAATGATAAAGTGGACGAGCTTGAAGACTATATAGCTTTCCTACAAGAAGCAGGAGCTGACCGGATTATCTACGGTGACCCCGCAGTCCTGATGGCTGTAAGGGCTGTTGCCCCTGATATGCCATTACATTGGAACACAGAGATGACGGTTACCAACTGGTACACCTGTAATTACTGGGGGAAACGCGGAGCGGTGCGGGCCGTTGCAGCCCGTGAAATCAGCTTGGACGAAATCATCGAAATGAAGGAGCATGCCGAAGTTGAAATTGAAGTTCAAGTTCACGGCATGACATGTATGTTCCAGTCGAAGCGTACGCTACTTGGCAACTATTTCGAATACCAAGGCAAGGCGTTGGAAGTCGGAAACCGAACAGAGCAAAAGAATATGTTCCTGCATGATACGGAACGTGAAAACAAATATCCGATATATGAAGATGAAAACGGTACGCATATCATGAGTCCGAATGATATGTGCATGATTGATGAACTTCAGGAATTGATGGAAGCGGAAATGGATTCCCTGAAAATCGATGGGGTCCTGAAAACGCCCGAATACATTGTGGCCGTCACAAGATTATACCGTGAGGCGATAGATTTATGTGCGGATAATCCAGATCGCTATGAGGATGTCAAAATGGAATTGTTCGAAAAAGTCCAAGCGATTCAACCTGATAACCGTGAGTTGGATACCGGATTCTTCTTTAAAGAATCGGTTTATTAAGTAAGGGAAAGAGGAGGAATAGCCTTGAATGCTATTGCTGATAAAATTTCCAAGATAGTTGATGGAAAGAGAGTCATTGTAAAAAAACCTGAATTGCTGGCTCCTGCTGGTAATCTGGAAAAACTAAAAATCGCTGTCCATTATGGCGCAGATGCCGTATTCATTGGCGGACAGGAATATGGTCTACGTTCGAATGCCGGAAACTTCACGTTTGAAGAAATGAAAGAAGGCGTCGAATTCGCTAAAAAGTACGGTGCGAAAATATATGTGACTACGAATATCTATGCCCATAATGAAAATATCGATGGTCTTGAAGAATATATGGAAGGCCTTCGTGATACGGGGATTCATGGAATTATCGTGGCAGATCCATTGATCATCGAAACGTGTAAGCGTGTGGCTCCGGAAGTAGAAATTCATCTGAGCACGCAACAGTCGCTTACGAACTGGAAGGCTGTCCAGTATTGGAAAGAAGAAGGTCTGGAGCGTGTCGTGCTAGCTCGTGAGACGAGTGCTGATGAAATCCGTGAAATGAAGGAAAAAGTCGACATCGAAATTGAAACCTTCATACATGGGGCAATGTGTATTGCCTATTCAGGCCGTTGCACACTTTCCAACCATATGACGGCACGTGACTCCAACCGGGGAGGATGCTGTCAGTCCTGCCGTTGGGATTATGACTTGTACGAATTGAATCAGGATGGAGAGAAAGCGTTATTCGATAAAGAAGATGCACCATTCGCGATGAGTCCGAAAGATTTGAAGTTGATCGAATCCTTGCCAGGCATGATCGAAATTGGGATTGATAGTTTAAAAGTCGAAGGCCGGATGAAATCCATTCACTACATCGCAACGGTAATTAGTGTCTACCGTAAAGTGATTGATGCGTATTGCGCAGATCCGGATCATTACAAGATCCAACCTGAATGGTTGGAAGAGCTTGATAAATGTGCAAACCGTGAGACGGCTTCATCGTTCATGGAGGGGGAAATCCCTGGGTATAAACAACAAATGTTCGGGAATCATACCGTAAAGACTCGCTTTGACTTCGCTGGATTGGTACTTGATTATAATGAGGAAACTCAAATTGCTACCTTACAGCAGCGTAACTTCTTCAAGCCTGGTGATGAAGTGGAATTCTTCGGACCCGAGATTGAGAACTTTACTCAAAAAATCGGCATTATCTGGGATGAAATGGGTAAAGAGTTGGACGCAGCACGTCATCCGCTTCAAATTGTCCGCATTCAAGTAGATAAGCCGGTATATGTGAACAATATGATGCGTAAGGAGAATTAACATGACAAGGAAAAAACCAGTAGTCATCGGAGTTACCGGTGGGTCGGGATCAGGTAAAACAAGTGTAACACGCTCAATTTTTGAATTCTTCAATGGACATTCCATCTTGATGCTCGAACAAGATTATTATTATAAAGATCAAAGCCACTTGCCGTTTGAGGAACGCTTGAAAACGAATTATGATCATCCGTTTGCATTCGATAATGACTTATTGATTGAACACATCAATGCATTATTGAAATATGAAACGATTCAGAAACCGGTTTATGATTACGCGAATCATACGCGGTCAGATGAAATCATAACGGTTGAACCACAAGACGTCATCATTCTTGAAGGAATCTTGGTATTGGAAGACCAACGCCTAAGAGACTTGATGGATATGAAGCTCTATGTGGATACAGATGCAGATTTGCGAATCCTTCGACGTATGACTCGTGATATTAAAGAGCGTGGCCGTTCCTTGGATTCTGTCATCGATCAATATATCAGCGTCGTTCGCCCGATGCATAATCAGTTCATCGAACCGACGAAACGATATGCCGATATCATCATTCCTGAAGGTGGGCAAAACCATGTGGCAATTGACCTCATGGTAACAAAAATACAAACAATCCTTGAACAAAAGTCTTTTTTGTAATAACATAGCATAAATAATGATAGGTGCCATTTTACCTCATATATATAAAAATCCCAATTATTTATAGGGAAAGACTGGACAAATGTTGGAAAACACAATAATCTATTCTTGATACAGAACGAACCGGCTGCTTAATGCAGTCGGTTTATATACTAAGGGACGGTTGTTCCGTAGTGGCATGTGATTATATATATTTTTTTTCGGGTAAGCACTTATAGAGTACATAAACTGGTCACGGCGGGATGTCAGCTGTGAAGAATTTGAAGGAGTGAAGGGTTTTGGCAATTGAAAAAGTATATCCAATGACTAACGAAGGTAAAGCGAAGTTAGAACAGGAACTAGAACATTTAAAGTCGGTTAAACGTAAAGAAGTGGTGGAAAGAATCAAAATCGCCCGTAGTTTTGGCGATCTTTCAGAGAACTCTGAGTATGATTCTGCAAAAGAAGAGCAAGCATTTGTTGAAGGTCGTATCACTACCATCGAAAACATGATTCGTAATGCTAAAATCATTGAAGACAATGATTTGAATACAGATACAGTAACTCTTGGTAAGTCTGTAACATTCATAGAACTTCCAAATGGTGATGAAGAAACGTATTCCATCGTGGGTAGCGTTGAAGCAGATCCATTCGAAGGCAAAATCTCGAATGATTCTCCCATTGCCAAAAGCTTGATTGGGAAAAAAGTTGGCGACAAAGTATCAATCCTAACGCCAGGCGGCGAAATGAGCGTCAAAATCGTTTCTATTAGCTAATAGCGTTTTCCAGGAGGATGTCCATGAGGGCATCCTCTTTTTAGTGTTTAAAAATCCGAACCTCGTCAACAATGGTAACGAGGTGTTTCTATATGAAAAAGAAACGAATGAGGATACTTGCAGTTGTCTTGGCTATGTTCATGCTGATGCTCATTGGCCGAATAGCTTATATCCAACTAGTGTCTACAGAATCCTTTTCCAAGCATGATGTGAATTTAATAGAAGCAAGTGTAAACCAACGCTCGCAAATTTTAAAGATTGACGACGGACGGGGGAAGTTTTACGACCGAAATGGCATTCCACTTGCCCATGAAGAAATCCCGACACTTGTTTTGTTTCCGTTTTTAAATAAGATGAACTGGCCTATAGATCAAGTCGCCTCCATAATCGGCAGGACGGAATGGGAACTGAGACAGTCGATCGCAGAAGCGAAAGATCCCTTTGTTTTTGGTGGGGATGACCCGATCGAGCTAACCTTGGATCAGTCCAAGGCAATCAATGAATTGAAAATCCCTGGCGTATTTGCGGTGAACGAAAAGCTATATCATGATCAAATACCCGCCGCACAATTGATTGGTACAACGAATATATCGGATGCCGAAAAGAAAAAGCGCTACCCGGATATGCAGCTTTCTGCAGATACGAAAATTGGCAATACGGGTTTGCAAAGGACATTTGATGAGTTCTTACTTTCCGATGGAGAATCAAAGCTCGTATTTCATGTCGATGCCAGTGGGGGTCCGATGTTTGGCGTGGACGTAAAATATGTGGAACCTGCCAACCCTCTTTACCCCGTCAAAGTGATCACGACCATCGATAAGAGCATTCAAGAAGAAGCAGAGAAGCTCGTGGATGAGCGCGGGATTAAAAAAGGTGGACTTGTGCTGATTGATATTGAAAAAAGCGAAATCGTGGCCATGGTGTCCCGCCCCGCCCTTAATAAAAAGGACCCCAATGGCGAAGGTGCCATCAATACGATGCTCACTCAAAAAACGCCCGGATCCGTTTTTAAAACGGTAACGGCAGCAGCTGTCATTGATTACGAGGCTGCGAGCCCGACTAGAACGTTTGATTGTGATAAAACGATTGAAGGGGAAGCCGATAAACAGAGAGAGCTTGGCAGGCTGAATTTTGAGAATAGCTTTGCCCAGAGCTGTAACAGGACATTTGCCGAATTATCGAAGGAAATCGCCGTAAAGGATCCGGACTTTTTGGATAAATATGCTGAAATGTTGGGGTTGGTTGGCCAATCCGGATGGCAGGGGGATGTTTACCATACGGCCGTCACCCAGTTGTACCATGAACAAAAAGGAAAGGTATGGCATGATGAACAATTGAAAAAGGATCCGAAAATGATTGCCAAGACATCCATTGGTCAACAGGATGTCCAAACCACACCACTTGCCATTGCCAATATGATGGCGACCATTGCAAGAGGAGGGAAGAAAGAACAGGTCAAAGCAGTTTCGAAGGTAGAATTCGACAACGGCACGACAGTAGTCGACTTTCCTACACAAACAATGGCGGGAGATACAGTGAAGCCTTATACGGCGATGAAATTGCAACATCTTTTACGAAAGGTGGTCACGGAAGTGAAAGGGACCGGTGCTTCTCTAAAGAACCTTCCTGTTGAGGTCGCAGGGAAATCGGGGACTGCACAGACTAACATTGAAAAAGGGGAGCTCAATAAATGGTTTGCTGGGTATTTTCCGTATGAAAATCCCAAATATGCACTGGTTACGGTGAATTTTGAAACAAATGAAAGTAGTTCCAGCATGACGCCTCTATTTTCAGATATTGTAAATGTTCTATATAGCAAGGACCAGAATATACGCGAGAATTGACGAAAAGTGTAGGAAACCTTCCCCTTCTATCTCCAGCTGAATCATGATAGAATGAGGCTGAAAGTAAAGGTAGGGAGGAATGGACCTTGAGTTCTAGATTCAATCAGAGAGATCAAAAACGAAAATTAAATAAAATTTATAATATCGCGATTACCATCGTATCCATTCTCATTGTCATTGTGGCAGCCACGATTTTCCTTAGTGATGACGATTCCACAGAAAAAGCGACAACCGAGCCGAAACAAACCACTGAAAAACAACAGAAGAAAGCTGAGAAAACAGAGAAAAAAGAAGATGCACCAGGAGTCGAGGAAGAAGAAGCAGATGAAGAAGATTCAGAAGCGACAGATACGACTGAGGAAGATAAGGACAAGGATGCTGAGCTTGTAGAAGTGGAGGCAAGCGGAGATGGCAATGTCGAGAAGGCTTATACGAGTGAGGGTTGGAAACCGGTTGGTACAGAGCAATCGGGTGAACATACGACAAGCTTCGAAAAGGGTTCGGTTGACTGGAATGAAATGCGTAAGGCGATTGCCCTTGGAGCTGGTGTGGACGAAGGCAGCATGAAGTTATGGTGGTTACAAAACGGTGGATCTCCGAGTACGGCCATCGGCACTGTTTCAGATGGAAACGAATCACAAACGTATCGTGTACATATCGAGTGGGTGGACGGTTCTGGATGGAGACCAGTCAAAGTCGAAGAATTGAAAGTGAATGATAAAAAGTAAGCATGAAAATCCCGAAAAGCGATGGCTTTCCGGGATTTTTTTCATTTTTTCGCTTTAAAATGGACGACGGCGCTATAGAAGCGGCGTCCTTCTTCACTAACATACATTTGGTGTGATACGGAGTGCACCTGTAGCAAGATCGCTTTGTTGATCTCGATTTGGGATTGGATCTTTTCTTCTAGGCTCTTGATGCTTTCCGCTTCGAAAAATTCAATTTTATCTTCGAATAAATTTAAATCAAGTTGAAAATCCATACTATATTCCTCCAAGGTTTTGATAGTGTTAGTGTACCATCAAATCTGGTGAAACTGCCTAAAAAATGCGAACCGTTTTTGTTTACTCTCATATTCTGTTCATAGGTATGATTATTTCTCATAAAAAGGTGATTAATATGGGCAGAGAGTTTTTGGAACTATTTGATGAATGGTCTAAATCGTATGATGAATCCGTCAAGGGACAGGATATTGAATATCAAGAGGTTTTTAAGCACTATGACAAAATATTGGATAGTGTCGCGAGCCGGTCCCATGGCCATGTATTGGAGTTTGGGGTGGGAACGGGGAACTTGACGGAACGGATGATAAAAGCCGGTCTCACGGTATCTGGGATCGAACCATCTCCAGCCATGAGAGAAATAGCAATCAGAAAGTTACAGGATAAAACGGAAATCGTGGATGGTGATTTCATCGACTTTCCGATGCCGAAACAGGTCGATTCAATCGTTAGTACGTATGCTTTTCACCATTTAACGGATGAAGAAAAAGAAAAAGCCATTGCCAACTATGGAAAGTTACTGAATGCTGGTGGTAGAATAGTGTTTGCGGATACCATGTATCAATCAAAAGAAGCGCATGATCAAGCGATTCGGGATGCAGAGGATGCAGGCTTTCATAATTTGGCGAAGGATTTGCAAACAGAATATTACACGACGATTCCTTTTTTGGAAAAAGTGCTTGTAAAACATGGGTTCACTGTGAATTTTGAGCGTTGCAACTCATTTGTTTGGATTATGGAGGCGGAAAAAATATAGGAAGAGGTTTTTACTAATGAAGGTAGCCATAATCGGAGCAATGGAAGAAGAAGTTACGATTTTACGCGATAAATTGGAAGGGCTGGAACAGGTGACGATTGCCGGTTCGGAATTCAATACAGGGTCATTGAATGGAATCGATGTCATTTTGCTTAAATCAGGAATCGGAAAAGTGAATGCGGCCATGTCGACCGCAATCCTTTTGGAAAAGTTCAAACCGGATGCAGTCATTAATACGGGATCTGCAGGTGGATATCACCCTGATTTGAATGTCGGCGATGTCGTCATTTCAACTGAAGTGCGCCATCATGATGTGGATGTAACGATTTTTGGCTATGAATATGGTCAAGTGCCACAGCTGCCTGCTGCTTTCATCCCGGATGAAAAGCTATTCACAATAGCAGAAGAAGCGGCTAAAGAAATTAAAGATATCCAAGTGGCAAAAGGATTGATCGTGACGGGAGATTCGTTCATGAATGATCCGGTCCGTGTCGAATTCGTCAGAGGTAAATTCTCTAATTTATATGCGGTCGAAATGGAAGCGGCAGCGATCGCTCAGGTTGCGCATCAATTCCAGACACCGTTTGTTATTATTCGCTCGCTTTCGGATATCGCTGGTAAGGAGTCCAATGTTTCCTTTGATCAATTCCTGGAAACGGCGGCGCTTCATTCAGCGGAACTGATTCTGAAAATGGTTGAAAAAATGAAATAAGATATAAAACAGCAAGTGATCAGCGGAAGCCATTCCGCTGATTATTCTTTATCTCCACCTTTAAACCAACTAAACTTCTAAGAAAACTTAGAGAGGATGTCCACTATGAAGGTCATTCACAATATACATGATTTGATTGGCAAGACGCCCATGATGGAGATCACTTCATTCCCACTTCCGGATGATGTCCGGATTTATGCCAAATTGGAATTCCTCAATCCTGGGGGAAGCGTGAAGGATCGCCTTGGCCAAGAACTTTTGAAGCAAGCGTTTGCAACGGGAGCATTAAAAAGAGGCGGGACCATTATCGAACCGACCGCTGGAAATACAGGGATAGGTTTAGCCTTGGCAGCGATAAACCAGGATGTCGATGTGATTTTTTGTGTACCGGAGCAATTCAGTAGTGAAAAGCAGGAGCTGATGCGTGCTCTTGGGGCAACAGTTGTGCAAACCCCCACTGAAGATGGCATGAAAGGAGCCATTGCCAAATCGAAAGAACTTCTTGCCGAAATTCCTGGTGCATACTGTCCGCAACAGTTTGCCAATCCCTCGAATCCGGAGACGTATTATAAAACGCTTGGTCCGGAAGTTTGGGAGCAGCTCAATGGCCAGGTCGATGTGTTCGTTGCCGGTGCGGGAACTGGGGGAACCTTCATGGGGACATCCCGATATTTAAAGGAACAAAACTCTGCCGTCAAAACCGTCATCGTCGAACCGGAGGGATCCATCTTAAACGGCGGGAAAACGGGACCCCATAAAACAGAGGGAATCGGCATGGAGTTTTTACCCGCTTACATGGATGAGGCCTATTTTAATCAGATTCATACAATAAGCGATCAAGAGGCCTTTTCCAAGGTGAAAGAATTAGCCTTGAAAGAAGGACTGCTCGTCGGGAGTTCCTCTGGTGCTGCTTTTGCCGCGGCCTTGATGGAAGCGGAAAAGGCCCGGGCAGGTACAAATATCGTCGTCGTTTTTCCAGATTCCAGCGAGCGGTATTTAAGCAAAAATATTTATCGGGGAGGCCTATGAAGTGAGGAAGAAGACACAATTGATTCATGGAGGCATTTTTGGCGATCAAAAAACAGGGGCCGTATCGGTGCCAATCTATCAGGTAAGCACATACAAACAGGATGGGCCTGGAAAGCACAGGGGCTATGAGTACTCCCGTACCGGCAATCCGACCCGGCATGCTCTCGAGGAATTAATCAAGGAACTTGAAGGGGGAAAACGGGGATTTGCCTTCGGTTCCGGAATGGCGGCAATGACGGCTGTGATGATGCTCTTTAATCAAGGGGATCATATCTTACTGACTGATGACGTATATGGTGGGTCTTTTCGGGTGATGACAAAAATCCTGAACCGATTTGGGCTAGAGGCCACCTTTATCGATACGAGTGATTTGGACTCTATAGAAAAAGGAATCAAGCAGAATACAAAAGCGCTGTTCATTGAATCCCCGACGAATCCTCTATTGAAAATCACCGATCTGGAAGAAATAGCTAAAATAGCGAAGGCACACCACCTGCTAACCATTGTGGATAATACGTTCAGTACTCCATATTGGCAAAATCCGCTTACGCTCGGGACAGATATCGTTCTCCATAGTGCAACGAAGTATCTCGGGGGCCACAGTGACGTTGTGGCTGGTCTTGCCGTCGTGAATGATGAAAAACTAGGGGAAGACCTTCACTTTGTCCAGAACTCCACAGGAGGCGTGCTGGGGCCTCAAGATTCCTGGTTGTTGATGCGCGGAATGAAGACACTCGGCATCCGAATGGAGGAACACGAAAGGAACACCTTGGCAATTGTCCGTTTCCTGACCGGGCATGAATCGATTTCAAACGTGTATTATCCAGGCCTCGTCAATCATCCCAACCATGAAATTGCCAAAAAGCAATCCCGGGGTTTTGGTGGCATGGTCTCATTCGATGTCGGCAGTGGTGCAAAGGCAGAACGGGTGCTTCAAAAAGTGAAATACTTCACCCTTGCCGAAAGCCTTGGGGCAGTGGAGAGCCTCATTTCGGTTCCGGCCTTGATGACTCATGCCTCGATTCCAGCCGAACGACGCGCAACCTTAGGCATCACGGATGGATTAATCCGAATATCCGTAGGACTTGAAGATGTGGAAGACCTCTTGGAAGATCTAGAACAGGCGCTAGAAGGATAGAACCATCACCCACACAGCTTCCTGCCATTATTTACACCCAACCATTTGGAATTAATATGGTAGAATGAGATATAGATTGTTTACTAGAAGAAAGAAGGGGTGAATGGGATGAAAAACCGTAAAAATCAAACGGCGTCTGCTCTACGTTCCAAAATGGCGGATTTTAAACAATTTGCGATCACCTTATTATGTGTAGGAGCGTTCTTTTATTTAGGAACGATACTGCCTACAACCGGAAAAACGGACCTTTCCACCAATGTCTATATGGGAGCGACTGTACTCTTCCTCGGTTTGTCCATCCTCTTTTTCCTTATATCCAAAAAATATAAAAAAATCTTGGACGAAAGCGATGACCAAGATTTTTTACAACAATAGCAATCAAGCCTGATCTCCTTAGTGTAACTGGGGAATCAGGCTTTTTTTATTGCCTTATGTTCTGGAACAGAAAAAAATTTCTAAAAATTACAAAAAGTCTATTTACAAAACGTTGATTATTGGATATACTTACCAAATAATATTCCAAAGGAGGTCGAAGAAGATGAGAACATATTTACTTGAAAGCAACATTAAGCTGATTAGCTGGATCGCGCCAACAAACAATCATATACTATTCGACCTGTGCCATGCGGAATATTCTTAAAGCAAATGGGCTTTATTAATCATTCAGACATAATGGCCGCAGGGAGAATCCTTTTACCCTGCGGCCTTTTTATATTTTTAAAAATCCCGCAGGAGGAAGGAACTTTCTGCGGCCTTTTTATGCCTTTTTGGTAAGCCGCCCCCTTAAAGGAGGTGATATTATGACACTGAATATGCTGTTTTTTACAATCACGATCAAAATGAGGAAAATGACTGCTGAGGAATGTTTGCAAGAAGAGCGAATCAGGAAATTACGTGAGCAGCACCTAGATAAAGCAATGAGGCATCGTCCTTTTTTCTAATCTAAGATGCACGTAAGAAATATTAAAATGAAAGGTGGAGATCAAGATGATTAAATGGGCCATTATAAAAGGGGAAAAGTGTTGCTACTGGCAGGAGAAGGATACCGGCTAACGAATGTAAGGCAATCTTCACAGTATCGCCATGGATTGTATGAAAAGTGTTCAAAATAGCAGCGGTCGGTAATCACCTAAACGTGGTAAATTGAAGATAGGTTCAATTATAAGGAGTGATTCAGAATGTTCTCAATCGTAATGGTACTGGTTATTACGACTGTCATTGGAACAGTAATCGCTGTAAATGTTTCTGTCGATGCCGATAAACCGCTGCACAGCATCATGGACTATGTAAAATAGAAAAAACTCGGCACTTGGCCGAGTTTTTTCTATTTTAACAGCATGGCCCCGGTCCTCCGCAGCCCCCGAATCCGAATCCACCAGGAATGAACCAGAATCCGAATAACAGCAGTAAGATGACGAGGACGACGATCAAGGCGATTCCAAGACCGAATCCACCTCCGCCATAACAAGGTGCTGGGCATGGAGCACCGTAATTATATCCGTATGGTCCATAGCCGTATCCCATACAAATCCCTCCCTTCCGCTTAAATTCCCTATCATTATATGTAAGTTTGTCTATGTTTGATTGGGATTTTAAAAGGAGAATTCTTGAATGATATCCCTCCCACATTTTCTATTAATCGCTTAGGTGATTTTCTGGGCATCTTTTAGAAAGGTCCATCAATCCTTGAATCCTAAAAACATGGATATTCCAGAGAATATCCGTGTATGTAGAGACTCTCTAGCAACGTAATGAACCAAGCGGAGGATTTCTTTTTGTGGTACAGACAAGAACAAGCCCACAATCGCATAGGTATGGATAAGGAAACACCCAATGAGGCGGGAGGATGAAACCAATGCCTGGAATACTTACTGCAGTCGGTTATCTCATCAAGGAATTTTACTTATTAGTTTCCTATGTGAAAAATAATGCTTTTCCCCAGCCATTATCTTCACAAGATGAGAAGAAGTATCTGAAGCTTATGAGTGAAGGGGATGGGGAAGCCCGTAATATTCTCATCGAGCATAATCTTAGGCTAGTGGCCCATATCGTCAAGAAATTCGAGAATACCGGTGAAGATACTGAAGATCTGATATCAATCGGGACCATTGGATTGATAAAGGCTATTGAAAGCTATTCCGACGGTAAAGGCACGAAGCTTGCCACTTACGCAGCACGTTGTATTGAAAATGAAATCCTGATGCATTTACGTGCAACAAAAAAAACGAAAAAGGATATTTCCCTGCATGATCCAATCGGTCAAGATAAAGAAGGAAATGAAATCAGTTTAATTGATGTATTGAAATCAGAATCAGAGGATGTCATTGACACGATTCAGCTTAATATGGAAATAGAAAAAGTGAAGAAGTATATTGGTGTTTTGGATGAGCGTGAAAAGGAAGTCATCGTTGGAAGGTTTGGACTAGATTTAAAGAAAGAGAAGACGCAAAGAGAGATTGCTAAAGAACTGGGCATATCTCGTAGCTATGTATCAAGAATTGAAAAGCGTGCCTTGATGAAGATGTTCCATGAATTTTATCGTGCGGAGAAAGAGAAGGAAAAGAAGGCCAAAGATAATGGGATGTAAAACGAAGAGAGTGCGGATTCTTGCTTCCGCACTCTCTTCGTTTTTTTATTTATTGCGAATCAGGTCTGCAAAGGCATGGTAGATTTCAATGCCCTGGAACAGAAATAGACGTGATGCAGTTAACGAAAAGATTCCAATCATGATTAGGCGGAACCACATATCCATCACTCCTCGATTTTTTTTGTAAAATCAGTGAGTGAGAGAAGCTATGTAATTCGCCTGATAAAAGACAGGATTGAAAAAACGTCGGCGGAAGGCAGAGAGGAAATAAAGGAACAGGAATATCCATGATTCTTTCACTAGCAAAACGATGAGGATTAGGCTGACTTTCAAGAAAGGTATCAGTGCAAACTTCTTCTCGATTTTCTTCAAAAGGTGTACGTCATTGCCCTCTTCAAGGGTCAATGGAGTATGCTGCTGGTAGGAATGGGGCAGTGTCCAGAGGAGAAGGGCAATGACTGAAAAGTGGATAATGAACTTCAAAAAGGACCACCAACTTTTCGATTACTACGTACATCAATCATATCATGCTTATAAAATGGAAAGCGGGAAAACAATTAGACAAAAATCTACTTAATCTTCCTTATGAATAGGAAAAAATGGATGGACCCTCTATAATGGTGTTGTTGATAATAAGGAGGAATTATGTATGGGATATTCTTTAACGTGGGATTTGGATGTCTTTTTTAAAGGGGGAAGCTCTTCAGCGGAATTTCTGCTCCTAATGGATGAAATCAAACAAGAAGTGACGGAATTGGATCAAGCTGTGTGTCTGTTGAATTCAGAGGGTAGTGAAAAGACTTTGATCAAGGCTCTCGATCTGTACAAAGTCACCAAAATGAAAATGGAACAAGCAGGGGCTTTTATCGGTTGCCTTGAGGCCCAAAATGTTCAGGATAAAAAAGCAGGTCAGTTAAGGGTCAAACTGATGAAGGTGGAAGCATCCTTGAAAGTCGCTTTAAGTAGACTGGATGAAAAACTGGTCCAGTTGGATGATGATTGGTTCGAGAATGTCTTCAAGAAAGAACCGTTGAATGAACTGGCCTATGTATTGAATGAGCGTCGAGACCGTGCTAAAGAGAAACTTTCGGTCCAGGAAGAGTCGCTGATCACCCAGTTGTCCATGGACGGATTTGAAGGATGGAGCCAAATGTATGATACGCTCGTCGGTTCGATGACGGTTCCGTTTAAAGGGGAAGAGCTTTCTATCGGTCAGGCGGCAAATAAATTTTCCAGTCCGGACCAAAGTGTCCGAAACGAATTATTTACAGCTTGGGAACGTGCATGGGAAGAAAAGGGTGAACTGTTTGCAAGGACCTTGAATCATTTGGCGGGCTTTCGGATTAGCGTGAATGAAAAAAGGGGCTGGAACGATATTTTGAAGGAACCCCTGGAAATCTGCAGGATGAAGAAAGAGACGCTTGAAAGCATGTGGCAGGTCATAGCTGACAATAAAGAACCACTTGTGCGGTTTTTACATAGAAAGGCTGAAATGCTTGAAGTGGGAAAACTGAGTTGGGCTGACTTGGATGCACCTATTGCTGTTACGGCCACATCGAAAGTAATGGAGTATCAAGAAGGGGCAGACTTCATTATCGGACAATTCTCGAAATTCGGAAGTCAATTGGCGGATTTCACCCAAAAGGCATTCAAAGACAGCTGGATTGAGGCGGAGGATAGACCAGGCAAGAGACCAGGCGGTTTTTGTACCGGCTTCCCACTGGATCATCAATCCCGGATATTTATGACCTATTCGGGAACGCCTTCGAATGTATCGACATTGGCCCATGAGTTGGGACATGCCTTCCATTCCCATGTGATGGGGAATATCCATCCATTAAATCGCTCATATGCCATGAACGTGGCTGAAACAGCTTCTACATTCGCTGAGATGGTCGTAGCGGATGCAGCTTTGAAAGAAGCATCCAGTGAGGAAGAGAAGCTGATTCTTCTAGAAGATAAAATTCAGCGCTCCGTGGCGTTATTAATGAATATCCATGCCCGTTTTCTATTTGAATCTAGGTTTTATGAGGAAAGAAAACAAGGATATGTAAGTGCTGAGCGTTTAAATGAGCTGATGGTCGATGCTCAGAAAGAGGCATATGGGGATGCGTTAGATGAGTATCACCCGACATTCTGGGCCTCGAAGCTTCACTTTTATATCACCGATGTTCCATTTTATAATTTCCCGTACACATTCGGTTACCTATTTTCGTTAGGTATCTATGCGAAAGCTCTGAATGAACCTGCTGGATTCGAAGAGAAGTATATCGCCCTGCTTCAGGATACAGGTTCGATGAATGTGGAATCCTTGGCTAAGAAGCATTTGGGTGTCGATATAACCACACGAGGTTTTTGGCAAGAAGCGGTTTCTACCTGTATGCAGGATGTTGAGGAATTTATGCGTTTGACGGATCCACTTGTTCGAAAGGCATGAAGCGGAAAATTGCAAAAAAAAGGGTGCCCGAATAGGGCGCCCGCTTCCTTCAGCAATTAAACTTTTCTCAATTTAAATGGACTGATCATAAGTAAAGATAATAGAATCATAAGAAATAAGAAAAAGACCGGGTGTAAATAAGGAATCGCCAGGTAGCTAAGTGTGGCCACGCAGCCAACGACGGTAATCGGTACGCCGGTAAAATATCCATTATTCTCACTTATATTGAAGCGTGCAAGGCGGTATGCTCCGCAACCAATATAAAAAACAGTTAAAAATGTTCCTGGCGCACCGAATTCTATTAATATTCCTTGGTATAATAGTAGAGCGGGTGCGACTCCAAAAGAAATAATATCACACATGGAATCAAGCTCTTTACCTAATTCCGATTCAATGTTAAACTTCCTCGCAACCATACCATCAAATCGATCTGCTAGGGCAGCCAGGAAAATTAAAAGCAAGCTAAGATTTAATTGGTCGTGTATCACGGCTATTATGGCAAATCCACCGAGGGATAAGTTCATTAGAGTTATAATATTGGCTGTTTGGGTTTTCAATTTTTTTATGGTTTGATCTAGGGCATGTAATAAAAACATCTTTTCCCTCCCTTCAAAAAAAGCAAAATAAAGTAAAGAATAGTAAACATAAGTATTTATTATATAATAATATTGGAATGAACGCAATTTATGCAAGTGCTTTTTGAATTTTTTAACAAGTTGGAGTGGTATAGTTGTATCAAACATTTTATCGTATTCTTATAGAACTCACGAATGGAAGAGTATCTTCAGGCCTATTAAAACAGTTCAGCCAATCACGATGGAGTAGGCCCTTGATTCCTCTATATGTGAAAAAATTCAACCTTGATCAACAAGAGTTCAACAATGACATGAATGCCTATACGAATTTGCATGATTTATTTACAAGGCAGCTAAAACAGGGGACGAGACCGGTTACGACCGACAGCTCTGCGGTGGCGTGTCCGGTCGATGGCGTTCTCGAGGACGCGGGAGAAATTCGTACTGATAAAAAAATCGTCGTTAAGGGAAAGGTATATTCTATGGAAGAAATGGTGGGGGATGCTCTGTTTCTAGAAAAATACCTAGGCGGTAAATATCTCGTGTTATACTTAAGCCCGAGCCATTATCATAGGATTCATGCGCCCATTTCCGGTTCTGTAATCAAAAGGTGGACACTTGGGAAAAAGTCATACCCTGTCAATAAATGGGGGATGAAGTATGGTAAGGAGCCCTTGGCCAAAAATTATCGTACGATTACAGAATTACAAAGCGAGGAAGGGTGCATAACCATGGTCAAGGTCGGCGCCATGTTTATCAATTCCATCGTCATAACGGATGATTCAAGGCAATTGAAAAAAGGACAGGAATTCTCTTATTTCAGTTTCGGTTCAACCGTCGTTCTGCTCTTTGAAAAGGATCGCTTTAGACTCGCCGAAAGCTTATCCGTTCCTGCTGATGTCAGGGTCGGTGAAACGATTGGACATTTGGCGGCCAAGCAAGAAGGGGTATGAAAATAAAAAGGCTAACAGGATTTGTCAGCCTATGTATCCCATATTAAAATAATGAGCGAATTCTATGTGTTAAGGACCTTCGATGGATTTCTGTTTCAATTAGACGGATGAAATCAGAGCTCAGCTTTAAATTCCTTGCTTTAAAATAGGATTCAAGCAACAAATCATCGGATAGTTTTTGCATTAGAACGCCATTTACGGCTGCCACCTCCAGTTGGAATGCGAGGAATACTTTGCATTTCTAGACATATATTATTAAGTCATCTTTGGTGTACCCCTACTGTATCAGAAATAAACTTGGAGAACAATCGTTCTGTTATCCACAACCGAAAGTGGATAACCTGTGGTTAAGTTGTTTACAAAGTAAGTGAGATGTTACATATCAGTATGGAAAATGTTAGTAAAGTTATCCACAGGTTGGTTGTAGGCAATATTTGTCGAAAACTATTGGTAATTTTTAGGGTGACTCATGGATTCAAGTTATCGATTTCTTTAGCTTGTTGGAAAAATGCCTTTTCATATTAGAAAACATACATTATGATGTTTCTTTACGATTAGCCCTTCTTTCACGAATTTTTTGAAAGTAAGCCGAAAATTCGATATGATAGAGACGGTAAATTTCAAAGAAAATACAGAGGTGTCAGTATGCTTAAATTATTTTTGCCGAGTGAACATGTTCAAAGCATTTTTGATATAGATCCTGAAAAGTTGAAAGAAAAGGGAATAAAAGGAGTGATCACTGATTTAGATAATACATTGGTGGAGTGGGATAGGCCCACCGCTACCCCTGAATTGATTATCTGGATCGATAAATTACGGGCCCACGGGATTTTAGTGACGATTGTATCGAATAATAATGAGAAACGCGTTCGTTCTTTTTCCGACCCCCTTCAGATTCCCTTTATTCATCAGGCGAGAAAACCGATGGCAAGAGCCTTCCATAAAGCACGGAAGGCAATGGGCTTGAAGTTGGAAGAGACGGTAGTAATCGGAGATCAGCTGATGACGGATGTATTGGGAGGAAATAGAGGAGGATTCCATACGATCCTCGTCGTACCGGTCGCACAAACGGATGAATTCAGAACGAAAATTAACCGCTATTTCGAAAGAAAGATCATGGCGTTCTTTAAACGAAAAGGAATGATAGAATGGGAGGAACACAATTGAACAGCCAACAAGAATTAGTATGCATCGGGTGCGGTGTGACAGTCCAGTCAGAACATCCCAAGGAATTGGGCTACGCCCCTCAATCTGCACTGGAAAAGGAAAGCATCATTTGTCAGCGTTGCTTTAAATTAAAACATTATAATGAGGTTCAAGATGTTTCTTTAACGGACGATGACTTTTTGAAAATCTTGAATAAAGTGGGCGAAACCGATTCTTTGATTGTTAAAATCGTCGATATCTTCGATTTCAATGGAAGTTGGTTGCCAGGATTACACCGATTTGTCGGACATAATGACGTACTACTGATTGGAAACAAGGTAGACTTGCTTCCAAAATCGGTAAAGCCGAATAAACTGATTAATTGGATGAAGAAATCTTCGAAGGAATTGGGATTGAATCCAGTCGATGTCCTACTTGTCAGTGCAGAAAAGGGAAAACATATCCTTGAAGCGGCTGATGTGATAGAAAAATATCGGAATGGTAAGGACGTATATGTCGTCGGTTGTACGAACGTCGGGAAATCAACTTTCATCAATCGCCTTATTAAAGAAGTGAGCGGTGAAGGGGATATCATCACGACTTCGCATTTCCCTGGAACGACTTTGGATATGATTGAGATCCCGTTGGATGACGGACAAGCTTTGATTGATACACCAGGAATCATCAACCACCATCAAATGGCCCACTATGTGGATACACGTGATTTCAAGATTATCATGCCGAAGAAGGAAATCAAACCGAGGGTTTATCAGTTGAATGAAGCTCAAACGTTGTTTTTTGGCGGATTGGCTCGTTTGGATTATGTATCAGGAGGCAGACGCTCTCTGACATGTTATCTTTCCAATGAATTGAACATTCACCGTACGAAATTGGAGAAAGCGGATGAATTATATAAGAATCATGCTGGAGAAATGCTGACGCCTCCACGTCCGGCTCAATTGGAAGAATTCCCGAAATTGATTCCGCATGAGTTTACTTTAAAAGAAGGTAAAATGGATATTGTGTTTTCAGGTCTTGGCTGGGTTACAGTCAATGAACCAGGAGCAAAGGTCATTGCGCATGTACCGAAAGGCGTTAACGTAATCGTCCGTAAATCATTAATCTAATCCATAGGGGAAGGGATTCCATGAAGAAGATATTTGGTGTAATAGGGGATCCAATTGCTCATTCGATGTCTCCGGACATTCATAATGATGCTTTTGAAAAAGAAAATATACAGGCCGTTTATCATCATTTTCATGTCAAACCAGATAGTTTGCCTGATGCGATAAAAGGCATGAAAGCCCTTGGTGTATCAGGGTTTAACATAACGATTCCACATAAGACCCCAGTCATTCCCCTACTCGATGAGGTAGACGAATTGGCGCTTGCCATCGGGGCAGTAAATACAGTTTTTAACGAAAAAGGCCGCTTTATAGGGTATAATACAGACGGAATAGGATTTTATAGATCTTTATGCGATGAAATATCAGGTGACATTAAGGCTAAAAAAACGTTAGTGATCGGAGCGGGCGGTGCTGCACGTGCCATTTACTTCACCCTTGTTAAAGAAGGGGTAAAGCAAGTTGATATTGCGAACCGGACGAAGGACCGGGCAGCCCACCTTGTTTCTGATTGCCCATATGATAAAGAATCAAAGGCGCTCACGATTGACGAGGCGGAACAAAGCTTATCACAATATGATTTGATCATCCAAACAACATCTTGCGGGATGAGTCCGAAGTTGGATCAATCCCCAATGAAGTTAGACCAGCTTAAGGCCGGTGCATTTGTCAGTGACATTATCTATAATCCTTTGCAAACGCAGTTTCTACGTGAAGCCAAGGAAAAAGGAGCGGTAACGCTTAATGGACTTGGCATGTTCGTCAACCAAGCTGCGTATGCTTTCGAGATTTGGACCGGAATCAAGCCGGACACAACAAGAATGACAGATATTGTCTTGAACAAACTAGGAGGTAACACATGTTAACAGGAAAGCAGAAAAGATTTTTACGTTCAAAGGCCCATCATCTAAATCCAATTTTCCAAGTTGGAAAAGGCGGGGTCAATGACAATCTCATCAAGCAAATTGGTGAGGCGCTAGAAGTACGCGAATTGATTAAAGTGAGCATCCTGCAAAACTGTGATGAGGAACGTAATGAAGTAGGACGTGCTTTATCAAAAGGTGCAAGAGCGGAATTGGTTCAAATTATCGGTAATACAATCGTATTATATAAAGAATCAAGAGAAAACAAACAAATTAAATTACCGTAAGGGACCTACCTATCTTATGAAAAAAATTGGAATTCTTGGCGGTACATTCAATCCTCCACATATCGGACATTTAATTATTGCTAATGAAGTGCTAGATGCTCTAGAGTTAGATGAAGTCAGATTTATGCCCAATCATGTTCCTCCCCATAAGGAAAAAACGGAGGAAGTTACCGATTTGGACAGGATGGCTATGCTTGAAGATGCTATAGCCGGGCATCCCTCTTTTTATATAGAAGGTATTGAAATTGAAAGAAAAGGCACATCCTATACACATGATACAATGAAATTGCTGAAAGAGCGTGAACCTGACACAGAATTCTTTTTCATCATTGGTGCGGATATGATCGAGTATTTACCTAAATGGCATCGTATTGACGAGCTAGTCAAGCTTGTGAACTTTGTCGGGGTGAAAAGGCCGGGCTATAACGAAAAAACGGACTACCCTATTACGATGGTTCAAGTCCCACAGATGTTCATCTCCTCCTCCATGATCCGAAGGAAGTTAAGGACAGGGAAAACCGTGAAATACTTATTAGCCGATCCAGTGGTGAAGTATATAAAAGGGAATGACTTATATGAATCGTGAGGAAGCATTAGCGCTTGTCAGAAAACAAATCACCGAGCGTAGATATATTCATACTTTGGGCGTGGTCGAGTCTGCGATTGAACTTGCAGGACGATATGGTGCCGACGTCAAAAAGGCGGAACTGGCAGCCATTTTTCACGATTATGCAAAATTTCGTCCAAAAGAGGAAATGGAGCAAATCATCATCTCTGAAAAAATGGCACCGGACCTATTGGAATACAATATGGAGCTTTGGCATGCCCCGGTTGGTGCTTACCTGGTAGAAAAAGAGGCCGGGATCACCGATCGTGAAATACTTGATGCAATCGCCTATCACACGTCAGGCCGGGTG
This sequence comes from Peribacillus sp. NPDC097197, assembly GCF_050278025.1. Lineage (NCBI taxonomy): Bacteria > Bacillati > Bacillota > Bacilli > Caryophanales > Bacillaceae > Peribacillus > Peribacillus sp. NPDC097197. The sequence goes on along the minus strand of NZ_JBNNST010000004.1, from coordinate 56,349 downwards.
GGAATGAGCCTTTTGGATAAGGTCGTCTATCTTGCCGACTATATTGAACCAGGGCGTTCTTTCCCAGGGGTCGACGAAGTGAGGCAGACAGCCAAGGAAAACCTGGATCAGGCTGTCATACAGGCTTTGCGAAATACAGTGGCCTTTTTAATGAAAAGAAATCAGGCCATTTACCCTGATACATTTAAGACATATAATGATCTAATCATGAATTTGAAGGAGAAGATGTAATGACTGAACGTGAACTTCTAACAATTACAGCAAAAGCGGCGGACGATAAAAGAGCGGAAGATATCGTTGCCTTAAATATGAAGGGAATTTCCTTGGTGGCGGATTACTTTTTGATTTGTCATGGTAATTCCGAAAAACAAGTACAAGCCATCGCACGTGAAATGAAGAGCAAAGCGGACGAAGCGGGCATCAATGTTAAGCGCCTTGAAGGTTTTGATGAAGCGAAATGGGTACTTGTTGACCTAGGTGATGTGGTTGCACACGTTTTCCATAAAGATGAAAGAAACTATTATAACCTTGAACGTCTATGGGGAGATGCACCTTTCGAAGATCTTGAGGGTGAACTGACTCAATGACGTACGAACGCTTTGCCTATGTATACGATGAATTAATGAAGGATGCTCCCTATGAAAAATGGTTGTTAATTCTGACGGCGAAGCTAGAGCAATATGGGATAGAAGGAAAGAAAGTACTGGATTTGGCCTGTGGTACCGGTGAGATTACCGTTGAACTGGCGCAGCATGGTTTTGATGTATCCGGTGTGGACTTATCTGATGAAATGCTGATGGTTGCCAATGAAAAAGCGGCGAAGCAAGGATTATCGATTCCTTTATTTCAGCAGGATATGGCAGAACTTGAAGGGCTTGGTCTATATGACTGTGTCACGATTTTTTGTGATTCGCTGAACTACCTTCGCGAGGAAGCGGATATTGTAAAAACTTTCAGCCGGGTTCATGATCATTTGAAGGAAGGCGGATTATTCATGTTCGATGTCCATTCGATTTATAAGATGGAAGAGATCTTCCACAATAATACGTTTGCCGTCAATGATGAAGAAGTCTCCTACATTTGGGACAGTTTCCCGGGGGAAGAACCATACAGTGTCGAGCATGACCTTAGCTTTTTTGTCAGGGACGATCAAAGCGGTTTATATGACCGTTTCGATGAATTACATTACCAGCGGACCTATCCGATTCAACAATACAAACAATGGTTGCAGCAAGCAGGATTCGAAACCCTCGAAATACTGGCGGACCTAGAAGAAAAACCGCCCGTTAACGAAACTGAACGAATCCTTTTTGTAGCCAGGAAATAATATGGGAAATAATAAGGGTCAGACCCCCTTTCGCACGGCGATGCACGAAAGGGGGTCTGACCCTTATTTTATTTTTTATTGGGAAGGAGTTTTGATTTTGGTTCTCGAATAGTTAGTAGGGATGGCCAAATTGTTTTTCGACTTCTTCAAGATCTTCTGCGAATTTTTCATGTGTTGCATGAAAAAGGTGATGAAACATCTCTCCGGTTTCTGCTTCTAAAACTTTGATTCCCTCACCTGTTATCCCGCCTTTTACACACACCTTTTCCTGTAAGGTCGGTAAGGTGTAAATGCCTTTACCCAGCAGTTCTCCCAATCCTATCAACATGTTTTCCGTTAAAATCGTTGCCGTTTTTTTATCGATTTTCGTCGTGTCTACTGCCCCTTCAATAAATGCCTGTGCTAAAAAGCTAAAGAATGCAGGGCCACAGCTGACGATGTCAGAGGCTACACGGGTGATGTCATTATCGATGATGGTTGGCTCTGAGATGGATGAGGCAAGCTTCTGTAGCGACTCCTGCATCTCCTTGCTGCACGTTTCACTGAAGCTCAGTAACGATACCCCTGAACCGACACGGTTCGTTATGCTGGGAATAAAGCGTGCGCATGGACCCTTAACTTCTGCTTCGAGCTGAGAGACAGAGAGAGGGCTTGTAATGGATATGAGTAATTGTTCCTTTTTTATATGATGTTTGATGCCCTGCAATAGGCTATGGATTTGTAAAGGTTTTACGCAGAGAAAGATAAAATCAGCTTGATGGACGACTTCAACTGCACTTGCTGCCAATTGGATGCCAGGATGCTTTTCCTTCAGTACAGAGGCTTTGGAAAGCGTTCGATTGGTAATGATTAAATCCTTTGGCTTCAATACCTCCGCTTCAAGCCACGACTCTATTAAAATCGTCCCCATATTTCCGGTACCGATCACACCGATTTTCTTCATAACTACAACTCCCTTCAAAGAAGCACAACTTCTCAATAAACACTATGGCCGTTTACCCTGTCCTATGACAATGGAATGATGAAATGATACGGAAGGAGCTCAATTAATTATGGAGACAATCCTCAAAAAGAAACTAACATTGGTAGCCGTTGCCATCGTTATTGTGGTAATAGGTTTTTATCTTTTTTTTCAACCAGAAGACGAAACGGCTGGCACAGAAGATATCTTTGCCGCTTCCGCAAACGAAGAGATGGAAGAAGAAACGAAGCCAGAAGCCGAATCGGAACCCAGAATTATGAAAGTCGATGTGAAGGGGGCCGTCCGGACTCCTGGTGTATTTACGGCACAAGCTGGCGATAGGGTAATTGACTTGATTACCGAAGCAGGCAGTTTCACGGATAAGGCGGATAAGGATAAAGTAAACCTGGCACAGCTTGTGGAGGACCAAATGGTCATTTACGTACCGAAGATAGGCGAAGAAGATGTAGAGGGTCCTGCGAATGTTGCTGCCGCTCCAACTAGTTCCATAGCTTCTGAAGGGGCAGCTGGTGGTACAGGAGGTCAAGTGAACTTGAATGCAGCCACACAAGCGGACTTAGAAACGCTTTCTGGAATCGGTCCGTCAAAAGCCACAGCCATCCTTGAATATAGGGAGACAATCGGGAAATTCAAGCAGGTAGAGGATTTGAAGAACGTTTCTGGTATCGGGGATAAAACGTTTGAAAAGTTAAAGGATTCGATTACGGTTCAATAAATAATGAGAATGGGTACACAAAAGGACGGGAAGAAGGTAAAATTGAAGAAAGAAATTTACTGAGTCAAAGGGGACGACAACACATGAATCGGATTAGCTGGGATCAATATTTCATGGCTCAAAGCCATTTGTTAGCGTTAAGAAGCACGTGTACTCGTCTAACTGTGGGGGCAACGATTGTGCGGGATAACCGGATTATTGCGGGTGGGTACAACGGCTCGATTGCGGGGGGCACCCATTGTATCGATGATGGCTGTTATGTCATCGATAATCATTGTGTCAGAACGATTCATGCTGAAATGAACGCGCTTTTACAATGTGCCAAATTTGGCGTGCCGACAGCGGGAGCAGAAATTTATGTGACGCATTTTCCGTGTTTACAATGCTGTAAATCGCTGATACAGGCCGGGATCAAGGCTGTTTACTATGCAGAGGATTACAAAAACCATCCTTATGCTATTGAATTGTTCGAACAGGCCGGAGTTAAGATGGAAAAGGTTGAAGCAAAAGGGGCCATCGACGTGAATGGCAAAGAGAAGCAGGATTTTGTTTTATCTTTGTTGAGTCAACTAGAACAAACCGGTCTCGGAAAAGAGGTAGTTTTGGACCTGGAAAAGCAGGCCAAGCGGTTATTTGATTAATAAATGAAAAGGAGGGTGGGCATGACCAGACACCTTCTTTTCTTAGCGGTTTCTGCCACATTGGGCGTTACGGCCCATTCGAATTTAAGTATGAAGCTTTTAATCTGCATTTTGTTTTTCTTATGTTTTCTTTTTTACTGGAGCGGTGGAAAGTGGAAGGTCCTCATCCTTCATATTGTCATCATGGGGATCTTTATAAGCTCCGCTTCCATAACCGAAATTCGAAACAAGTCCATATATGATGGATCGGAAAGTCACTTCCTCGTAACATTTACTTCCCAGCCAAAACTCGATGGGAATTTGCTAAAAGGGTTCGTCACAAGTGAACAAGGCGAACAACTCCTCTTACGATATACAATCGCTTCCGAACAAGAAAAGGAAGGTTTAAATCAGCACTTGCGCACGGGAATATCCTGTCCGATACAGGGAAGTTTGCAGGTCCCTGAGCCACACCGTAATGAAAACAGCTTCGATTACCAGCAGTATCTTTCCCGTCAGAACACCCACTGGATAGTAAAAGCCGATTCGATCTCTTTTTCAAAATGTAAAATGTCAAAGGCTTCTCTTGTCGTCTCGATTCGCAATTTTCGGATGAAAGGGATTTCCTACATCAAAAAACACTTTCCTAAAGAATCGAGTGGCTTTGTCACAGCCCTGATTTTTGGAGATCAGAGTGAAATCGATGAAGAGGACCTTACCAATTACCAGCGGCTTGGTTTGGTGCATCTCTTGGCAATTTCGGGGCTTCATGTAAGCCTGTTAACGGGCATGTTATTTTATTTGGGAATTCGTATCGGCATCACCCGCGAAAGAATGATAATCCTCATCCTGGTCTTTTTGCCGATTTATACACTATTATCCGGCGGAAGTCCTTCTGTCATGCGTTCCTGTTTGATGGCCATGTTGTTCTTTATCCTGATGCTCTTTAAAAAAAGGCTGTCAGCGAGTGTCACAATTGGCGTCATTTATCTGGTTTTGTTATTTCTTCAGCCAAACATGCTTTATAACATTGGCTTTCAGCTGTCCTTCGCTGTCACATTTTCCATCATCATGTCCTCGGGCATCTTCTTGCACTATCCCCAAAAGATCATGCAGCTCCTCATCATTAGCACAAGCTGTCAATTGGCGGCCCTCCCGATATTGCTTTTCCACTTTTACGAAGTTTCCCTCCTGGGTGTCCTGTTGAATGTCTTGTATGTACCTCTTTATTCCGTGATATTGCTTCCATTTTCATTAATAACGGTCGTTTTGAATCTTTTAGTGCCAGCTCTCGGCCACCCGCTCATAACACTCCTTAATGTGACCTTCACGCTCTGCAATCGTGCCGCCGACTTGGCTTCTGATTTTCCCCTGGCCTCGGTCTCGTTTGGTAAACCAGGCTTTATCATGCTATTGTTCCTACTTGTATCGATTTTGGGCTTGTTTGTGAATTGGGAGACTTCTTTTCGCGCAAGTAAAACTTGGTGGGGGATGTTCATTTTACTTTTACTTCTTCAATTCAATATTCAAAAGCTATCTCCCTTCGGTGAAGTGCAGATCATTGATATTGGCCAGGGTGACTCGATTTTGATTACCCTGCCGTTTAACGCCGGGAATTATTTAATTGATACAGGGGGGCAAATCACATTTCCACTGGAGGAATGGAAGAAGAAGCGTAAGACCTATAATACAGCAGAAGATACCATAATCCCGCTATTGAAAAGTAAAGGAATCCATCATTTGGACAAGCTGATTTTAACGCATGCGGATGCCGATCATATGGGAAGTGCAAAAAAGTTGATCGAGAATTTCAAGGTGGAGGAAGTAATTATTGGTAGCTGGGGCGAGGAGCAATATCGGGATAAAGACTTTATCCCTGTAGCCCGAGACAAGGGCATAAGAATCAAGATGGTGAAAAGAGGCGACTCTTGGAGCGTTGCGGATGCTAAATTTTATGTGTTGAATCCCCACAAGAAAGAAGAAAATACTAATGAGGCCTCCGTTGTTTTGTATGCCGAGATTGGTGGGCTTTCCTGGGTTTTCACGGGTGATATGGGTGAACCGGGGGAAATGGAGCTCATCGATGCATTTCCACAACTACGGGCAGATATTTTGAAGGTGGGCCACCATGGAAGTAAAACATCTTCTTCGATCCCCTTCCTAGAGCAATTACACCCTAAAGCTGCCATCATTTCCGTAGGAAAGGAGAATAGATATGGCCATCCACACGGCCAGGTGTTGGAGTCGATGAAAGCAAATAAAATCATGGTGTTCAGGACGGACGAAGATGGAGCCGTCATTTACAAATATACTAAAAAGGGAGGAACCTTTCGGAAGATTCTTCCATAGTATGTAGAAATCCAAAAGAAAGAGACTGCATCAGCAGCCTCCATCAGGGAAAAATAAGTGCATGAAAATTAGGATCCTACTGCTTTAACGACGACAGCAATGGTGAACATGGCAGCGAAAAATACAAATGAAGCGATGAATCCGATTGCGGAATCAGCGACGTCATCAGTCTTCGATTGGACATTCTTTTCGAATTCGTTCATTGTTTACCCCTCCTATTTCTGCTAATAGTATAAAACATTACCAAAAAAAAATCCACAGGTCACATTCTTCATTTCCTTTACTGACAAGAGTTGTCACAAATAGTTTGCTTAATTGAGGTCAAAATAAAAGTACAAACAAAGCAAGCACGTAATTGTTCTACATGAATGGTTATCGTTTTCAAGGAAGTTTTCCTAGGGCCTTTCTTGAGAGCGTTCATATAGATCCGGAACTAGACCTTAGGGGCTAGTTCCCTTTATAGCTTGTCAAATGGTTCCTCCCACTATACCATTAGAGAAGAATACATAAAAAAGAGGCGGATTCTATTGGTATTAGACGTTTGGAAGAATATAAAAAAAGGGCAATTCGCTCCCGTATATTTGGTATATGGAACAGAAGCCTATTTAATTAATGAAACGAAGCAACTCTTGATAGAGCATGTCCTTCATGAAGATGAAATGGATTTTAACTTTTCTCAATTTGATTTAGAGGAGACGCCAGTCGAAACGGCTCTTGAAGACGTGGAGACCCTCCCTTTCATTGGGGAAAGGCGTCTTGTTTTCATGCAGAACCCATTTTTCCTGACAGCGGAAAAATCAAAGTCCAAGGTAGAACATAATGTGAAAAGATTAGAAGCCTACCTGTCGGACCCTGTTCCTTATTCCATTGTGGTCTTGACGGCCCCTTACGAGAAGCTGGACGAGCGGAAAAAAATCACCAAGGAACTGAAGCGTAAGGCCGTCCTCATTGAGGCGAAGAAGCTGGGCGACCGTGAGCTTAAGGTATGGGTCAAAGAACGGGTCGCAGAATATCAGGTGCAGATCGATGATCAAGCCACGGAACTCCTATTGGAGCTTGCGGGTACAAACTTGATGATGCTGACGAACGAACTGGATAAAATGGCATTGTATGTAGAAGATGAGAAGCGGATAACGACGGAAGTTGTCGAAAAGTTAGTGGCTAAATCGCTTGAACAGAATATCTTTACCCTGGTTGATTCGGTCTTGCAACGAAAAATGGAAAGTGCCATGACCATTCTCCATGATTTACTTCGGCAAAATGAAGAGCCCATTAAAATTTTGAGTGTGATGGCTGGACAAGTGAGGCTCATGTATCAAGTGAAGGAACTATCTCGACAAGGGTATAGTCAGCAAAAAATTGCGGGACAATTGAGGGTACATCCATACAGGGTGAAACTGGCCCTTGAAAAGACAGGCAAATTTCAGGAGAAAGAGCTGCTTAGCATTATAGATGACTTGGCTGAGGCGGATTATCGGATGAAAACTGGTCTGGCTGATAAAGCAATCACTTTAGAATTACTACTACTGAAATTCAGATGAAGGCTTAAAGGGGAGGGGATGGAATGATTCTTTCCCCTTTTTGGGCATAAAAAAAAACGACCCGGAAGGTCGTTTCGTTTTCATTAAGCGTTAAGAGCGTTAAGTCTTTTCGCTAAACGAGATTTTTTACGGGCTGCCGCATTTTTATGGATTAATCCTTTAGATGCAGCTTTGTCTAATTTTACAGCAGCTGTTAAAAGAGCTTCTTTAGCAGCTTCAACGTTTTCTCCAGCTAAAGCAACTTCAGCGTTTTTCACTGTAGTACGCATAGTAGATCGAACTGTAATGTTATGAACGCGTTTTGTGTCGTTAGTTTTCACACGTTTAATAGCAGATTTAATGTTTGGCATTCCGTTCACCTCCTACAAAGAAATCGAGATTATATGAACTCGACTTTTCAAATCCATATCAAATAGCACAAATGATATTCTATCAGACTGCTTAAGATTATGCAATACTCCAGATTGAGAATCGAAAAGTAATTATAATTTCTGAAATTAATTCATCTCGTCATAATGTATTGTACCAAAAAAATGAATAATACAAAAGCTAAAATGAAAGAATGTTTAAGAGAGATGATTAAAATACTAGATTTGACTCATATAAACAGCAGGAGGCGCTATGGTGAAACATTTGGACCTAAGTAATTATAGTATTCGGACAGATCTGGCAATTGAAGCGAAAGAAATTGCCCTTGAAATGAAAGGTGTCGTCGAAGAGAAGGATGTCTCCCATATTGAAGGTGTGATCATTAAAGAAAAAGAAGTGGATGATTTGAAGATTTCCCTAGTTGAGGTCACGGCGGAAGGGGAAAAGGAGATTGGCAAGAAAGAGGGGAGTTACCTAACGATAGAGGTCCAAGGGATCCGCCAACAGGATACGGATACACAGCAACGGGTGGAAAAGGTATTCGCCAACGAGTTAGCGTATTTTTTGAAAAGGAACAAGCTCACAAAGGAAAGCGGTTGCTTAGTCGTTGGTCTGGGTAACTGGAATGTCACCCCTGATGCACTCGGACCGGCTGTCATCGAAAACTTGGTCGTTACGAGACATTTATTCGAGCTGCAGCCGGAGTCGGTAAAGGAAGGATATCGTCCGGTCAGTGCAATTTCTCCCGGGGTGATGGGGATCACAGGGATCGAGACGAGTGACATCATCAAAGGCGTCATTGAAAAAAGCAAGCCGGATTTCCTTATCATTGTAGATGCCTTGGCGGCCCGTTCCATTGACCGGGTGAATTCAACCATTCAAATAACGGATACGGGCATCCATCCCGGTTCAGGGGTAGGGAACAAACGCAAAGAATTGAGCCAGGAAACATTAGGCGTCCCTGTTATCGCCATTGGGATCCCTACTGTCGTCGATGCCGTATCGATCACGAGCGACACAATCGATTATATCTTGAAGCATTTTGGCAAGGAACTGAAAGAAGGAGGTCGGCCTTCACGCGCCTTGGCCCCCGCTGGATTCAGCTTCGGAAAAAGGAAAAAGCTAAAAGATGAGGATATGCCAGGCGAGAAGGAACGGGAAACTTTCTTGGGAATGGTCGGTGTGCTTCCGGATGAAGAGAAGCGTAAATTGATTTATGAAGTGCTCTCGCCACTAGGTCATAATTTAATGGTTACACCAAAGGAAGTCGATGTATTCATTGAAGATATGGCCAATCTGATAGCCAACGGTTTGAATGCGGCTTTACATGAATCAATCAATCAAGGTAATGCGGGCTTCTACACCCGCTAAACGGCATTAGTGCCCAAAAATGGTGTTCTACCCTCTCTAGCAAAGTCATAAGTATTAGTAGACAAGCTATAGAGAGGGTGGACGGATGAAAAGGAGAAAATCTCCAGGTATTATTACAGCTATTCACGGATCAACGATTGTAAAAACGTTTCTAGGTATCCTAGCCTTGCTTCTTTTTGTTTTTTCCGTCAGCGGGGTCATGACTTCATTACGGCCGGAATATCGCATTACCTCGAATTCCGTACATACTGTCGCTAACCAATTTTCAGGTAAAATGCTATTTTCAATGCTGGCCAATGAAAACCATTACTTCTTCAGTGCCTTGCCTGAAGGAAAAGAACAATCGATTGTCATGGAGCAGTTAGTAAAGCTTTCGACCAACATCTCAATGGAGGATCCCCGTAGTTTGCTAGGTCGGGAATTACCAGGGTTCTCGATTTTTGATAACGAGATCCTTGTCGCAGGTGAAGGAACGAACTATACGAATATGCCGTATGAATCTCCACCACCTTTAGAGGTGATGAATGATGAAAGAGATGCATCTCTGCAAAATCTGGATGAAATAGAAGAACCTGATAAGAAGACAACGCCCAATCAACCCAAGCAAACGACCAATGGCCGCAAGGTGGTAGAAATATATCATAGCCATAATCGGGAGTCGTACCTGCCTTATCTAAAGGGTGTCACCGACCCAGATCTTGCGTATCATTCTGAAATCAATATTACAAAACTCGGAACACGGATGACCGCCGATCTCGCGGATAAAGGTATAGGAGCCTCTCTAAATAAAACGGATGTGATGGGGAACTTGAATAGCAAGGGCTTGAATTTTGCAAAAGCGTACCAGGAATCGCGTAAAACCGTTCAGACGGCAATGGCGAATAATAAGGATATAGAATATCTCATCGATATCCATCGTGATTCCAAAAGGAAAAAACATACGACGATCACCATTAATGGCAAACAATACGCCAAGATAGCTTTTGTTGTGGGAGGGGACAACCCGAATTATGAAAAAAATGCGGCACTTGCCAATAAAATGCATAAAGCGTTAGAAAAAAAATACCCTGGTATCTCGCGTGGGGTCATGAAACAGGGCGGGGCAAGAAATAATGGAGTTTACAATCAAGATTTGACGGGTAATGCAATGCTTTTGGAAATTGGAGGCGTCGATAATACATTCGAGGAAATGTATTTAACGGTCGACGCATTCACTGATGTGTTCAGCGAATTGTATTGGGATGCTAAGGCTGTGGATGGCATCAAGGGAGAATCGGAAGCAAAGTAATTTGGAAGGAGCCTCTATCATGGTTCGATTTTGGTTGAAATGCACGGGCGTTTTACTTATTTTGTTTTTAGGTGTACTTATCGGGATGCAGCAGGCAAACGACGGCATGAAAAAAATGAAAGGGTATGAAGACCCCGCTTTAAATAGTGCTTTCACCATTAACCAATCGGAGCAGGGAGAAATGGAAGCGGATATCCTTGGGCAAAAAGTGACGAGTCATGATATAGAGACGAAAAAAGAAAAGCTGGAGGAAATGAAAGCTTATAATTTTTTCTCCTCCCTTGGCAAGAGTCTGGGTGAAACCGTATCAGCAGCTTTTAACGCACTTTTTAATATGATTTAGTAGTAGGATAAGCCGGTAGAAAGTTCTAGAAAAAGGCTCCATTCAAATTGAATGCAGCCTTTTTTGCTATCTCCTTCTTCATAATGGACTGTCCTTGTAACTATTCTGTTGAATCTTGCATTTTCTATTGATATAATGAAAAATAGTGTATTGTGTCGACTATTGGGAGTGAACGTTATGAATAGAGAAGAGAAATTAAAAAGACAATCAAAGATTCGTAACTTTTCCATCATCGCTCATATTGATCATGGTAAATCAACATTGGCGGATCGTATCATAGAAAAGACGAACGCCATGACTCAACGTGAAATGAAGAGTCAATTGTTAGATTCTATGGACTTAGAGCGTGAGCGTGGAATTACGATTAAATTGAATGCGATTCAATTGAAATATAAGGCGAAAGATGGCGAAGAATATATCTTCCATCTTATCGATACACCGGGGCACGTAGATTTCACTTACGAGGTTTCACGAAGCCTTGCTGCGTGTGAAGGTGCAGTCCTTGTCGTGGATGCTGCTCAAGGCATCGAGGCCCAGACGCTTGCCAATGTTTATTTAGCATTGGACAATAACCTGGAAATTTTACCTGTCATCAATAAGATTGACTTGCCAAGTGCCGACCCTGAGCGGGTCCGTGGTGAAATCGAGGATGTAATCGGTCTTGATGCATCTGATGCCGTTTTATGCTCAGCTAAAGCTGGAATTGGAATTGAGGATATTTTAGAACAGGTCGTAGAATTGGTTCCGGCACCTCAGGGTGATCCGGACGGACCGTTTAAAGCACTTATTTTTGACTCCGTATTTGATGCTTATCGCGGTGTAGTAGCTTACATCCGGGTTGTTGAGGGTTCTATAAAAGTGGGTGATAAAATCAAGATGATGTCCACTGGTAAGGAATTTGATGTGACCGAATTGGGCGTCTTCAATCCGAAAGTCCAAATGCTTGATGAACTGACAGTGGGGGATGTAGGTTTCCTGACCGCAGCCATTAAGAATGTCAGTGATACGACTGTAGGGGATACGATTACGAGTGCCAATAATCCCGCGACAGAAGCCTTGCCTGGTTACCGGAAGATGAATCCGATGGTTTATTGCGGTTTATACCCGATTGATGCATCTAAATTCAATGATTTACGTGATGCTTTAGAAAAACTGGAGTTGAATGATTCAGCGTTGCAATTCGAGGCAGAGTCTTCTCAAGCGTTAGGATTTGGTTTCCGTTGTGGCTTCCTTGGCCTTCTTCATATGGAAATCATTCAAGAACGTATCGAGCGTGAATTCAAAATCGATTTGATCACGACAGCACCAAGTGTTATATATGACGTTATCCTTACAGATGGAACGTCCATAAAGGTGGATAATCCATCCAATATGCCGGATCCACAAAAAATCGAAAACGTCGAAGAACCTTATGTTAAGGCGACCATGATGGCACCAACAGAATTTACGGGAACCATCATGGAAATCTGCCAAAACAAACGTGGGAATTTCATCGATATGGAATACGTGGATGAAACGCGCGTAAGTATCCATTATGAGATTCCGTTGTCAGAAATCGTCTATGATTTCTTTGATCAATTGAAATCCAATACAAGAGGGTATGCTTCATTCGATTATGAGTTGATCGGATATAAGCCATCCAAACTTGTCAAAATGGATATCTTGTTGAATGGCGAAACGGTCGATGCATTAAGTTTCATCGTCCATAAGGACTTTGCTTATGAACGTGGAAAAATCATCGTTGAAAAATTGAAGAAATTGATTCCAAGACAGCAATTCGAAGTGCCGATCCAAGCGGCTATCGGACAAAAAATCGTGGCCCGTTCTTCCATTAGTGCCATGCGTAAAAACGTATTGGCTAAATGTTACGGTGGCGATATTTCCCGTAAACGTAAATTGCTTGAAAAACAAAAACAAGGTAAAAAGCGGATGAAACAAGTGGGTTCCGTTGAAGTGCCACAAGAAGCCTTCATGGCTGTCCTGAAAATGGATGACACGACTCCAAAAAAATAAATGATAGTAGAAAAAAGAGGGTAGACAGGATCTAGCCTCTTTTTCTATCGGTCCATTCGATTAAATAAAGGTTGTGAACTTAATGATTAAAAGTGCTTACCTGCATATCCCGTTTTGTGAACATATTTGCCACTATTGTGATTTTAATAAAGTTTTCTTACAAGGGCAGCCCGTTGATGAATATTTACGGATGATGAAAAGGGAAATGAAAATGCAACTTGCTAAATATCCGACAACGGAACTGGATACGGTCTTTGTTGGTGGGGGAACACCCACCTCACTTGATGAAAAGCAGCTATCCTTCCTTTGTGAGGCCATCAATGAGACCCTCCCTTTCGATGCCAAACAGGCTGAGTATACGTTTGAAGCCAATCCCGGGGACCTTTCGAGAGAAAAGCTTGAAATCCTCTTTCAAGCAGGCGTGAATAGGCTAAGTTTTGGGGTACAAAGCTTTAATGACGAATTATTGAAGCGCATCGGCCGAACACATCGGGCATCCGAGGTGTATGAAACCATTCAGTTGGCTCAGGATGTGGGCTTCACCAATATTACGATTGACTTGATTTATGGATTACCGGGGCAAACTATGGAAGATTTCGAGGATACACTCGCGAAAGCCCTTGCCCTGCAACTTCCTCACTATTCCAGTTATTCCTTGATCGTCGAACCAAAGACGGTCTTTTACAATCAAATGCGTAAAGGCACATTGAATCTCCCTCCACAGGAACTAGAGGCTTCCATGTATGAGCGGCTGATGGAAGAGATGGAGAGGCATGGAATGCATCAATATGAAATCAGTAATTTTGCTCGCCCCGGTTTTGAAAGTAAGCATAATCTGACATACTGGGACAATAAAGAGTATTATGGCATCGGTGCTGGAGCTCATGGATATACGGGCGGCAAAAGAGTGGCCAATCATGGTCCGGTAAAAAAATACATCACTCCTTTGCTAAAAGGTGAATTGCCTGTTTTAGATGAACATCCTGTGCCGCTCTATGAAAAAATGGAAGAAGAGATGTTTTTGGGGCTCCGGAAAACAAAAGGCGTCTCCCTAGAAACATTCAAAAGCAAATTTTCTGTAGAAATGAACGAGATTTTCGGGGAATCGCTCGAAGAACAAATGAAAAAGGGGTTACTCACGATTGAGGACGGGTTCGTAAGCCTGACTGAGCGTGGCAAATTGCTTGGTAATGAAGTGTTTCAATCGTTTTTGGGAGTGGTTGATACGGATTGATGGAAATCTCTTGTCCTATAAACGGTAATTTAGCGGTTTTCATTATTGACATCATCAGCTTCATTTGATAATTTATTAGTATATTAGCACTCAGGAAGTTAGAGTGCTAACAGAGGTGATCATACATGCTAACTGATCGTCAATTATTGATTCTGCAAGTGATAATCGAGGATTTTATCCATTCAGCCCAGCCTGTCGGGTCGCGAAGCTTGTCGAAGAAAGATGAAATTACGTTCAGCTCGGCCACTATTCGCAATGAAATGTCTGATCTTGAAGAATTGGGTTTTTTAGAAAAAACTCATACATCTTCAGGAAGGGTTCCTTCTGAAAAAGGGTATAGATATTATGTGGATCATTTACTTTCTCCTCAAGCTCCAAAAAAGAATGAAATGAAATTGTTGAAATCCGTGTTCGTGGAGCGCATTTATGAACTGGAAAAGATTGTCCAAAAGTCAGCTAAGATACTCTCTGAATTGACGAATTACACGGCAATCGTTCTTGGCCCCAAAGTCAATGAACATAAGCTGAAAAAGATTCAAATCATTCCATTGAGTCCTGAAACGGCAATTGCGATCATCATCACTGACACAGGCCATGTTGAAAATCGAATGATTTCCCTGCCTCCTTCTTTCGATATCAATGAAATCGAGAAGGTAGTCAATATTTTAAATGCCCGGTTAGTGGATGTACCGCTTGTCGAGCTGAAGGATAAGATCTATAAGGAAGTGGCGGTCTTATTGAGCCATCACATCCATAATTATGGATCGGTCGTTTCCGTTCTTGCGGACACCCTCACGGATACGAAACCGGAAAAAATATTTTTCGGTGGTAAAACGAATATCTTGAGGCAGCCTGAGTTCCATGACATTGCAAAAGTCAGCACACTTTTATCCATGATCGAACAGGAACAAGGATTTTATGATCTCATTACGAAAAACCCATCTGGCATTCATGTCAAGATTGGCCGTGAAAATCAAAATACAGTCCTTGAGGATTGTAGTTTGATTACCGCGACGTATTCAATCGGGCAGGAACAAGTGGGCACCTTGGCAATATTGGGTCCAACTCGAATGGAATATTCGAGAGTAATCAGTCTCCTTTCTTTTTTCTCGAAGGATTTAACGACGTTGATGACAAAGCTGTATCAAAAATAGGAGCAAAGGTAATAGTAAGGTGGCGGTAAAAGGGTTACCACCGCCCAACCTATTACTTAAGCATAAATTTGTATAATCCTTTAGGGGAGGTGAGATTGTGGAAAATAAAAACAATGAACAGACATTAAATAATGAAACAATCGAGGAAAGCACGGAAGAAGCGGTTTTTGCTGAAGAAGTGAATTCATCGGAAGAAACTCAGGAGGAAACTCCGGTAGAAAAAGATGAGCTACAGTTGGCTCAAGAAAAGATTCAGGAACTAGAAGCTAAAATCGAAGAAATGGATAACCGTTACCTTCGTTTGCAAGCTGATTTCGATAATTCTAGACGCCGTGCAAAGCTTGATATGGAAGCGGCTCAAAAATATAGAGTGCAAGATATTGCTGGGAATTTGGTCGAGGCTCTTGATAACTTTGAAAGAGCGACTAAAATCGAAGCGGATAATGAGCAAACAAAGTCCCTTCTTCAAGGCATGGAAATGGTCTATAAAGGCATTATTGGTGCATTGGCGAAAGAAGGCATCGAACCGATCAATTCTGTCGGTGAAGAATTCGATCCGCGTTTGCATCAAGCCGTCATGCAAGTTCAAGATGAGAACTTCGGTTCGAACATCGTTGTGGAAGAATTCCAAAAAGGATATCTTCTTAAGGACCGAGTGATTCGCCCGGCCATGGTAAAGGTAAACGAATAAAGAAATCATTACATATAAATATTGGGAGGTAGTGTAACAATGAGCAAAATTATTGGTATTGACTTAGGTACTACAAACTCTTGCGTATCTGTACTTGAAGGCGGGGAACCAAAAGTTATCCCGAATCCAGAAGGAAACCGTACAACACCTTCTGTTGTGGCATTTAAAAATGGGGAACGTCAAGTAGGGGAAGTGGCCAAACGCCAAGCAATTACGAACCCGAACACAATCATTTCCATTAAACGTCATATGGGTACTAACCATAAGGAAGTAATTGATGGAAAAGAATATTCACCGCAGGAAGTATCTGCAATCATCCTTCAATACTTGAAATCTTATGCTGAAGAATATCTTGGAGAAAAAGTAACAAAAGCGGTTATCACCGTGCCTGCTTACTTTAATGACGCTGAACGTCAAGCAACTAAAGACGCTGGTCAAATTGCTGGTCTTGAAGTGGAACGTATTATCAATGAACCTACAGCTGCAGCACTTGCTTACGGATTGGATAAAACGGAAGAAGACCAAACCATCCTTGTATTCGACCTTGGTGGCGGTACATTTGACGTATCCATCATGGAACTTGGAGACGGAGTATTCGAAGTACGTTCAACAGCTGGTGACAACCGCCTAGGTGGAGACGACTTCGACCAAGTAATCATTGATTATTTAGTAGAAGCATTCAAAAAAGAGAATGGCATCGATCTTTCTAAAGACAAAATGGCTGTTCAACGTTTGAAAGATGCAGCTGAAAAAGCGAAAAAAGACCTTTCAGGTGTAACTTCAACTCAAATTTCATTACCTTTCATCACAGCTGGGGATGCTGGCCCACTTCACTTGGACGTAACGATGACTAGAGCTAAATTTGATGAGCTATCATCAAGTCTTGTTGAACGTACGATGGGACCTACTCGTCAAGCATTGAAAGATGCTGGACTTTCAGCTTCAGAAATCGATAAAGTCATCCTTGTTGGTGGATCTACTCGTATTCCTGCAGTAGTGGAAGCAATCAAAAAGGAAATCGGTCAAGAACCTAGCAAAGGTGTTAACCCTGATGAAGTAGTAGCGATGGGTGCTGCCATTCAAGGTGGCGTGTTAACTGGAGACGTTAAAGACGTGGTTCTTTTAGACGTAACTCCACTTTCACTTGGAATTGAAACAATGGGCGGTGTATTCACTAAGTTAATCGACCGTAATACAACGATTCCGACAAGTAAATCTCAAGTGTTCTCAACAGCAGCAGATAACCAAACAGCTGTGGATATCCATGTTCTTCAAGGTGAACGTCCAATGTCAGCGGATAATAAAACGCTTGGCCGTTTCCAATTAAGCGATATTCCACCTGCACCACGTGGAATTCCTCAAGTAGAAGTAACATTCGATATTGATAAAAACGGTATTGTTAATGTTCGTGCAAAAGATCTTGGTACAAACAAAGAGCAAGCCATCACAATCAAATCATCTTCAGGTCTTTCTGATGAAGAAATCGAGCGTATGGTACGCGAAGCAGAAGAAAATGCCGATGCTGATAAACAACGTAAAGAAGAAGTGGAACTTCGTAATGAAGCCGACCAACTTGTCTTCCAAACGGAAAAAACGCTTAAAGATCTAGAAGGTAAAGTAGACGAAGTGGAAGTAACAAAAGCGAACGAAGCGAAGGATGAACTGAAAGCTGCAATCGAGAAAGATGAGCTTGAAGAAATCCGTACGAAAAAAGATGCTCTAAACGAAATCGTTCAAGCTTTAACTATGAAGCTTTACGAAGAAGCGGCTAAAGCACAGCAAGCTGCCCAAGAGGGTGCTGGTGAAGCTGGAGCTCAAGACGATAACGTCGTTGATGCAGAATTTACAGAAGTGAACGAAGACGAAAAAAATAAAAAGTAACCCTTTTGGGATGCTGAAATAGTGGGTAGTGAAATGCTGCCTGAAGTAGAAAAGTCAAAGTCAGGTTATCTTGGCTTTGGCTTTTTTTACAATGGATGGAGCTAAATATAGGAATGATAGGGCTATAAAGAGATGAAATGACAGTTTGAGGGGACATTCCCACTTCTTTTATGGATGGGTGTTCAAACTGTTTGTGCTTTTCTAGTTGATTATTATCTTCCTACAGTGATAATATAATCTTTATGTGAATCGAATCGGGAGTGGATTTAGATATGAGTAAACGCGATTATTATGAGGTGTTAGGCCTTTCGAAGAGTGCTTCGAAGGATGAAATCAAGAAAGCGTATCGAAAGCTCTCCAAACAATATCACCCTGATATTAATAAAGCAGACGATGCTGCGGATAAATTCAAGGAAATTAAGGAAGCTTACGAAGTATTAAGCGATGAACAGAAAAAAGCCCATTATGATCAATTTGGGCATACGGATCCGAATCAAGGCTTCGGTGGTGGTCAAGACTTTGGTGGTTTTGGCGGATTCGAAGATATTTTCAGTAGTTTCTTTGGTGGTGGAGGTCGTAGAAGAGATCCTAATGCACCTCGTCAAGGGGCCGATCTGCAATATACGATGACGCTTTCTTTTGAAGAAGCCGCATTTGGGAAAGATACAGAGATTGAAATTCCACGTGAAGAGAATTGTGATACATGTAAGGGCTCAGGTGCAAAGCCTGGTACAAAAGTCGAAAACTGTTCACACTGTCACGGAACTGGTCAGTTAAATGTTGAACAAAATACAGCTTTCGGGCGTATCGTTAACCGGAGAGCTTGTCACCATTGTCAAGGAACAGGTAAAATCATTCCGAATAAATGTTCAACGTGTAAAGGTGAAGGAAAAGTTCAAAAACGTAAAAAAATTCAAATCAAAGTACCTGCAGGTATCGATGACGGACAACAGCTTCGAGTTTCCGGTCAAGGGGAGCCTGGAATCAATGGTGGCCCATCCGGAGATCTATATGTAGTCTTCCATGTCCGTACTCATGAATTCTTTGAACGGGATGGCGATGATATTTATTGCGAAATGCCGATTACATTTGCCCAATCTGCGTTAGGAGACGAAATTGAAGTCCCAACCTTGCATGGCAAAGTTAAATTGAAGATTCCTGCCGGTACACAAACTGGTACGCGTTTCCGTTTAAAAGGAAAAGGCGTTTCGAATGTCAGGGGCTATGGACAAGGCGACCAGCATGTAATCGTATTGGTGGTCACTCCAAAGAAATTGACGGAAAAACAAAAAGAACTTCTTCGTGAGTTCAGCGAAATCAGTGGCCAATCAGGCATTGATGAACAAGAAGATGGCTTTTTCTCGAAGGTAAAGCGTGCTTTTAAAGATAGATGACTAAAAGTAAAAGAAGAGATCGGGAGTTGGTAGGTTATGAAGTGGTCTGAATTTGCAATCCACACAACAAATGAAGCGGTTGAACCTGTTTCAAATATCCTTCATGAGGCAGGTGCAAGCGGTGTTGTCATTGAGGATCCTCTTGAATTAGTCAAAGAACGTGAAAATGTCTTTGGCGAAATCTACCACCTGAACCCAGATGATTATCCGGACGAAGGTGTTTTGATCAAGGCGTACTTGCCGGTTAATAGCTTTCTTGGTGAAACGGTTGATGCTATTAAGGAATCCATCAATAATCTACTGCAATTTGAAATAGACCTAGGGAAGAACCTTGTTTCAATCAGTGAAGTGAATGAGGAAGAATGGGCAACTGCCTGGAAGAAATATTATAATCCAGTCAAGATATCCGAGCGATTCACCATTGTCCCTACTTGGGAAGACTATACGCCAGTAAGCAGTGATGAATTGATCATAGAACTGGATCCGGGCATGGCATTCGGGACGGGTACCCACCCGACAACCGTCATGTGTATCCAAGCCCTCGAACGTACTGTTGTACCGGGTGATCTTGTGGTGGATGTTGGAACGGGTTCTGGAGTCTTGAGCATAGCGTCCGCATTGTTGGATGCAAAACGAGTTCAGGCACTTGATTTGGATGAAGTGGCTGTTCGGTCGGCCATTCAAAATGTTGAACTGAACAATGTTCAGGAAAAGGTCTCTGTTTCGCAAGGTAACTTATTGGATGGAGTAGATGAACGGGCGGATGTCGTAGTAGCCAATATTTTGGCCGAAGTGATTATGCGCTTTACGGACGATGTTGCGAAAATCGTGAAACCTGGTGGGCATTTCATTGCCTCTGGAATCATTCAACCTAAAAAACAAGATGTGAAGGAAGCGATTCAAGCTTCCGGATTCATAATTGTGGAAACCATCCAGATGGAAGATTGGGTTGCGTTCATTGCTAAAAGAAATGATTGAATGATGAGTTACTCTGATTATCTTATCCACAGGTAATCAGAGTACCTTTTTTTACGCTCAAACCTTGGCAAGGCACAAAGCATTCAAGGGAAGATGCCTTTGACTGCTAGCCTGTGAGTTTTTCTAGACTAGACGGAGTAGGTGGCACTGTGCAACGATATTTTCTTAATGAAATGGACTTTCAGGGACAAACCGTGACCATTACAGGTGATGATTTTCACCATATTGCCAGAGTCATGAGAATGGAACCTGGAGAGCGAATCATAACTGTAAAGGGCAGTGGCATGGCTGCAGTCACGGAAATCTCGGAAATTACGAGTGATACAGTTATAGGAAACATTTTGGAATGGAAGAATGAAGAAAAAGAGCTTCCCGTCCAGGTGACGATAGCGAGCGGTCTGCCTAAAGGGGATAAGCTGGAGTATATCGTTCAAAAGGGGACGGAATTGGGCGCTTACAAGTTTATCCCTTTTATTGCGGCTCGTTCGGTGGTAAAATGGGACCACAAAAAGGTCGGCAAGAAACTAGAAAGACTCCAAAAGATTTCTAAGGAGGCGGCCGAGCAGTCCCACCGTACAGTTGTCCCTTCCGTGACCGAACCGATGTCAATCGCTCAACTAACGGAGCTTGCTTCTGAATACGATCATTCGTTAATCGCATTTGAAGAAGAGGCAAAGCGCGGTGAAACATCCGTGCTAGCGTCGGTGTTGGAAAACATCAGGGCTGGACAGTCGATTCTTTTCGTTTTTGGGCCTGAAGGGGGCCTAGCGGAAAAAGAAATCGAGAAATTAACATCTTCCGGTTTTGTAGCATGTGGACTTGGACCTAGAATATTAAGAACTGAAACAGCACCTTTATATGCACTTTCCGCTGTTTCTTATCATGTAGAACTTTTGAGGTGATGAAAAATGGCAACGGTCGCTTTCCATACATTAGGCTGTAAAGTAAACCATTATGAAACAGAAGCTATTTGGCAATTATTTAAGACAGAAGGATATGACCGTGTTGAATTCGAAAACACATCGGATGTGTATGTCATCAATACGTGTACCGTAACGAATACGGGCGATAAGAAAAGCCGCCAGGTCATCCGTCGTGCTATCCGTAAAAACCCGAATGCCGTCATTGCAGTAACAGGATGTTACGCACAGACGTCGCCTGCTGAAATCATGGCAATCCCGGGCGTCGATATCGTGGTGGGCACACAGGACAGGGGAAAACTGTTAGCATACATCGAACAATTCAAGGTGGAACGCGAACCGATTAATGCAGTAGGAAACATTATGAAAAACCGTGTATACGAAGAATTGGATGTACCAGCTTTTACGGACAGAACCCGAGCTTCTTTAAAGATCCAGGAAGGTTGTAACAACTTCTGCACGTTCTGCATCATTCCATGGGCACGTGGTTTAATGCGTTCCCGTGATCCAAAGGAAGTCGTCCATCAAGCTGAACAGCTTGTCGAAGCAGGGTATAAGGAACTTGTGTTGACTGGCATTCATACAGGTGGTTATGGTGACGACTTGAAGGATTATAATTTGGCGATGCTCTTGCGTGATTTGGAAAAGGTCGAGGGACTTAAACGGATCCGCATATCTTCCATTGAAGCGAGTCAAATAACGGATGAAATCATTGAAGTGCTTACGAAGTCCAAAAAAGTGGTTCGCCATTTGCATATTCCGATTCAATCAGGATCAGATACTGTGTTAAAACGGATGAGACGTAAATATACGATGGATTTCTTCGGGGACCGTATCGAAAAATTAAAAGTGGCACTTCCCGGCCTTGCCGTTACTTCTGATGTCATTGTAGGTTTCCCTGGAGAAACCGAAGAGGAATTCATGGAGACATATAATTTCATCAAGAAATATAAGTTCTCTGAATTACATGTATTCCCATACTCGAAACGTACAGGGACCCCAGCGGCACGCATGGATGATCAAGTGGATGAAGATGTGAAAAACGAACGTGTTCATCGCCTGATCTCTTTGTCCGATCAGCTGGCAAAAGAGTATGCTTCTCAATTCGAAGGAGAAGTACTGGAAGTGATTCCTGAAACACCATTGGAAAATGGGCTTTATGAGGGGTACTCCGATAATTATATGAAGGTTATTTTCCCTGCTACTGAAGAAATGGTTGGAGAAATCGTAAAAGTGAAAATTACACAATCCGGCTATCCACATAGTGAAGGACAGTTTGTTACTATTGTGAAAGATCTTCCATTACAACAAGCAGCTAATCTTTAAGACGGCGATTTATCGCTGTCTTTTTTTTCTTCTTTTTAGAGTGATAACGGAACATAAGGGTATAGTTTATATATATCGTCATTTTGAAATTATTATGGTATCATGAGAGGTACGGACAACTAGTTTTTTTATGAATATTAAGGAGGATTACTAAATGACACAAAATGTAGCAGGTTTAATCGATCACACTTTATTAAAAGCGGATGCAACGAAAGAACAAATAAAAGTTTTATGTGAAGAAGCAAGAGAATATAAATTCGCATCAGTATGCGTGAACCCAACTTGGGTGAAGTATGCTAGTGAGTTATTGGAAGGTTCAGAGGTAAAGGTTTGTACGGTAATAGGTTTCCCTCTAGGAGCGTCCACTCCTGAAACTAAAGCCTTCGAAACAAAAGATGCCATCAGCAACGGTGCGCATGAAGTTGATATGGTAGTCAACATCGGTGCTTTGAAGGACAAGGATGATGAATTGGTTGAGCGGGACATTCGTGCCGTTGTCGCTGCAGCGACTGGTAAGGCCCTTTCAAAGGTCATTATTGAAACATCATTATTGTCAGAGGAAGAAAAAGTGCGTGCTTGCGAAATAGCTGTTAAAGCGGGAACGGATTTTGTTAAAACTTCAACAGGATTCTCAACAGGTGGTGCTACGGTTGAAGATGTAGCGCTTATGAGAAAAACGGTTGGACCGAATATCGGCGTTAAAGCTTCAGGTGGGGTTCGTAACACGAGCGATGCTGAGAAAATCATTGAAGCAGGAGCATCTAGAATTGGTGCAAGTGCTGGTGTATCCATTGTAAAAGGCTTAACAGCTGATTCTGATTATTAATTTTCATGGCCGCATTCTTAGGAATGCGGCTTATTTTTTTTGAGGACGATGCAGCATTAAAATGAAGTTGGAAAATTGGCTTGCGAAAGGTAAAACGATCAAAGAAGTCGTAATATTAAAAATGACACTAGCATGTGCAAGCTGGGTCGCTTTATTTTCAGTGAAAAAGGCAGCCGTTCGTTCTAGAACGTCCACAAGAGGAAGGAAGGCAGCCACACCAATCACATTCAGCCATATATGTGCATATGCTGTAAAGGCAGCTTGTCTACCTGAACCGATGCTAGCCATATAGCCTGTGATACACGTACCGATATTAGAACCGAGCATCATGATGATGGAAGAAGAGACGGATAGCTCCCCACTCATTAAAAAACTCATGGCGATTCCGATGGTCGCGGAGCTAGAGTGAATCAGCGCCGTTAACAGGATACCTGCCAACAAAGCATAACTAAGATGGCTTTCTATGCCACTGAGTACATGCTGAACCGATGGATAGGCAGCGATGGGCTTGGAGAGCATCTTAAAACCGCTCATCGCCGCGAAAATGGCAGAGATGCCTATAAGGGACATTCCGGCGCTTTTTAATGCGATTTTGGGCATAAAGCAAAGAGCGGCACCGCATAAGACTCCTGGAATGATCCAACGGTCCAATGAAAAGGTCATGAATTCAGCTGTAAAGGTCGAACCGATATTCGTTCCTAAAATGATGCCAATCGTCTGTGGAAAGGATAAACTGCCGGCGGAAACGAGACCCACAGTCATGACCATGACCGCCGAGCTGCTTTGAAGGATGCCTGTGAAAATCGTACCTGCAAAAAAACCTTTCCATGGTTTATCGGTCACCTTAGAAAGAAAGGATTTTAATTTAGCGCCGGACAGGTTGAATAAGCCGATGCGTAAAACGGCCATACCCGCTAAAAATAAAGTGATGAATAAAAGGAATAAAAGTAACTCGTACATGACCAACACCTCTTGAACAGTCTATGGCCCATAGGGGAGAGACATGCTATAAAAAGCTTCAAAGTTGCAATTAGAAAAAAATATGGTAACAACATGATAATATTTCAAATAAGTTTCGTTTTATTGGTTGACCTGTCAAAGATGATATATTATAATTGTTTAGTACATGTATAACATGTTGACAACTTGAGTTAGTGTGTTGTTTTCGGAGGGAGGGAAAGAGATGTCTAAAACCGTCGTTCGTAAAAACGAATCGCTTGAAGATGCTCTTCGTCGTTTCAAACGTACTGTATCTAAAGCAGGATCGCTTCAGGAAGCTAGGAAGCGTGAATTTTATGAAAAGCCAAGCGTAAAACGTAAGAAAAAGTCTGAAGCTGCAAGAAAACGTAAATTCTAAGAGAGGGTGGAAAGATGAGTCTTCTCGAGCGTTTAAATAATGATATGAAACAAGCGATGAAGAACAAGGAAAAGGACAAACTATCTGTTATTCGTATGTTGAAAGCTTCGCTTCAAAACGAAGCCCTAAAACAGAGACAAGATTTAACAGATGATGAAGAATTGACAGTGCTCTCTCGCGAATTAAAACAACGCAAAGACTCCCTCCAGGAGTTTGAAAACGCAGGTCGTTCCGATCTCGTGGATAAAGTCCGCACCGAATTGGGATACGTAGAGGCATATATGCCTGAGCAACTATCAGAAGAAGAGATTTCTGAAATTGTTAAATCAACAATTGAGGAAGTCAATGCAACATCCAAAGCAGATATGGGGAGAGTTATGGGAGCTTTAATGCCTAAAGTTAAAGGTAAAGCAGATGGTTCTCTAGTAAACAAGTTAGTACAACAACATCTATCTTAAACTCGAAACCTAACCGCAGGCATTAGCCTGTGGTTTTTGTGTGTTTACGTGATTATTTCGCCTCTTTTAGACGTATAGTAACTAGTGAAAGGGCAGCCGATTGGTTTTATATAAATTAATTGCTTTTTAAATGAAACCTTTTTCATATACATACGTATTAACTAAGTAAGTGACGATAATAAGTGGATTCGATTAGCAAGGGTGAAATATGCCTTTTAGGTAATGGAAAGGCCGGCTTACAGGCGCTTAATACGGGAAAGGAGGCGTTCCATTGAAAATATGGCGTGGTCTATCTGTTCTCTTATTCGGATTGCTGCTTATAGTGTCTTTCTTGGTGCCGGGTGCTTCTGCAAAGGAGAAGATTGTTTACCAGGTTCCCATTCAAGAAACGGTGGAAAAGGGTTTGGCCGCCTTTTTGCAACGGGCACTATCGATTGCAGAAGTGAATAACGCAGATCTTGTAATTTTCGAGGTGAATACCCCAGGTGGTGCCGTAGATGCGGCAGGGGAGATAGCCAAGTTACTGTCTAATTCCTCAGTAAAAACAGTGGCTTACGTCAATAATCGTGCTTTATCTGCGGGTGCCTATATTTCGCTCAGTGCCGATGAAATTTATATGGTCCCCAGTGCTACAATGGGTTCAGCTGCGGTGATTGACTCTTCGGGAAATGCAGCGGGAAAAAAAGCGGAATCTTATTGGTTGGCTGCAATGAAAACGGCAGCCGAACAGAATGGACGCGATCCCATTTATGCACAAGCGATGGCTGATGAGGATATCGACCTTCCAAAATACGGAGCCGAAAAAGGAAAATTACTGACATTCACTGCTGATCAGGCAAAAAAGGCCGGCTACAGTGAAGGGACCGTTTCGGGGAAAGCTGAGTTATATAGTATACTCGGGGTGGAAGATGCGGATATTCGAACCATAGAGGAAAGCTTTCCAGAAAAGTTAGCTCGCTTTTTGACCAATCCTTTTGTGATTCCCATCTTATTGACGATAGCAGGCATCGGGATTGTGGTAGAGTTGTTTTCGCCTGGTTTTGGCATTCCTGGTTTTATTGGAATCACTGGCCTCGTATTGTTCTTTTATGGACATTTGGTCGCAGGCATCACGGGCTATGAGTCGTTAGCGCTATTCATCTTAGGAGTCATCCTTGTGCTCTTGGAGTTTTTCCTCCCTGGAGGAATTATCGGGGTGCTTGGCTTTAGTGCAATTATAGGCAGTTTATTTCTCGCTTCAGAAGATCCGGTCCATATGACCATTTCTTTGTTAATTGCGATTACCGCATCCATTTTGGTTTCTATCCTATTTGTAAAGGTGCTTGGTAAAAAAATGAACTTTTTTAGAAAAATGATATTAACCGATGCAACAAAAACAGAGCAAGGGTATGTCAGTTCTCCGAATCGCTTGGAATTATTAGGTGTTGAAGGTAAGGCAATGACAGATTTAAGGCCATCTGGAACGGCTTTAATTAATGATGAACGGGTCGATGTTGTGACAGAAGGAAGCTTTATTTCCAAAGGGACATCCATCAAAGTCGTGAAAGCTGAAGGGTCGAGAGTAGTCGTTCGGCAAATTCCGGAATCAAATCAATGAAAATAGGAAGGGTGAATGTTTAGGTGATAACTTCAGGAACAATATTTATCGTGTTGGCTGTAATTGCGGCCATCATCATCTTATCGGTATTTTTCACATTTGTACCAGTTATGTTATGGATCTCAGCTTTAGCGGCTGGAGTCAAAATCAGTATCTTTACATTAGTGGGAATGAGGCTTCGTCGTGTTATACCAAGCAGGGTAGTTAACCCGCTCATTAAAGCCCACAAAGCGGGAATCAATGTATCGACGAATCAATTGGAGAGCCATTACCTTGCAGGAGGGAATGTTGACCGTGTCGTCAATGCACTGATTGCAGCAGAACGTGCGAATATCGCATTGCCATTTGAAAGAGGGGCAGCCATCGATCTTGCAGGACGTGATGTACTGGAAGCGGTTCAAATGAGCGTTAACCCTAAAGTGATCGAAACGCCATTCATCTCCGGTGTAGCGATGAATGGGATTGAAGTGCAAGCAAAGGCAAGAATCACCGTTCGTGCCAATATCGAACGATTAGTCGGTGGTGCTGGGGAAGAAACGATCATCGCGCGTGTAGGTGAAGGGATTGTTTCGACAATCGGGGCTTCTAAAAGGCATACGGATGTCCTTGAAAACCCGGATTTAATTTCTAGAACCGTTTTATCGAAAGGTCTCGATTCAGGTACAGCATTTGAAATTCTATCGATTGATATCGCTGATGTGGATATCGGGAAGAATATCGGGGCTATCCTACAGACTGACCAGGCTGAAGCGGATAAGAAAATCGCCCAAGCAAAAGCGGAAGAACGTCGCGCGATGGCTGTTGCCTTGGAACAGGAAATGGTAGCCCGTGTCCAAGAAATGAGAGCGAAGGTTGTAGAATCCGAGGCAGAAGTGCCATTGGCTATGGCTGAAGCGCTGAAGAGCGGAAATCTAGGGGTAATGGACTACATGAATATCCAAAATATCACGGCGGATACGGATATGCGGGATTCCATCAGTAAGATATCGGATAACCCAAAGGACAAGGATAACAATTAATTCCCAGAAGGGAGGCCTTTAAATGGGAGATCTCATTCAATTCTTTCTCAGTAATCCATTCCTTCTGATTATCTTGATAGCTGTTGCAACATCCATGTTCGGCAGGAAAAAACAGCCGCAACAAAACAATCCAAACAACCCGCCGAAAAAGAAATGGCAGGAAATCATGCAGGAGCTTCAAGGCGAGATGCCACAAAAGGAACAACGGCAAACCCCTGTTCCGGCATCTGCCCAAAAAGCAGAGAAGCGTGTCGTACACTCTGCTGGGCCTGTGGATGAAACGAAAGCACAGGCTGAAAAAAGGATTGCTGAACTAAGAAGGCTGCAGCAGAAATATGAGCAAGAGCGTGTGGAACAAAAAGAAAAGGCAGATCGAATTACTACAGCCATTTCTGACGATAGCAGTCCCGTCTATCATAAAGGTCCTTCCTTCACTAAGAAACAGTTGATTGATGGAATCATTATGTCTGAGGTGCTCGGACCTCCAAGGGCTAAGCGTAGCTTGCAAAGGTCAAGGAGATAATTCGGAAGAACTTGTATCCCGCGTTCATTCGTTCAACATGAAAAAATAGAAATTGAACCTTTATAATTTTGTGCTAGAACCCTCTTTCATTTCATACATTGAGATGAAAGGGGGTTCTTTTTTATGGCTCGCAATTGGGGAAAAAAAGTGAAACAGCTTATGACCAAAACAATGGACCTTCCGCAAGATGTCATGATGGACCTGCCGCGAATTACCATGATCGGACAATTACATATATATATTGAAAATCATCGTGGCTTGTTGGCCTTTACTGACAGTGAAGTGAGGTTAATGCTTAAAAATGGCCAGCTGCTAATAAAGGGAACTGGCTTTGTCATCAAGACCATCTTGCCGGAGGAAATCATGTTAGAGGGCAAAATTGACAAAGTATATTTTATCAATGAATGATCCCGGGAGGTTTCCATGAAAAACCAATGGACAAACTATTATACAGGCTATGTAAAAGTGAAGGCATATGGAAGAGGAACCGAAAGGCTAATCAATATGTTGACAAGGAGAGGGCTTCATATCTGGGATGTGAAGCGTGTAGGAAGTGAATCCCTGATTTTCCATATGGATTTCAGGGAAATTTCAAAATTGCGTCAGGTCCTGCGAAAAAGCGACTGTAAAGTGAAATTCCTCCAAGGCAGGGGGTTTCCGTTTCTCATGAAGCGGGTGATGAAAAATAGTGGATTCTTGGCGGGTTTGATTGCCTTCCTTATTTGCATTTTTGTACTTTCCAATATGGTGTGGGGGATAGAAGTTAAAGGGGCAAAACCGGAAACCGAACATGCCATCCGTAAAGAATTGGACAAAATGGGCGTGAAAATTGGAAAGGTGCAATTTCTAGTGGACGATGTGGATACGATACAGCGAAAGCTCTCTGATCGCATCGGTGCCCTAACCTGGGTTGGTGTGGAGCTTAAGGGGACAACCTACCATTTCCAGGTGGTGGAAAAACGGCAGCCGAAGGAAATAGAGAAAACCTCCTCACAAAATTTGGTTGCTTCAAAAAAGGCGGTCATCACCAATATGTTCATTGAAAAAGGCCAACCTAAAGTCAATGTGCATGATTATGTAAGTAAAGGACAACTTCTTGTGTCAGGGTTGATTGGGAAGGAAGATAAACCAGAAATTGTTTCGGCGCAGGGGAAAGTAATGGGGCAAACTTGGTACAAGGCGAATGTGGAAGTCCCTCTGAAAACCAATTTTTCCGTCTACAATGGTAATGAAACCAGTAAGCATTATATAAAAGTGAGCAGCTTATCTATACCTATATGGGGGTTTAAGGATCCGGGCTATAAAAAGCAGGAAAAAGAATCGACTGATCGGCCGTTTCATTTTCTGCAATGGGAACTGCCCATTTCCTATAAAGTCGAGACATTAAGGAGTAAAGACGATATCGTCCGGAGTTATACGAAGGAAGAAGCGATTAAGGAAGGGAAGAAGATGGCCCAGGCCGACTTACGGAAGCTTCTTGAAGAAGAAGACCAAATTATAGGGGAAAAAGTTTTGCACGAAAGCATGGAGAATGGTAAAGTGAAATTATCTATACATTACCAAGTTATTGAAGATATTGCTGTAGGACAACCAATCATTCAAGGAGACTAGCGAATGGCAGATGAAGTGAAGGTTATTAAGTTGGAAATTGAATCACCTAATGAAGCGGTCGCTTTATTGGGCAATGGAGATTCTAATGTAAAAGTGCTTGAAGACGAGCTGGGCATTTCGGTCATCACCCGCGGGGAAGGTATAAGCGTTGCCGGTGAATTAGAGCGGGTGACGATGGGACAGGATATCCTGAAGGCGCTGTTATCTGTGATCAGAAAAGGGATTACGATAAGTTCTAGGGATGTAATGTATGCTATAGAATTGGCTCGCAAGGGAACATTGGAATATTTCGGAGAATTATATGAAGAAGAAATTGCTAAAACGGCTAAAGGTAAATCGATTAAGGTCAAAACAATTGGCCAGCGATATTATATTCAGGCCATAAAGAAGCTCGATTTAGTATTCGGGATTGGTCCTGCTGGGACCGGGAAGACCTATCTAGCTGTAGTGATGGCAATCAATGCCTTGAAAAACGGACAGGTTAAACGAATTATCTTGACGAGACCTGCCGTTGAAGCTGGCGAAAGTTTGGGATTCCTTCCTGGGGACTTAAAAGAAAAGGTAGACCCGTACCTACGTCCGTTATATGACGCTCTTCATGACCTACTGGGGATGGAACAGACCCAAAGGATGATTGAACGCGGGACGATTGAAATCGCTCCCTTGGCCTATATGAGGGGACGTACGCTCGAGGATGCCTTTGTAATCTTGGATGAGGCACAGAATACTACCGAAGCCCAAATGAAGATGTTTTTAACGAGGCTCGGTTTTGGATCGAAAATGGTCATTACGGGAGATCGTACCCAAATCGACCTTCCAAAAGGGATGAAGTCAGGTTTGATTCGGGTTGAGGAGATTCTCAAGAATGTCAAAGGCCTTTCATTTGTGTATTTTGAACAGAGTGATGTAGTCAGGCATCCGCTCGTCGCCAAAATTATCAGCGCATATGAACAGGCAAAAGAATAGAGGGAATCCGCCAATGAAATGGCGGATTTTTTCATGGTGATTCGCTTGCCCATCATGAATGGAATGTGAAATTGTGGTGAAAAGCAAGGGTTTTATCATAACATGATGAAAAGTAGAGGGAAAACTGTTATCATTTTACATATCTAGCATATTAACCATCTTTTTTTAGGAGGACCTTCTTTGAACCGTATCCAAAAATTTTTCACCAAAATAAAAGGCCTGCTGGTCCATCGCTTTTTTCAAGTACTCTTGTTCGTCGTACTTGGTTTGTTTGCATATGGGTTAATGCTATCCAACGTTAAGCCTGAAAAGATCCAAGTGGAGCTTTTTAAGCCAGCGGAACAAACGATACGATCCACCAAGACTATAGAAGATACATATAAGACTACGAAAGAAAAAGAAGAAATTTCAAAACAGGTGGCGGATGTTTATACATTAAAAAAGGAATATGCCAAAAATAAAGTCGATTTGATCTCTTCAATTTTTGATTCTGCGATTGAAGTGAACAAAGAAACAGATCCTAATAAAGGCGGTAAAAAAGGAATTAAAAAGACGGATGGCCAAAAGGTTTCCATCTTGAAAGAAAAATTGACGGATGAGGTCAATAAAGATATAGAAGAATCTGTTTTCATGGCATTGATTCAGGCGGATGAAGATGAACTGGAGATAGCGAGGGACTCCACGATAACCGCTGTGAATAATGTGATGAGTGAGCGGATTTCGGCCAGCGATGTTGAAAATGCAAAGAAAAAAGTGGTAGATGAACTGAGCTACATGAGTATAAATAGTGATATGAAGAAGGTCTCCATATCACTTGCCCGTTCGGCGATTATTCAAAATGTTTTTTTTGATAAAGATAAAACGGAGGAACAACGCCGAAAAGCAGTGGAAAGTGTGGAACCAGTCAGGATTCTACAGGGGCAGATTATCGTCGAAGAAAATCAATTAGTGGATCGGGACGTGTACAGGCAGCTTGAATTGGCTGGGTTTTTAAGTACTGAGTCCACAATCTTTCCATATGTGGGTCTCCTACTTTATATCTTTTTAACTTTTACGGCTTTTTATTACTTTTTTTACTATTCCATAACGAAACGGGATAATAAGTACAATCAGTTGTTGGTTTTCAGCCTTGTTTTTATTTTTGCAATGGCAACGATGAAAACAGTCAGCATATTCGCTGAACTGAAAGATTCGAATTTGGAATATATTTTCCCTGCTGCCATGGCAGCGATGCTTATTAAGATATTATTAAATGATAAATTGGCTGTTGCCATGACAATTTTATTAGGATCTTATGGTACGATAATATTTAATGGCGATACGCCAGGAAATCTTGACTTCTCTATGGGGCTTTATATCATTTTTAGCGGATTGATGGCCATCATAATATTATCGCGTTCCAACTTCAAATCAAGAGTACTGGTAGCGGGTCTCATGATGTCAGTGATCAATATCGCTTTCGTCTATTCGCTCATTTTCATTATGGATGGCCATTACACAAAAGTGGAGTATCTATATTATGCGGGAGCGGCTATAGGATCTGGGCTTGGTTCTGCTGTATTGACGATGGGGCTGCTTCCATTTTTCGAGGCGGGATTCGGGATTTTATCTTCAATGAAGTTGATCGAGCTTTCCAATCCCAATCACCCTTTATTGCGAAAAATCTTGATTGAGGCACCTGGTACCTACCACCATAGCGTAATGGTTGCCAATTTAGCGGAATCTGCATGTGAAGCAATTGGCTCGAATGGGTTACTTGCAAGAGTCGGATCTTATTACCACGATATAGGCAAGACAAAGCGGCCGCACTTTTTCATCGAGAACCAGTTAAATGAGGAAAATCCGCATGATAGGCTACAACCGGTAACGAGCAAGGACATTATCATTGCCCATGCCGTTGATGGCGGAGAGATGCTTCGCAACCATAAGTTCCCGAAGGAAATTGTGGATATAGCGGAACAACATCATGGGACGACTTTATTGAAATTTTTCTATCATAAGGCATGTAAGGAAGATGAAGCGACACGCGAAGTCGACTACCGGTATCCAGGGCCCATGGCGAAAATGAAGGAAGTGGCCGTCATTGGAATTGCAGATAGTGTTGAGGCTGCAGTCAGGTCGATGAAGCATCCTACACCCGAGAAGATCGAAGAACTGGTAAGTTTCATAATCAGTGACCGGATTCAAGACGGTCAATTTGATGAATGTGACATTACTATGAGAGAATTAAGTATCGTAAAGCATTCGCTTTGTGAATCGCTGAATGGTATCTTCCACTCAAGGATCGAGTATCCTGACATGGATAAATTAGGACAGAAGGTGAAAAAATGATTTTAACAATGGATTTAATCGATGAAACGAACGAAGTGACGGAAAAAGGGCAGCAGCTTGTTGAAAGCATTTTGCAATTTGCCGCCAATAAAGAGAAGATCGAAGAAGGTACGGAACTATCCGTCACTTTTGTCGACAACAAAAGGATTCAGGAGATTAATAAAGAATACCGTAATAAGGATTCGGCTACCGATGTCATTTCTTTTGCACTGGAAGAGATGGGGGAGGAAGAAGTCGAGATTATCGGGGCGGAAATGCCTCGCATGCTTGGTGATATCATCATTTCAATTGAACGCACAAAAGAGCAGGCCGAGGAGTATGGACACTCTTTTGACCGTGAACTTGGCTTTTTAGCCCTACATGGTTTTCTTCATTTGCTAGGCTATGACCATATGACTGAAGAAGATGAAAAAGTGATGTTTTCTAGACAAAAGGAGATATTGGGGGAATATGGGCTCTCGAGAGAAGGGTAAGCCAAGGTATCCACTCGTAAAAAGCTTTTCATTTGCTTGTCAAGGGATTTTGGAAGCGGTACGGACCGAGCGAAACATACAGATCCATTTCGTGGTGATGGCAGCCGTCGTGTTCTTTGGTTGGTATTTTTCATTGAACGGAATGGAATGGTTGTTTATTTTGACGGCAATTGCTGGTACGATTGCATTAGAACTAGTGAATTCGGCCATTGAACGGGTTGTTGATTTAGTGACAGACCAAATCCATCCTCTTGCCAAGCAGGCAAAAGATATTGCAGCCGGGGCTGTATTCATATATGCTATATTTTCTATAATAGTTGGATTGATTATTTTTTTACCAAAGTTGGGTATGTAGGTTCTTTTATTCATCCAATGTAGAGGGGGAATTGTATAATGAATACGAATGAATTGATTGAAGAAGCTAAAAAAGCTAGGGAAAAGGCTTATGTCCCTTATTCAAAGTTTAAAGTGGGAGCTGCTTTATTGACTGCCGATGGTAAGGTATATCATGGCTGTAATATTGAAAATGCAGCTTACAGCATGTGTAACTGCGCGGAAAGAACGGCATTATTCAGTGCATATGCACATAATGACAAGAAGTTTAGCAAACTTGCGGTAGTAGCGGACACGGACCGACCGGTATCCCCTTGCGGAGCCTGCAGACAAGTCATTTCAGAACTATGTGAACCGGATATGATGGTTGTTTTAACCAACTTGAATGGTGATACTAAAGAATTAACAGTACAGGAATTGCTTCCAGGAGCTTTTTCACCGGAGGATTTAAATGAATAAATTAGTTAGCGATACACAGGTAAAAGGATATAAATCAGGATTTATATCCATCATCGGCCGTCCTAATGTCGGCAAGAGCACGTTTTTGAACCGTGTAATTGGTCAAAAAATCGCAATCATGAGCGACAAGCCTCAAACGACAAGAAATAAAGTTCAAGGTGTACTTACACAAAATGATTCACAAATGATCTTCATTGATACACCGGGCATTCATAAACCTAAGCATAAGCTTGGGGACTTTATGATGAAGGTTGCGACGAATACCTTGAAAGAGGTCGACCTGATTCTATTCATGATTAATGCTGAAGAAGGCTACGGTCGTGGAGATGAGTTCATCATTGAAAAGCTACAATCGGTTAATACACCCGTTTTCCTTGTAGTCAATAAAATTGATACGATGCATCCTGATGACCTTCTGCCCATCATTGAAAAGTACCAAAAACTGTATCCTTTTGCAGCGGTGGTGCCTATTTCAGCTCTTGAAGGTAATAATGTCGATACATTGCTTGCCCAAATCAAGGAACATCTTCCTGAAGGGCCACAGTTTTACCCAGCCGATCAAGTAACGGATCATCCGGAGCGTTTCATCATTTCTGAATTGGTCCGCGAAAAGGTTCTGCACTTGACTCGTGAAGAGATTCCACATTCCGTGGCTGTTGTGATTGACTCGATCAAAAAAATGGATAACAGTGACACGATCAATGTTATGGCGACCATCATTGTCGAGAGAGATTCCCAAAAAGGAATTGTCATCGGTAAGCAAGGGAAAATGCTGAAAGAAGTCGGTAGTCGCGCGAGAGTAGACATTGAGAACCTATTGGGCTCTAAGGTTTTCCTTGAGCTATGGGTCAAGGTCCAGAAAGATTGGCGTAATAAAGCTAGTCAGCTACGTGATTTTGGATTTGATGAGAAAGAATATTAATTAACAAATTTTACGCTTCATGAAAGTGTGAAAAACGGTCAAGCTAATCATTAAGGACGGATATTTATCTGATATTGCTAGTCATAATGAAGGGTGGGCTTTATATGTTGGATTTTACCTGGGAGTTATTTAGTGAGACAGGTAATGTGGACACCTATTTACTTTATAAGGAGATAGAAGTCGAAAGGCAGGAAAGACCATTAGTATCGAATGAAGAGCTAGCTGATATTGATTTTCCTGTTTCTTAAGGATTAGCTAAGGCGAGTATGGGTGGTGTCTTTTATGCTTCAGAAATGTGAAGGCATTGTCATTAGAAGGACGGCATATGGAGAAAACAATAAAATTATAACGATTTATACCCGAGAGCTAGGGAAAATAGGGGTCATGGCTAGAGGTGCGAGCAAGCCAAATAGCAGGCTTGCCGCCGTGACCCAGCTTTTTTGCTCCGGGTATTTCCTTGTTTCGACATCTAGTGGACTTGGAAGCCTTCAGCAGGGGGAAATGGTTGACTCGCTTCGTTTTATCAGGGAGGATCTTTTCGCCACTGCCTATGCTTCCTATATCGTCGAATTGCTCGATAAGAGTGTGGACGATAAAAAACCAAATCCATATCTGTTTGAATTGCTTTCACAAACTTTACATTACATAAATGAAGAATACGACACTGAGGTTTTGAAATTCATTTTTGAAATGAAAATGCTTCCTGTAAATGGAATCAACCCGGTTTTGAACCAATGTGCCGTTTGTGGGGAGACCGAAGGGGAATTTGCTTTCTCCCTAAGGGAAGCCGGGTTTATTTGTCACCGATGTTTGGACAAGGACCCTTATCATTATAAAATTTCTCCTTCTGCGGTGAAACTTCTGAGGATCTTTTATTATTTTGATTTATCCAGGCTTGGTAACATATCTGTTAAACCGGAAACTAAAAGGGAATTGTCAAAAATCATTGATGCCTATTATGAGGAATATTCAGGATTACATCTGAAGTCCAAAAAGTTTCTCAAACAGATTGATTCGATGAAAGATATGTTTTAGGTTCGAACTATTGACATTCTGGTTTTGTTTGTATAAAATTTTAATCATCAAAATAAGAAGAATGCGTCGATGGAAGAGAGTACCTGTTTTAATTCATAAAAGCGAACCCGGGATGGTGCAAGCCGGGATATGAAGACACAGGGAAGGGCGTTCCGGAGCATGATTAGGTTTGAAAAGAGGCCGTTTCATAACGGCAATTAGGGTGGAACCGCGGGTAAACTCTCGTCCCTATGCATTACGCATAGGGACGGGAGTTTTTTGTTTGCCTTGAGGAATCCTAGGCAAAAGATGCTTCCCGCCCCTGAATCTGAAATTTAGTAAGCCGCTTTAAATAATCTGGAGGTGTACGATGAATATTCAAAATATGATTTTAACTTTGCAAAAGCATTGGTCTGAGCAAGGCTGTATCTTAATGAATGCTTATGATGTCGAAAAAGGTGCCGGGACGATGAGTCCTTATACCTTCCTTAGAGCAATTGGGCCAGAACCCTGGAGTGTTGCTTACGTGGAGCCTTCAAGACGTCCTGCAGACGGCCGGTATGGAGAGAATCCTAACCGTCTTTATCAACATCATCAATTTCAAGTGATCATGAAGCCTTCTCCGGATAATATTCAAGAACTTTATTTGGAGTCATTACGGAAGCTAGGCATCAATCCATTGGAGCACGACATTCGCTTTGTTGAGGATAACTGGGAAAATCCATCCCTTGGCTGTGCGGGTCTAGGATGGGAAGTATGGTTGGATGGAATGGAGATT
This sequence comes from Peribacillus sp. NPDC097197, assembly GCF_050278025.1. Classification (NCBI taxonomy): domain Bacteria; kingdom Bacillati; phylum Bacillota; class Bacilli; order Caryophanales; family Bacillaceae; genus Peribacillus; species Peribacillus sp. NPDC097197. Next base: position 19,186 of record NZ_JBNNST010000004.1, on the reverse strand, counting down.
ACCCAATTCACCTATTTCCAACAAGTTGGTGGACTAGAGTGTAAACCAGTCTCCGTCGAAATTACATACGGAATTGAACGTTTGGCTTCTTACATCCAAGACAAAGAAAATGTCTTTGAACTTGAATGGACGGATGGATTTACTGTTCGTGACATCTTTGGTCAACCGGAATACGAGCATTCGAAATATACATTCGAGACATCCAACCTTGATATGCTGTTCGAGCTTTTCACGATGTATGAAAAGGAAGCGCATCGTCAAATGGAGGAAGGTCTTGTGCATCCTGCTTATGACTATGTATTGAAGTGTTCCCATACGTTCAATCTGCTGGATGCCAGAGGTGCCATTTCAGTAACGGAAAGAACGGGTTATATTGCCCGTTGTCGTAATTTAGCGCGTAAGGTTGCCAAAACTTTTTATGAAGAGCGGGAAAAATTAGGCTTCCCAATCCTGAAAGTGAAAGGGGAGAAAACAAATGAGCAAGCGTGATTTGTTATTGGAAATTGGGTTGGAGGAGCTACCGGCTCGATTTGTTACAGCTTCTATGAAACAGTTATCCGACAAAGTACAAAAGTGGTTGACACAAAAAGCGATTGAATTTGGTGAAGTCGAAGCATTTTCAACACCAAGACGTTTGGCGATATTGGTAAAAGATGTTGCGGAATCACAAAAGGACATTGAAGAAGAAGCAAAAGGACCGGCTAAGAAGATCGCTTTGGACGCCGAAGGTAACTGGTCTAAAGCAGCGTTAGGTTTTGTAAGAGGACAAGGCATGACGGCTGAGGATATTTATTTCAAAGAACTTAAAGGTGTGGAATATGTCCATGTGAATAAATTCATCAAGGGGCAACCGACAGCTCAGTTATTGGCGGAGCTACAAGAGATCATAACTGGCATGACCTTCCCGAAAAATATGCGTTGGGCCAACCAGGACCTTCGCTTCGTCCGTCCGATTAAATGGTTAATTGCTTTGTTCGGTAAAGAAGTAGTACCTTTTACCATAGCTGAAGTAGAAACAGGCCGAGAAACGAAAGGTCATCGCTTTTTAGGTGAAAGTACAGTTATCGAAACTCCTGACCAGTATGAAAAGTCACTTAACGAACAATTTGTCATGGTCAATCCAGACAAACGCCGTACCGTGATCTTAGATCAAATCAAAAACCTGGAACAGGAGAATGGCTGGATCATCCCGGTCGATGAAAATCTTCTGGAAGAGGTAAATAACTTGGTTGAATATCCAACGGTGTTATTTGGCCGTTTTGAAGAAGAATTCCTTGAATTGCCTTCTCAGGTGCTGATTACATCGATGAAGGAACATCAACGGTATTTCCCTGTAAAAGATCAAGATGGAGAGTTGCTTCCTTTCTTCGTGACTGTTCGAAATGGGGATGACCGTCACCTGGATATGGTATCGAAAGGGAACGAAAAAGTATTGCGTGCCCGTTTATCGGATGCAGCTTTCTTCTACAAAGAAGATCAGAAAAAAGAGATTGCTGATGCTTTGAAAAAGCTGGATAGCATCGTTTACCATGAAGAAATCGGTACTCTAGCCGAGAAAACTGAACGTGTAACAGAGGTAACCGGAGCATTGGTGGATGCCTTGAAACTGAAAGTGGATAAAGAATTGGCGCTACGTGCTGCAAAAATAGCCAAGTTTGATTTAGTGAGTCATATGGTTTATGAGTTCCCTGAATTACAAGGGTACATGGGTGAAAAGTATGCCCTTCTAAAAGGTGAAGCGAAAGAAGTGGCGACAGCGATCAATGAACATTATATGCCACGACATGCAGATGACGATGTACCTCCATCCTTAATCGGGGCACTTGTGAGCGTAGCGGAAAAAATTGATACACTGGCATCATTCTTCGCCATCGGAGTGATCCCTACCGGTTCTCAGGATCCATATGCTTTAAGAAGACAAGCAAGTGGAGTCGTTCAAATTCTAGCGGAGAAAAAGTGGGATATCACACTGGAGGAACTTATCACTTTGGGTCTTAAAGGACTTGAAGCAAAAGGCCTCTTGAAACGTGATATGGATGATGTAAAAGCGGATATGCATACATTCTTTAAAGCCCGTGTGAAGCATTTGCTTCAGGAACTACACATTCGCTATGATTTAATCGATGCTGTTTTGGTTAATGAAATTGGTTATATCCATTCTGTTGTTGAACGCTCTCAGGTATTAGAAGCAAAGAAAGAGGAAGCCGGCTTTAAAGAAAGTCTTGAGGCGTTAAGCCGTGTCATGAATATCGCTGGGAAATGCGATAATAAGGTGACAGTGAACCCGGCTGCTTTTGAAAATGTAGAAGAAAAAGCGTTGTATGAGAAATTTGGAACGGTTGCTTCAGCCTATGCCGAAACGAATGATGAGATGGAGCATTTCGAACAGCTTATATCGCTTCAAAGCGAAATAGAGGCTTATTTCGAGCATACAATGGTCATGGCGGAAGATGAAGCCGTACGTAATAATCGTTTATCCCTTATGAAAGAAATTAGTGATTTAGTTTCCAGCTTTGGGGCTGTGAACAAAATAATCCTTTCTTAATCCAATGAAATGATCGGGACCCTTTTTATGAAGGGTTTCCGATTATTACAACTAATAGAGATGAAAACTGCTTTTATCAAATGATATAGTATATAATCGTTATATGAAGATCCTTTGTTACTTTACTCTGCGAAAAGCAGTAGGGTGGTGATTACAATTCAATTGAATAAACGTCAGGAACAGATTTTACAAATTGTTAAAGAGAATGGACCGATTACTGGAGAGCATATTGCAGATAGGTTAAGCTTAACGAGGGCGACGCTTCGTCCGGATTTGGCTATCTTAACGATGGCCGGTTTTCTAGATGCACGTCCACGTGTCGGGTATTTCTATACAGGTCGCTCGGGTACACAGCTATTGACAGATAGTCTGAACCATCTGTATGTTCGGGACCATCAATCGATCCCTGTCGTTGTGGACGAGGGTATATCTGTTTACGATGCGATTGTCATGATGTTTTTAGAAGATGTCGGCACTATGTTCGTAGTGGATAAGCATGCTTTACTCGTAGGGGTACTGTCCAGAAAAGACTTGCTCCGTGCAAGTATTGGGAAACAAGAACTGAATTCCATCCCGGTCAATATCATCATGACAAGGATGCCTAACATTACAATGTGTACTAAAGAAGATTTATTGATCGATGTTGCCAAAAAATTGATTGAGAAACAAATTGATTCATTACCTGTCGTCAAAGAAACAGAAAAAGGCTATGAGGTAATTGGAAGAGTGACGAAAACCAATATAACAAAAGCATTCGTAGCTTTAGCTGATGAAGGCTATTAGGGGGGCTTGCAAAGGAATGACGGAGAATATGAACGGTTCTATTATATATGTTGTATCGGATTCAGTTGGGGAAACAGCGGAGTTAGTTACTAAAGCTGCGGCTAGTCAGTTTTCTAGTTCCGCTTTTACTATTAAACGAATTCCGTATATTGAAGATGAACATAACGTGGATGAAGTAATTTCACTGGCCAAATTAGATGGGGCAATCATCGCCTACACTCTTGTGAAGCCTGCTATTAGAGACTACATGAAAGCACAGGTGGAAAAAGAAAACCTGTCTGCTTATGACATTTTAGGACCGCTCATGGATATCCTTCAGGAAAGAACATCTAAAGGACCTCTTAATGAGCCGGGGCTCGTAAGAAAACTTGACGATGATTATTTCAAACGTGTGGAAGCCATTGAATTTGCTGTAAAATACGACGATGGACGGGATCCACGTGGGATTTTACGTGCGGATATCGTGTTGGTTGGTGTTTCTCGCACGTCCAAAACACCTTTGTCCCAATATTTAGCTCATAAACGCTATAAAGTGGCCAATGTTCCTTTAGTACCAGAGGTAGAGCCGCCAGAAGAACTATTCCTGGTCCCGCCTGAAAAATGCATTGGGTTGAAAATAAGTCCTGAAAAGTTAAATCATATTCGGAAAGAGCGATTGAAGTCACTTGGACTCAATGATCATGCTATATATGCGAATGTGGAACGAATCAAAGAAGAGTTGACATACTTTGATAAAATTATTTCAAGGCTCGACTGCCCAATCATTGATGTTACGAATAAAGCTGTCGAAGAAACGGCCAACTTAATTATGAATATTCTTCAAAATAAAAATCGGTAGATTTCTCTTATTCTTAAAATTGAGATTAATCAAAATGTGAGCTGGACACTTTTAGTGTCGGCTCACATTTTCATGCTCAAGGTTTATTGGGTTTTAAATGTAAAACATGGATGACACTTACATAATTCCTCTTTTGTTAAACAATTCACAACCCACTTTTTAGATGTTTGAAATTCAGAATCTAATTGGTAGCATCTTTTTAAAAAATAGATTATAATAAAAAATTGTGAGAAAAAAGTAATCTTGAGGTTTAGACTTGGTTATTAAGGAATAAACTAAGGATTATAAGAAGTCAAGTTTTTTATCATAAAAAAATTCGACACATTCAGTATAATTGATGAGGCAAAATAGGGTGTAACACTTGTTTAGAGGATACCGTTTGTATATTCTTGCGAATGACTTCAGGATAAGTGTTTGGAAGTTTCATTATATCTCGATAAAGTTTAGGGGAGAAAAAAGGATTATGCAGAATGATGTAGAATTAAAAGGTATGATAAATAAACCAATAATACATGTTGACGCCGATGCATGTCCGGTGAAAGATGAGATTCTTCATTGTGCAAGACAATGCGATGTCGATGTCTGTTTTGTTGCATCATATAAAAATATGATGAACAACCCTGAAGGCAAATGGGTATACGTCGATGCAGATAAAGAAGCAGCAGATCTTTATATAGTGAATTCTGTAAAAAAGGGTGATATTGTTATTACTGCTGATATTGGATTAGCTGGTACCCTGCTTCCTAAAAGCGTTTATGTTCTATCTCCGAGGGGAAAAGAATATACAAATGAGAATATTTTCATGCTTCTCGATATGCGCTACCAGTCAGCGAAACTTCGCAGGCAGGGGAAGCATACGAAAGGACCGAAAGCCTTTACAAAGGATGACAAAATATGTTTTACAAATAAACTTTTGAAAATTTTGTCGAATTTTGCAGGGAATCAGAATTCAATATCGAATTAAAAAACTATCACCAAAATCGCAAGGTGAAAAAATGACAAATGGTCGTATAGAAGATGAAAAGATAAATCAGATCCGAGAAGCAGTGGACATCGTCGACTTGATTGGAGAATATGTCCAGCTGAAGAAGCAAGGACGGAATTATTTCGGGCTTTGTCCTTTCCATGGTGAAAACTCACCATCATTTTCTGTTTCCGCAGAGAAGCAGATTTTCCATTGTTTCGGCTGTGGTGCAGGCGGAAATATTTTCACTTTCTTAATGGATATCGAAGGGTATAATTTTGTGGAATCTGCAAAGGTCCTGGCTGAAAAAGGGAATATACCTTTGGACATTGAAATAAATAAGGACTCCCAACGGTCTAATATGCCGGCTGGTTCTCAACAGATGCTTGAAGCCCATGACTTGCTTCGAAAGTTTTACCATCATCTTCTTGTAAATACCAAGGAAGGCCAAGAAGCTTTGGAGTATCTCCTTAATAGAGGATTTACCGAAGAAACGATTGAAAAGTTCCAAATTGGTTACTCACTGGATTCTTGGGATTTTGTTTCCAAGTTTCTTTTAAAAAGGGGTTTCCCGCCAGAATTTATGGAGCAGGCTGGGTTGATTATTTACAGGGAAAAAGATGAGTCATACTTTGACCGTTTTAGAAATAGAGTCATGTTTCCAATTATGGATCATCAAGGGAATACGATTGCGTTTTCGGGTAGAGCAATGGGGGACGATGAGCCCAAATACTTGAATAGCCCCGAGACCCCAATCTTTAATAAAAGTAAAACTTTATATAATTTCCATCAAGCAAGACCGCACATTCGCAAGAAGGAACAAGTTGTAATTTTCGAAGGTTTTGCCGACTGTATTTCCGCAGTCCGTGCCGGAGTGGAGAATTCGGTTGCTACGATGGGGACCGCTCTAACCGATCAGCACATTCAACTTTTAAAAAGAAATACGGACCAGGTTTTAATCTGTTATGATTCGGATTCGGCTGGTTTGAATGCAGCTAACCGCGCAGTTAACATGCTACAGGAAACGGATTTTACCGTTAAGGTAGCACTTATGCCTGATAATATGGACCCCGATGACTACATAAAGGAATTTGGTGAGAAAAGCTTTGTTTCTGAGGTAATAGGGGCCAGTTTAACCTACATGGCATTCAAGATGCATTATTTACGTCGAGGAAAAAATGTAAATAATGAAGGAGATCGAATTCAATATATCGAAGAAGTCCTTAAAGAAATTTCTCGTTTGCCAAGTGCAGTGGAGCGGGATCATTATCTTAGGCAGCTATCCTCCGAGTTTACACTTTCGTTGGATGCGCTTGAACAGCAGCAACGACAGGTATTTTTTGCGGAACGTAAAAAGGGTACACTGCCACAACCTGCTGCTCAAAAGAAAATGACCCTTCAGTATGAGCATAAATTAAAACCTGCTCATCACAATGCTGAAATTAAGTTGATGGCCCATATGCTGAAAAGCAGGGAAATGACTTATAAGATTCAACAGTTGCTTGGACAAACACTCTTTCATGTAGATGAACATCAGGCCATCATCACCTATTTATATGCTTTCTATGAAGATGGACACGAGCCTGATCCAAGCTTTTTCCTTACTTATTTGCCGGATCCAAACTTGAGAAGGATCGTTTCGGAAATAGAAATGATGTCAGTTAATGAGGAAGTTTCCGATAAAGAACTGACTGATTGTATAAATCAAGTGTTGAAATATGAAAAGATGTTAAAGATAAAAGAAAAACAGGCAGAAGAAAAAGATGCAGTGAGACGCAGCGATCCTAAAGCTGCCGCCAGAATTGCAATGGAAATCATTAAGTTGCGCAAAATGTTGTAGTTGTTTAGGTGTAAGACCTGGAAGGAGGGGAACTAATGGCTGAAAAACCAGCACGTTCCAAACAAGTTGATAATGAATTTAGCCTTGAGCAGGTTAAAGAAAAATTAATAGAGCTAGGTAAGAAAAGAGGCTCTTTGACCTTAGAAAAAATTGCCGAAAAAATTGGCGGTTTCGAATTAGATTCCGATCAAATGGATGAGTTCTATGAGGTGCTAGCTGAAAATGGAATCGAGATTCTCACGGATGGTGAGGAAGAAGAGGATGAAGATGATCCGGATTCCAAAAAACTTGCTAAAGAAGAAGAGTTTGACTTAAATGACTTAAGTGTTCCTCCTGGTGTTAAGATTAATGATCCTGTCCGGATGTACTTGAAAGAGATCGGTCGGGTCGACCTTTTATCTGCAGAAGAGGAAATCTCTTTAGCGATGCGAATCGAGGAAGGGGACGAAGAGGCAAAACGCCGTCTAGCCGAAGCCAATCTACGTCTGGTAGTCAGCATAGCCAAACGTTACGTAGGACGCGGTATGCTTTTCCTTGACTTGATTCAAGAAGGAAATATGGGTCTTATCAAAGCGGTAGAGAAATTCGATTACCGCAAAGGGTACAAGTTCAGTACCTATGCAACTTGGTGGATTCGTCAGGCCATCACTCGTGCGATTGCTGACCAAGCAAGAACGATCAGGATACCGGTGCATATGGTTGAGACCATCAATAAATTAATCAGGGTACAAAGACAGCTTCTTCAAGATCTTGGACGTGAACCATCTCCAGAGGAAATTGCAGAGGATATGGATTTAACTCCGGAAAAGGTTCGTGAAATCTTGAAGATTGCTCAGGAGCCTGTTTCATTGGAAACCCCAATTGGTGAAGAAGATGATTCACACTTAGGTGATTTCATTGAAGACCAAGATGCGACTTCTCCATCTGAACATGCTGCATACGAATTGTTGAAAGAACAACTTGAAGATGTGTTAGATACACTGACTGATCGTGAAGAGAATGTCTTGAGACTTCGCTTCGGACTTGATGATGGTCGTACACGCACTCTTGAAGAGGTAGGTAAGGTGTTTGGCGTAACCCGCGAGCGTATCCGTCAAATCGAAGCTAAGGCACTACGAAAGCTTAGACATCCAAGCCGCAGTAAACGCTTGAAAGATTTCCTAGAATAGAATAACGCCCTTTACAGAGCCCTCTTTGAATGCCCAGCGTTCGGGAGTGGCTCTTTTTTTCAGCCATTGGTGTGGAGAATAATCCTTTAAAGGAAATCAACACCAAATCCGACAGGCAGGATTAACCGAAAAATAAAAAAGCACAGTACGCATGAGGAAGTGTATTCATGGATGAAACAAGAAAGAAAATCATCATTCAAGAAATTAACTCTTGGAAGCAAAGTCGCATGCTCCCAGAACAATATTGCAATTACTTACTAGTCTTATATAGCCAGGGGGAGGCACAACCTGTTACCCCTCAGAAAAGCAAAAGCCGTAAAAAAGAATGGATTAATGGGATTGCAATGGGTGCTCTTTTTTTAATTAATATATTTTTGAATTATTTTACTGAAATATCCAACACAATGCAAATAGTCGTGACAACTTTCTCCATCCTTGCTTTTCTTTTCTTTCTTCGACGCTTCAAGAACACGAAACTCCTTTTACCATTATCTTTAATAGGATTGTTATTGTTAGTGTTAGTGGAAACAGTGCAAGTAACCGAGCTAATCGCCGCTGGAAAGAGGAGTATCCTGTATATAGGCTTATTTTTCAACTGTGGGTTATGGTTATGGATTGGCCAAAAATATAAGCTGCTCTATTTTTCGATATCTGGAATTTTGGGATTAGTTGTAATAGCTTACTTTTTATTGATATAATTAAAAACAGATGCTTGTTTGTTTTATCATGAATAGGGGTATTATGGAAAAAATCCAAGAAAAGTCAAAATTGTTCGTAAATATACATAAATTTTTGACAAATTTGAGAAAAAATATAATATCTTCTATTTTTGGGGTTTTACTTGAAACTCTTTTCAAGTAAAATAATATATAGTAATTTGTATATAATATTAAATATGGTAAGTTTAGGTTCTACATAGAGGAGGAAATACTATGAATCGCAATCCAGTTATGCCTTTTATTATTATCATGGTTTTTGGTATTGGACTTATGTTTTTACTTTCATTCAAAGGTTTAGGAGATGCCAAAGATCTTGCTAAAGAAAAAGAAGGCGGAGAAAAAACAGAGGAAACGGAAAGTGCCTCATCCTCACCTGAAGACATTTATAAACAGAATTGCATTTCATGTCATGGTGATGCCTATCAAGGTGGAGTCGGACCTGCCCTTAAGGGTGTTGCCGACCGTTTATCCGAAGATGAAGTCAAAGAAGTCATCGCTAATGGACGAGGAGCTATGCCTGCTGGTTTAGTTGACGAATCGAATCTCGATGCCATGGCAAAGTATATTCACGGATTAAAATAAGCAGGAAGCTGATTCAAAACGTACATTCGTTTTTGAATCAGCTTTTCTTTTATCTTCGGTATTCTCCTCCTTTTCCCTGATGGATCCCCCCATGTTGTCCTCGTTCTGTAATTTTTCCTTGGAACTTGTTATAATCGAATGGGAAATGAAATGATATAAATATGAATTTGAAATAAGAGAGTTGATAGTATAATGAATCACGAGAAATTATCAAAGAGATTAGAACATGTCGCGTTACATATACCGAAAGGGAGCATTCTGGCCGATATCGGTTCCGATCATGCTTACCTGCCTTGCTATGCTGTAGCCAATGGGCTCTGTGACCGTGCGATAGCGGGTGAAGTTGTGGAAGGTCCCTATCAGTCTGCCCTTAAACAAGTGAAGGGAACGGGATTAGAGGACCTCATAGAAGTCCGTAAAGGCGATGGGCTTGAGGTATTAAAACCGGATGAAGCTACATGTGTTACTATCGCAGGAATGGGCGGTACATTAATCGCTAGTATATTGGAAAATGGGAAAAAAAAGTTGGAGAAGGTGGAGAGACTCATTCTTCAGCCCAATGTAGGAGCCCTAAACGTTCGTAATTGGCTAATCGATAACGGTTGGGAATTAATCGATGAAGATATTCTGGAGGAAGATGGAAAGATCTATGAAATCTTGATTGCGAAAAAAGGGGACCCTCTTCAGCCCTATCATGAAAATAAGCAAGTTGGGCTTATGTTCGGGCCATTCCTGTTAAAGAAATTCAGTGATACTTTCATAAAGAAATGGCAACATGAGAAGGCGCACTTCGAAAGAATCATTGAGCAATTGGATGCGAGTGGCCGAAGTGGCTTAGAAACGAAGCGCAAGGAAATGGAAGTGCAAATTTCATTCATTGAGGAGGTGCTTAAACGATGAAAACAGCTAATGGTATGCAGATTATTGAAATGTTCGAACAGTTCTCTCCGAAACGATACGCAATGGAGGGGGATCCAATTGGACTACATGTCGGGGAATTGAATAAGCCCGTTTCAAAAGTGATGATTGCACTTGATGTCCTGGAAGAAGTGGTGGATGAAGCGATAGAAAAAGGTGTCGAACTGATCATTGCCCATCATCCCTTGATTTATCGGCCGTTGAAGAAAATAGATACAGCTAAGGCTAGTGGCCGAATCATCGAGAAATTGATCAAGCATGATATTGCCGTTTATGCCGCACATACTAACTTGGACGTAGCCAAGGGCGGTGTAAATGATTTACTTGCTGATGCATTGCAATTACAAAATACAGAGGTCCTTGTCCCTACCCATGAAATCCCTCTAAGAAAATTAGTGGTGTATGTACCAAAAGAGGACGAACAAAAGGTAAGGGATGCCTTGGGTAAGGCAGGAGCCGGTTCGCTAGGGAATTACAGCTACTGTTCGTTTACAGTTGAGGGTACAGGCAGGTTTTTACCCGGGGAAGGCAGTGAACCGTCGATTGGTAAACGAGGCAAGATTGAAAGGGTTTCAGAAGTGCGAATTGAAACCATATTCCCCGAACCCATTGAAAAAAAAATACTTTCTGCGATGATCAAAGCCCATCCATATGAAGAAGTGGCTTATGATATTTATAAGTTGGAAAACAAAGGCGAATCCTTGGGGCTAGGCAAAATCGGGGTTCTTGCAGAAGAAATGTCCCTTGGACAATTTGCCGAGCATGTTAAAGAGACTCTCGAAGTGGAGAATGTCCGTGTAGTTGGAGACCTGAACAGTACCATAAAAAAAGTTGCCGTTCTTGGCGGTGATGGAAATAAATACTTCACGACCGCTAAGTTTAAAGGTGCCGATGTGTATGTAACGGGTGATATGTATTATCATACGGCTCACGACGCCATGATGATTGGATTGAATATCGTGGATCCGGGCCATAATGTTGAGAAAGTGATGAAAAAAGGTGTAGCTCGAATCTTGAATGAGATGTGCGTCAATAAAAATTTGGATGTAGAATTCATACCTTCTGAGCTCAATACAGATCCTTTTACATTTATATAAAAGGACAGAAAAAGGCAGCCACTACCATTTGTGGCTGCCTTTTTTTCAGGCTTTCTTTACTTTGATTTTAGGTAAGATTTTATGCAAGGGTGTTTTCTTTTCCGTATCCCATGTCGATTCGTCAGTAGGTTCATATTGTTCAAGGAATCTAATGACCTCTTTCGTTATAGGAGTAGGCGTGGAAGCTCCCGAAGTGACAGCCACCGTTTTGGCATCTTTTAACCATTCGAGGTTCAGCTCGGAAATATCGGCTATGCGATAAGCCGTGGTTCCTGCAATTTCTTCGGATACTTGTGCAAGCCGATTGGAGTTATTGCTTTTTGGGTCACCGACGACGATAAGGACATCCGCTTCTCCAGCTTGTTGGGCTACGGCCTCTTGACGGACCTGTGTGGCTAAACAGATTTCTTTATGGACCTCAGAATGGGGGAACTTTTCCTTCACCTTCTCCATGATGTCCAGGACATCCCATTGACTCATTGTCGTTTGATTGGTCACAATGATCTTTTCACTATTCAATGATAAGGCTTCGACATCTTCAGCATTTTGCACGAGGTGAACGACATCAGGGGCTACACCAACTGCTCCCTCTGGCTCAGGATGTCCTTTTTTGCCGATATAGATGATTTGATACCCTTCCGATTCTTTTTCCCTGATCAAGTCATGTGTAGCGGTAACGTCAGGACAAGTAGCATCAAGGGTGACAAGGCCTTTTTCCTTCGCAATCTTCCGAATCTCAGGGGAAACGCCGTGAGCGGTAAAGATGACAGTTCCCGTTTCCACCTGATTGATGATTTCATTTCGGTTACTGCCATCTAGCGTTATGATCCCCTCTTCTTCAAAAGCATCGGTAACGTGCTTGTTATGAACGATCATTCCCAAAATGTAAATAGGGCGTGGCAAGGTTTTATCTAAAGCCGCATTCCTGGCAATAACCATGGCATCAACTACTCCATAGCAATAGCCCCGCGGGGAGATTTTATTTACTTTCATCTATGTGTCCTCCTTCAAAGGCAAGAAACTTACGCGTATTCCCTTCTATTATATAAGACCATAGATGATTTTACAAAATATCGTATTTCATGAATGATGCCACGGGCGCAATTTTATAATGGTTTAAATATAAAGTTTAGGTCCGGATGATCGATTCCTTGTCTTTTTGGGGAGAGCCTCGGCAGCCGGTTCTACGTTTAATTCGATTTTTGGCTTATCGCTATTCACAGCGGGTTCGGGTTCCTGAATCTTGGGAGAAGTGGTTAAATTGGTGTTTTCTTCTGCTGGTTTTTCCGTTTCTTCACTTGATGATATGCTGCGGAACACCTTCCACATGGAGGGGAGGTTTTTAATTACTGGCCCATACTGCTGCACCATTGGCGTGAATTGCTCGGCCGCTTGCAATACCTTTTGGGTGTTGTTTAGCATATTGTTGAGTGAATCGGGTTTGGTTAAGTTCTCCAGAATGCCGCCGCCACTACTTCTTGAAGAACTAGTGGTAGTGGAATTGGCTGGTGCGAATAAGTTTGGGGGAGCGGCATTTTGTTGTTTGGACCTACCTAGAAACTTGGCTAAAATCCCTTCTTTCTTAGGAAGTTGCTGTTCTGGTCTTTGTTGTTGATTGAAGGGGGCTCCTCCCCGGAAGCCTTGTTGGGGTCCCGGTGGTCCTTGTGGTCCTCCTTGAGGCGGCCTCATTGGCTGAAAAGGGTTGCTGTTTGGGTACTGTGGTCCCCTGAAGGGTCTAGGTTGCTGCATCCTTGGGCCATTATTAGGTTGCTGGAATCCAGGACCGGGGGAACGGTTTCTATCTTGGAACATAGGTTTCACCTCTTTATGGTTTAGGTATTGATGTGTTCTTCCCTATAAATTATGCAGCATGGTAAAAAAGGTTTGAGGAAAGGATAGATGGAATGTTGTGAAGTGGTCGGAAAGAAGGTAAGATGGTAACGGTAGTCTTTTTGCTCCATGTCTGCGGGGGATACGCTATGACCAGGACAGGTGCTTTTCATTTGCAAGAGTCCATTAAGAGAACTGACCAAGGCGCTTGCGCTTTTTGTATAATCCAGCTCCAGCGTCTAGCTCGCTGTGAAAAAGACGACGGACCACATAAGGCAAAAAACGCCTTATGGGCCAATCCCTATTTTCTTCACGAGCTACCAAGACGCTTGCGCTTTTTGTATGAAATTTATTATAATAATAAGACGTGTCTAATGAAAGACAAGAATAAAGGAGATATTTGATGAAACAAAACCAATTTGAACGATTTAATTTGAAAAGCTACATTCTAGATGCAGTTCGTACTTTAGGGTTCGATAAGCCGACGGAAATACAGGAACGCGTGCTCCCGTCGCTTTTAAAGGGAAGTAGCTTAATTGGACAGTCGCAGACAGGTACAGGGAAGACTCATTCCTATTTGCTGCCGATTATGAACAAGCTTGATGCTGGGAAAAATGAAGTTCAAGCGATTATTTCCGCACCAACCCGTGAGTTAGCGAATCAAATCTACAAAGAAGCTTTGAAAATTGCGGACCATTTCCCTGAAGATGAGCAAATTCAAGTACGTTGCTATATCGGTGGTACCGATAAACAGCGTATGATCGATAAATTGAAGACCCAGCCACAGTTGGTCATTGGGACTCCAGGAAGAATCAAGGATTTGGTTGAGGCTCAAGCCCTTCAGGTATATACGGCTACAATGCTTGTTGTTGATGAAGCGGACCTTATGCTCGATATGGGCTTCCTTGAAGATGTTGACCAATTTGCTTCCCGTATGGCGGAAAAAATTCAAATGCTTGTTTTCTCGGCAACCATTCCGGAAAAGTTAAAGCCATTCTTGAATAAATATATGGAAAACCCGAAATATGTTCAAGTTAATCCGAAACAGGCGACAGCCGCAAAGATTGAACATGTTCTGATACCTCTTCGTCACCGTAACAGGGAGCAGTTATTACATGATATCATCGTTCGTTATAATCCGTATTTGGCTATCGTTTTCACCAATACGAAAAAAATGGCGGATCATGTAGCCAACTCCCTGATTGAAAAGGGATTGAAAGTGGGCCGGATCCATGGAGATTTATCGCCTCGTGATCGTAAGAAAATGATGAAGCAAATCAATGATCTGGAGTATCAATTCATTGTCGCTACTGATTTGGCTTCTCGTGGAATTGATATTGAAGGTGTCAGTCATATCATTAACTATGAATTACCGACGGACCTGGACTTCTACATTCATAGAACGGGAAGAACTGCCCGCGCCGGATACTCAGGAATTGCAGCAACGATATATGGTACATCTGATGAAGATGCATTGAACCGCCTTGAAAAGATGGGGATTGAATTCCATGATGCCGATATTCAAAATGGCGATTGGGTAGATATAGACGAACGTAACAAACGGAAAAATCGTAAGAAACAAAAATCAGAGATAGATGTAAAGGCAAGTAGGCATGTTAAGAAGCCGTCTAAAGTTAAACCTGGTTACAAGAAGAAAATTCAACGTGACGTGGAAAACTTTAAAAAACGCGAACGCCGCATACAAAGAAAGAAATAAAAGGGAGTAATTGGATGCTGAAGATTGGGTCGCATGTTTCAATGAGCGGGAAAAATATGCTACTTGCTGCGAGTCAGGAAGCGGCTTTATATGGTTCCAATACATTCATGGTTTATACAGGAGCCCCGCAAAATACAAGACGCAAGAAAATAGAGGATTTGAATATTGAAGCAGGTAGACTGCATATGGAGGAGAATGGGATAACGGATATTGTTGTACATGCTCCATATATAATCAATATTGCCAATACCACAAATCCAGCTACTTTCGACTTGGGAATCAATTTTTTGCGCAGTGAAATCGATCGGACGGAAGCAATCGGTTCGGGTCAGATCGTCCTTCATCCTGGTGCCCATGTCGGTGCAGGCACTGAAATCGGAATTAAAAGAATCATTGAAGGTTTAAATGAGGTTCTTTCTACAGATGACAAAGTGCAAATTGCCCTTGAAACGATGGCAGGGAAAGGTACGGAATGTGGCCGTTCTTTCGAAGAATTGGCAATGATCATGGATGGTGTAATCCATAACGATAAGCTATCTGTATGTTTCGATACGTGTCATACACATGATGCTGGATACAATATCGTCGAAGATTTCGATGGAGTCCTGAATGAATTTGATAAGTTGATCGGCGTTGAACGGATCAAGGTGCTCCATATCAACGACAGCAAAAATGTCCGTGGTGCGCATAAGGACCGTCATGAGAATATTGGTTTTGGACATATCGGCTTTAAAGCGTTGAATTACATTGTCCATCATCCACAGTTAAGCGAAGTTCCAAAAATCCTGGAAACTCCTTATGTAGGAGAAGACAAGAAGGATAAAAAGGCTCCGTATAAATTCGAAATCGATATGCTTAAGAACCAGCAATTCGACGAGGGTGTACTGGAAAAAATCATGTTGCAAATGTAAGTAGAAGGGACGATCCATCGGCATGTCGATGAATCGTCCCTTATTTTACATAGGAAATTAGATGATACCGGCTACCCTTGTTTACATATTGGCTGTAAGGTTGTTGAAAAGGGTTTCGATTGCCCGGGCCGTATTCGCTCCTGCCACTTGGGTGATTTGACCAAGAACGTTTTGCCTTTGGCGAATATCGAATATATTGATGTTTCTACCGGCCAGCAGTGCAGTAATATCACTTGCCTGTTTTTGTGTTAGACTAATCTGATGTTGTTTAGCAAGGGAAAGTAGTTCATCCGGGCGTATCTGATTTATTTTATGGTTGACCATCATTTCGAATAATTTCATACGATCTCCTCCTCCTTTAAAACATATGAAGAAAGATAGGGTATGTGAACTCGAAAGTTCACGGATTGTTGGAAATTTACGGATGTATGGTTTTTGTTAAACAGTTAGACCATGTGAAGTCTGGAGCGAATTCTTTACTTCTGAACATCTTTGATTTATACTAACCTTTGTTAATCGTAATGATTCTTAAAAAAAAGGTGATAGTTTTGGACAATGTAATCAACCCCATCGTTAAATTAGAAGATATATCTTACAAATATACAAAAGATTTAGTGCTGGAGCATGTATCACTTGAAATACCTAAAGGGGCCTTTTTAGCTATCGTCGGTCCGAATGGATCCGGTAAATCCACTCTGTTGAAGTTGTTACTTGGTGTATTTAAACTCCAAAAAGGAAAAATTAATTTATTTGGGGAAGATATCCGACGCTTTAGGGATTGGCAAAAGATAGGGTTTGTTTCTCAAAAGGCAAATTCCTTCAATTCCGGTTTTCCTGCTACCGTTTTTGAAGTGGTTCAAAGCGGTTTGACAAAAAAAATCGGCCTGTTCAAATTTGCAAGCAAAGAAGACAAGAAAAAGGTGAAGGATGCTCTGGAATCAGTGGATATGCTCGAGTATCAAAACCGAAACATCGGTGAATTATCCGGAGGTCAACAGCAGAGGGTGTTTATTGCGCGGTCAATTGTCAGTGAGCCTGAATTGTTGATTTTGGACGAACCAACTGTTGGTGTTGATTCAAAAAATGTCCATCAGTTTTACGAAATGCTTGAGATGCTAAATAAAAAATTGGGGATTACCCTAATATTGGTTACACATGATGTCGGCACTGTGACCGATAAAGTCACACATGTTGCCTGTTTGAACAAGGTGCTTCATTTTCATGGCGATGCCGTCGAATACAATGGCCTGAATGAGGAAGAATTGTCTTCCATTTACGGACATGGCGTTCAGTTTTTAAACCATAATCATTAATAAGTTTTGGAGGATAGCCCAATGATATCGGGGATATTGCAATTTGAATTTCTGCAGAACGCTTTTTTGACTGGGATCATCATCGGAGCGATTGCGCCACTTGTAGGCGTTTTTGTCGTGGTAAGACGGATGTCGATGATTTCCGATGCACTTAGTCATGTAGCGCTAGCAGGAATTGCATTCAGTTTATTGCTTCAGAAAAGTTTTCTTTCTCTTGCCGGATTGAATCCGCTTTATATAGGGATGGCCTTTTCTGTTGGAGGATCGTTATTCATTGAAAAGTTAAGAGGGGTGTACAAGCATTATCAAGAGCTTGCCATACCCATCATCATGGCTGGCGGCATGGGGCTTAGCGTCATTTTCATTTCCGTTGCAGATGGTTTTAATACGGACTTATACAGTTATTTATTCGGAAGTGTCAGTGCAGTAAGCCGTACAGACTTGTATCTCATCATGGGAGTGGGCATTGCAGTCGCTTTGATGTTAGCCTTGTTATATAAAGAATTATTTTTACTATCCTTTGATGAAGAACATGCCAAGGCTTCAGGTATCCCATATCAAGCCATTCATTTTATTTTTATCGTGATGGTGGCATTGGTGATTGCTGCATCGATGAAGATTATCGGGATATTACTGGTATCTTCACTTATGACATTGCCTGTGGCAGCAAGCCTTCGCTTTGCAAAAGGCTTTAAGCAGATGATTGCCTTTTCCGTCATATTCGGGGAAATTTCTGTCGTGGGAGGACTATTCATATCCTATAATATGGATCTTGCTCCAGGAGGAACGATCGTGATCATCGCAGTGCTAATACTTGTCTTATCAATTTTATTGGATAAGTGGAAAAATCGATAGGTGGGGTGATTTTTTGAACGTAACAACTGCCATGCAATTACTTAAAGATAAAGGGTTTAAACATACAGGAAAAAGAGAGGAAATGCTGGCTCTTTTTTCTTCAAGTGATAAATATTTAACGGCTAAAGATGTACTGGAGAATATGAAGCGAGATTATCCTGGCTTAAGCTTCGATACAATTTATCGAAATCTTTCCTTGTTTGTCGAGCTTGGAATCTTTGAGACAACTGAATTGGAAGGTGAAAAGCATTTTCGCTTCACTTGTGGACATTCTTCCCATCATCACCATTTCATTTGTTTGAATTGTGGTAAGACAAAGGAAATCGAAGTATGCCCGATGCAGGAGCTTCAGGAAAGTTTGAAGGACTATGAGGTTTCAGGTCATAAATTCGAAATTTATGGTCGTTGTCCCGTCTGTATATCGGTAGGATCGTAAAAAAAGGGGCTGTCCCAAAAGTCAGGAAAATGACTTTTAGGGCAACCCTTTTTTTATGAAATTTATGCACAAAAAAATCGCCCTTTTTAGTAAAATGAAGTTACCACACACCATTTACGAAAGGACGATTTTTTATGAGCAATCCAAAGATCACTACAGAAAATTATAACATGGAACAAACTATACTACCACTCACCATTCAAGAGGAAACTACCGTTCCTCAAAAACGAAATTCTACACCTACTTTTATTCCCTATGATAACCAACAAACCACTGTTATTTTTGACATTCAGGATCTCATTCCGGTTCACCACGTGGCGCGTGTGATTGATCAAATGATTGAATCAGTAGAAGATAATGTCTTTTTTGAGCACTATAATGGTGGCGGACGTAGCTCTTACCATCCTAAAATGATGACGAAAGTCATTTTGTATGCCTATTCTCAAAAAGTCTATTCCTGTCGTGAAATCGCCAAACTGGTTAAAGAAAATATCCCAACAATGTGGCTGGCTGCCTTGCAAAAACCGGATTATCGAACGATTAATCGATTTCGCACACAACAAATGGATAAGCTCCTTCCGAAGCTATTTGAAGAAATGATCCATCAACTAATAGAAGAAAAGCACGTCACAATGGAGAACTATTTTCTAGACGGAACAAAGATTGAAG